>JBGPJC010000218.1:0-2565 GCA_041485165.1 Terriglobia bacterium | reverse complement strand
TCTCGATTCTCTCCTGCAGGGGCGCATGCGCCGCCCCGCCACGCCGCGCCGGCGGAGGGCCGTCACCACCGAGGTTCGCTTCGATGACGAGTCTTCGACCCACAGCACCGTGCTCGAAATCGTCACGCGTGACCGCCCCGGACTTCTCTACGGGATCAGCTCAGTGCTGGCGGAAACCGGCTTCAATTTGGAAGTCGCGCTGGTGGACACGCAAGGGGAGAAAGCAATTGACGTGTTCTATCTGACCGCGGAGGGCGGAAAGCTCAATGCCGCGCGGCAGAGCGCACTGCTCCAGGCGCTGCTGCGCAAACTTGACGAGATCTGAGAGTCTGAAGGCAAGCTGCGGCCCTGAAGGGCCGCGCTACAAGATCGGCAAAGTGACGGCACGGCGCGGGCAGCCAGGCACAATCATCAGGGATGAGAGAGTTCTAGCCCTTCTTCCTGACCTTGACCTTGGTTTCAACGCCGGCCCCAAGAGCTTCCAGGCCGGACAGCGCGGCCTTGGCATCGTTGGCAAAGCGGCCGGTGGGGGCGAGTTCCAGGTACTTCTGGTAGGCCTCCGCGGTGCCCGGCTGGATCACGTAAGTGAGCTTGCCGTCCTTGTCCTGCTTGGAATCGATGCTGGCGAGCAGGGAGGCGCCGAGCAGATACCAGGCGTCGGCGTTCTTGGGGCTGAGCGCGGTGGCTTTGCGCAGCGGTTCAGAGGCATCCTTAAGCCTGTTGGCGTTGTAGAGCACGATCCCGAAGTTGAGCCACGCCGAAGCGGCATTGGCGGGATCCAGACTGGCTGATTTTTCGTAAGCCTGACCGGCCTCGGGAATCTTTCCCACGCGAGCCAGAACGTTGCCGAGGTTGTTGTAGTAACCGGCCTCGGTGGGCTTGAGCTCGATGGCTTTCTGGTAAGCGGCGATGGCCTCATCGTTCTTTCCCGCGGCATCGTAAACCGAGGCCAGCGTGTAATACAGGATGGGGAGGTTTGGTTCCTTCTCCGGCGCGGCCTTCACCGCCAGGTCCAATTCGTTGATGGCCTCCTGGTAGGTGGCATTCAACTTCTCCTGCATGGGCGCGCGCTGGTCGGCAGGGGCCTTCATCATTTCGGCCTTTGCCACCCGCGCCTCTTCCATCTTCGCCCGGCCGGCGTCAAAGTGCCCCCTCATGCCCTCGAACTTTTTGGACTCTTCCTCCTGCTTTTTCCGCGCGGCCTGGCGCTCGGAGCTTTCCTGGGACTGCAGCTCCTTGAAATTGAGATTCAGCTTGGCCTCTTCCCCGGAGGTAACGCGCACTTTGGTTTCGTAAATGACCTTGTCTTTGGCCTTGCAGGTGACCGAATAGATGCCGGGGCGCATGCCGATCTGGGTGAAGTTGCCGTTCTTATCCGTCTTGACTGTAAAGGTGAGGCCCGACTCGTCGTTCTTCATGATCAGGGTAACGTCGGGAAAAGGCTTGCCCTCCAAGTCCTTCACCTGGCCGACTAAGGAACCCATGTTCTGGGCCATGGCAAACGGGGCCGCGAGACACATTCCAGCGGCGGTCACCAGGACCGCGGCAATCAATGTTGCGAATTTGCGCATCATGAGGATTTCCGACCTCCTTGGACGCTCGAAAACATTCTAGTACGGCGCGACTCTCGCGCGGTAGGGAATCGGGTCAGGTACACCCGCCTCGGCAAACGCCCGCAGGCGGAGCAGGCAACTATCACAGGCCCCGCAGGCGTCTTCCTCGCTCTGGTAGCACGACCAGGTGAGATGCAGCGGGGCTCCCAACTCGATGCCCCGCCGGATAATAGCGCTTTTGCGCAGCAGAATCACGGGGGTAACGATTTCGATCTGCGTTTCCGGGCGGGTCCCGACGCGCACCAGTTCTTGAAAAACGCGGTAGTACTCCGGGCGGCAATCGGGATAGCCGGAGCTGTCTTCAGCCACCGCGCCGATCCACACGGAACCCGCGCCGATGGCCTCCGCCCAGCTCACCGCCACGGAGAGAAGGTGCGCGTTGCGGAAGGGTACGTAGGTGACGGGAATCCCCGCAGGCTTGTCCGAGGGGGGCGTGGGGCCGCTCTCCGGCACGCGGATGGAGACGTCAGTGAGCGCCGAGCCGCCGATTTGCGCGAAATGTTCCAAGCGGGCGACCAGGCGATCGTGCACGCCGTAAAACTGCGCGATCTGCTCGAAGGCCAGGCGCTCGCGGCGCTCGGTGCGCTGCCCGTAGCTGGTGTGGACCAGAGCGAGACGGTGCTCCTGCGCGGCAATGGCCGCGGTCACGCAGGAATCCATCCCTCCGGACAGGAGCACCACCGCTTTGGGTTTTTCCGTCATGCCCTGCTGCTCAAACCCCCCGCGCGTCCGCGCCCCAGATGAATTTGTGGAGTTGCAAGCCCAGCCGGACCGGCAGACCGTCGGCGAGAATCCATTCCGCCAGCAGGCGCGATTCGATCCCCGCCCACTTGCCCGCCGGGTCGGGATGCGACGGCGAGAAAATCACCTGGCGGACGCGGCGATCGAGGCGGTGCGTGGCGGTGAAGTCGCGGGCAAACTCGAAATCGCGGCGGCTGGCAATCACGAATTT
>JBGPJC010000217.1:0-2588 GCA_041485165.1 Terriglobia bacterium | reverse complement strand
TGGCGGGAAATCCAGCACATGCGCGGCGACCGCGTGCTGTGGTTTGCCATCCTGGGCAACACGTATTTCTGGTTCCTCGGCGCCCTGTTGCAACCGCTGATTATTCTCTACGGCTCCGATGTCCTGCACCTGAAGGAGACCCACAACAGCTATCTGCAGGCCATTCTGGCCGTGGGCATTGGTCTGGGGAGCCTGGCAGCGGGCTATCTATCCGGGAACAAGATCGAGTACGGCCTCATCCCGCTGGGCGCGGTGGGCATGACCTTCTTCGGGGGGCTGCTCTCCCTGCCGCATCTCACCTTCTGGGGCTTCGCCGTCCTCCTCGCGCTGCTCGGTTTCTTCGCCGGGTTTTATGCCGTCCCCATCAACGCCCTGATCCAGCACCGGCCGGAGGAAGGGCGCCGTGGTGCCACCATCGCCACGGCGGGAGTCTTATCCTGGATTGGCGTGTTTGCCGCCGCGGCAGGACCCAAGATTTTCTTCGGCATCCTGCATCTGCGGCCGGGGCAGACATTTCTGGTTGGCTCGATCCTGACGCTCTTCGCCACGGTCTACATCGTCTGGCTGTTGCCCGATTCGCTGCTGCGGTTGGTGTTGTGGATGGCCACCCATACCCTCTATCGCATCCGCGTGGCGGGACGCGACAACATTCCGGCGCGCGGTGGCGCACTATTTGTCTCTAACCACCTTTCCCTGGTAGACGCGCTGCTGCTGATCGCTTCCACTGACCGTCCCATCCGCTTCCTGATGTTCAAGGGCATCTACGACCACCCGGTGGTCAAGCCCTTCGCCAAAATCTTGCGCGCCATTCCCATCTCTTCGCAGCTCCGCCCGCGCGACATGCTCCGCTCGCTGCGCGACGCCACTGAGTCCATCCGCGCGGGCGAAGTAGTGTGCATCTTCGCCGAGGGACAAATCACCCGCGTCGGCCATCTGCTCCCCTTCCGCCGCGGGCTCGAGCGCATCATGAAAGGCGTCGAGGCGCCCATCGTGCCGGTGAACCTGGACGGCGTGTGGGGCAGCATCTTCAGTTTCGAGCGCGGGCGTTTTCTGTGGAAGATGCCGCGGCAAATCCCCTACCGCGTCACGGTGAGTTTTGGCAAGCCCATGCCGCCGGATTCGACCCCCTTCCAGGTCCGCCAGGCGGTTGAAGAGCTGGGCAGCGAGGCCTTCTTCCATCGTGTCGAGCGGCTGCCCACGCTCGACCGCGCGCTGGTGCGCACAGCGCGGCTGCACCCCTGGCGCTTTGCCATGGCCGACGGGCAAGCGGGAAAAATTAATTTCGGCGGGGCGCTAACGCGCGCGGTCCTGCTAGCGCGGAGGCTGCGCCCGCACTGGCAGGGGCAAACAATGGTCGGCATCCTTCTGCCGCCGTCGGTCCCGGGCGCGCTGGTGAATTTCGCCGCGCTGCTGCTTGGCAAAGTTCCCGTCAATCTGAACTACACCGCGTCGAACGAAGTGCTCGCTTCCTGCGCACAGCAGTGTGGCCTGGAGACGGTGATCACCGCACGCGCTCTGCTGGATCGTGTCAAGGTCCAAGTCCCCGGCCGCGTGCTCTACATCGAAGAAGTGGGCGCCGGAGCGAGAGCGACGGAAAAGCTGCTGGCCTGGTTCATAGCGCGCCTGCTGCCGGCGCCTCTGCTGTTCGCCGCGCTCGGGCAGCGCAAACGCCCCGCGCTCCACGATCCTGCCACGGTGATTTTCTCCAGCGGCAGCACCGGCGACCCCAAAGGCGTGGTGCTCACCCACGCCAACATCTCCGCCAACATCGAGCAGGTCGGCCAGACATTTTTCCTCGATAAAGACGACCGCATCCTCGGCATCCTGCCCTTCTTCCATTCATTTGGATTTACCGTGACGCTGATGATGCCCGCGGTGCTCGGCCTGGGCGTGGTCTATCACCTCAGCCCGCTTGATGCCCGGGCCATCGGCGCGCTGGTCGAGCAGTACCGCGTGACGTTTTTGCTCTCCACGCCTACATTCTTGCAGGCCTACATCCGCCGCGCCGCGCCGGAGCAGTTCGGCAGCCTGCAATATGTGCTGGTGGGAGCGGAAAAACTTCCCGAACGTGTGGCCGATGCGTTCCTGGACACCTACGGTATCCGTCCGCTGGAGGGCTACGGCGCGACAGAGTGCTCGCCGGTGGTCGCCGTCAATGCGCCGGGCTTCCGCGCCCCCGGTTTCCGTCAGGTAGGCGCAAAGCGCGGGCGCATCGGGCATCCGCTGCCGGGCATCAGCGTGCGCGTGGTGGACACGGAAGCGCTTGAGGCGGGAAGCATCGTGCCGGTGACCCTCGGCCGGCCGGGGATGCTGCTGGTCCGCGGCCCAAACGTAATGCAGGGCTATCTCGGCCAGCCGGAGAAAACAGCCGCGGCGTTGCGCGACGGCTGGTACGTCACCGGCGACATCGCCTCGCAGGACGAGGACGGCTTCCTCACCATCACCGACCGCCTCAGCCGCTTCAGCAAGATTGGCGGCGAAATGGTGCCACACGGCAAAGTAGAAGAAAAACTTCAGGAGTTGGCCGGAGTAACCGAGCAAGTCTTTGCTGTCACCGGCGTCCCTGACGAGCGCAAGGGCGAGCGGCT
>JBGPJC010000216.1:0-2603 GCA_041485165.1 Terriglobia bacterium | reverse complement strand
CCGGCCAGCCAGTCAGCTCAGCGACATCGCGCACGGCAAGACCACCATCGCGCAGCAGCCGCGCGGTGCCTCCGGTCGAGACCAGTTCGATGCCGAGCGCGGCGAGCTCCCGGGCGAGGTCCACCACGCCGGTCTTGTCGAATACGCTGAGCAGTGCGCGCTCGATGGCCAACTCTTTCTCCTACGTGAAATCAGCGTCTTCCGCAGCGGACTGCTGCCGACGCGGAAAAGAGTTCACATTCTACGCGGGGAGGGAAAAATCGAGAACAGAAGAAATGCCGCACGCCGGGGTCTTGCCGCCGCTGGTGAGCGAACGCTCTGCGGAATGAGGGGCGATCTCGAGCAGATAGCTACGCTTTGACGCGGGCCTTGAACTTTACCTGGCCGCCTTCGAGCTGGATGGCGTATTCCACTTCTTCGCACTTGTTCTGCTCTCTAAGCTCCGCGGTCTTCTGCCGCACGAAAGTGGAAAAAGTTTCCAGGGAGAGCGAATCCACTTTTTCGCCGGCCTTCTGCTTGGCCTCGACCAAGACGCGGAAGAGTTCCTCGACCTTTTGCTTCTCGCGTTCGGGGTCCGAACAGGCCACCACATAACCGCCCGGGCGCTCGACCATTAAGGCGCGGCCTGCGGCCTCAAGCGCCGGGGCGTTTCGCGCGCGCTCAGCCTCGATGGCCCGGGCGGCGGCGCCAAAGTGGCGCTGCACCACGCCTTCCTCTTTCTGCCGCAGGCGCTTGCCCCAGATATCCTTATACTTGGCGTAGGTCTGGGCGAGGTTGCTGTAGCGGAAGCGCTGCGCGAAGCTGATCTCCGCGGTGCGGTCGGAGTAGCGCTTGATCAGTTGGTCGCAGCGCCATTGCGTATCCGAGGGCGGACGCGGGCGCCCGCCCCCGAAGTACTGTTCGTACTCGATTTTCAGAACGCGGATAGTGCGTTCCAACTGGCTCAAATCTTCATCTGTGGTGGCCATAGACCTTCCGCACGAAACCCCATCCTAATTGGCGGGCGAGAGGAGGTCAACTGGGGTCTGTCGTCAAGGATACTTCCACCCGCCGCTCCCGCGCCCCTCACTGCGCCTTGGTGTATGATTTCCCGGATGCCTCCGAAAGACTCAGCCCAGGCGGGAGCCCTTTTCCGGCTGCTGCCGGCGGTGGACGACCTGCTGCGACGGCCGCTGCTTGCGGCGGCGGAATTGCGCGCCGGACGGGCGCTGCTGGTGGAAGCCGCGCGGGCGGAGTTGGAGGAGTTGCGCGCGCGCATCGCCCGCGAGCCGCAAATCGGCCAGGCCGAGCTGGACCCTGCGCGTATAGAAGCACAGGTGCTGGCGCGCCTCGATGCCGATCTGGCCCACTCGCTGCGGCCGGTGATCAACGCCACGGGAGTGATCCTGCACACCAACCTCGGCCGCGCGCCGCTGGGCGCCGCGGCGCTCGAGCATCTGCGCGAGGTCTCCGGACAATACTCCAACCTGGAATACGATCTGGAGAGCGGCGCGCGCGGCAAGCGTGATGTCCACACCGTGCGGCTGCTGGCCCGCGTCCTCGGCGCCGAAGCCGCCATCCTGGTCAACAACAATGCCGCGGCGGTATTTCTGGTGCTGCACACCCTGGCGCGGGGCGGAGAAGCCATCGTATCGCGCGGCGAGCTGGTGGAAATCGGCGACGGCTTCCGCATCCCGGACATCATGGCGGAAAGCGGCGCAGTGTTGCGCGAAGTGGGGACGACAAACCGCACGCACCTGGCCGACTACGAGCGCGCCATCAACGAGCACACGCGCCTGCTGATGAGCGTGCATCCGTCGAATTTCCGCATTG
This sequence comes from Terriglobia bacterium, assembly GCA_041485165.1. Taxonomy (GTDB): domain Bacteria; phylum Acidobacteriota; class Terriglobia; order Acidiferrales; family UBA7541; genus JAAFGT01. The sequence goes on along the minus strand of JBGPJC010000216.1, from coordinate 791 downwards.
TGGGGTTCGCGGGCCGGCCGTCGCTGGCCGAGCTGGCCGAGTTGGGGCGCCGCCGCGGGCTGCCGGTATACGAAGATCTGGGCTCGGGCTGTCTGGTGGACCTCTCGCCTTACGGGCTGGAAGAGCCGGTGGCGCGGGCCAGCATCGCAGCCGGCGCCGATGTGGTCACTTTCAGCGGCGACAAGTTGCTCGGAGGACCGCAGGCCGGCATCATCGCCGGGCGACGCGAAATCATCGAGCGCATCCGCCGCGCTCCGCTGTATCGAGCTCTGCGCGTGGATAAGCTGACCATCTCAGCGGTCGGGGCGACGCTGGCGGCGGTCCTGCGCGGCGCGCTGGACGAAATTCCCGCGCTGCGCATGATCCGGCTTCCAATCGGCGAACTCGAGCAGCGCGCGCACGCGCTGGCCACGGCGCTGGCCGCGGTGCTGCCGGAGGGCGAGGCGGAGATTATCGTCGCGCCGGGCGCGTCGCTGGTCGGCGGCGGATCAACTCCGGACCAGCAACTGCCCGCGTTCCTGGTGAAACTTTCCACCCTGGGGCGCTCCGCCCAAGAAATTGAAGCCCGGCTGCGCCGGCCAGCCGAAGGTCACCCGGTCATCGCGCGGGTGGAAGACGACCGGCTGGTCATCGATCTGCGCACCGTGTTCCCGGAGCAGGAGGCGGAGTTGCTCCGCGCGCTGGCCGAGGCGCTGCGCTGAGCGCCGCCATACTCGCCGCCGTCGTCCGTGGGAAAGCCCTCGTCCTGAAACAAAAGTCCCTGCCCAGAATTCCACCCGGGTGGGCATTGG
>JBGPJC010000215.1:0-2637 GCA_041485165.1 Terriglobia bacterium | reverse complement strand
GTCCAGGATGAAGCGGGTGCCGTCCGGGGCTTGCAGCTCGAGGCAGGGCGTATTTCCGCCGTAGCGCCATGTGCTGCGGTCGACCGTGGGGGTCGAGCCGCGCACTCCCCAGAAGGTCAGTTTGGTATTCGTAGACGACATCTCGCAATATTTTCCGAGACAACTCTTCGGCCCCAGTCTTCTCCGCTAGTCGTCAATCGCGTGGGGAACGGAGTGCTTCATACTAGGCGTCCGCGCTACTGGAAGTCAATTTCCTTTCCGCCCGGCGGTGCCTGCCAAGAAAGGGCCGCCGGGAGGGAACCCTCCCGGCGTTTGGCAGCGGGTGCGCGGGCGGTGGCTGAGGTAGAATTCTTGTATGGCGCACTACGGCCACGCTCACGGTCACTCCCACGCCGACGGCCACCCGCATCTCTCTTTGGCGCGGGGGATGAAAGGTGTCATGCAGGCCTCGGTGGCGGCCACCGTCCTGCTCGTGGCTGCTGAGCTGATCGGCGGCACCCTGGCCCACTCCCTGGCCTTGGTAAGCGATGGCATCCACAACCTTTCTGACCTGCCTACCTTGCTGATCTCCTGGTACGCTTTGCGTCTTGCCGAGCGCCCCCCGACCGCCGAGAAGACTTACGGCTATCACCGCGCGGGGATCCTCGCCGCGTTTACCAATGCCCTGCTGCTGCTGTTCGTAGCCTTCTTCCTGATCTACTTTGCCGTTGAGCGTTTCCTGCAACCAGTCGAGGTGCACGACAGAGTGATGTTCTGGCTGTCGCTGCTGGCCTTGGGGGTGAATGCCGGAATCACGCTGGGCCTGCTGCGCGGCCGGCGCGACTTGAACGTGCGCTGCGTGCTGATCCACAACGCCGGTGACGCTGCCGCGAGCGCCGGAATCCTCATCGGATCATTGCTGATTGCCTGGACAGGAGCGCACTGGATCGATCCCTTGCTCGGTCTGGTGATCGGCCTGCTGATCCTGTGGTCCAGCCGCGGCATCCTCAAAGAGAGCAGCCATATCCTTCTGGAAGGCCTGCCCCGGGAGGTGGACCTGGAAAAAGTGGCGCGCGCCATTCTCGCGGTCGAGAGCGTTCAGGAAGTCCACGACGTTCACATCTGGACGCTGGGCAGCGATCTGTTGGCGCTCTCCTGCCACGTGCGCATCCCCGACATGCACATGGACAAGAGCGAGGACGTCCTGCGGCGGATTCGCGAACTGCTCTCCCACGATTTTCACATCACCCACACCACCATACAGTTCGAACGCGCTGTCTTGCCGGTTTCGAACGGCTTCATCATGCCGGAGCCGTACAAATCTCCTTAATCGTGGCGTCTGAGACGGAATGTTTATCCTGCGAGGATGACAGTAAAAAGCAGTCAGCGGCGGGTCTGAGTCTGAGGAAGCTGCAGAGGCGTGCCGCGCTCTTCGTTGATGCGCTCGGTGGCATCGAAGTCGAGCTCGGCCAGGGGCAACGTCCGGCGGACGCCTTCGTGGGTGACATAGGTCAGGCGGTCCGAGCCGGTTGTAAACGCCACGGCGAACAGCAAGCCGGCGTCGCGCCGCACCAGGACGAAATCGCCCGCGTCGCGCAGCGGTTCAACCGGAGGCGGCGGCTCTGCGTTGGCGGCGCGGGACTTTTCCGTGTTTTCGGCCGGCACCGGGGGAGGCGCGGGCTGCTGCACCACCACGATAGAAGGCTCGACTGTAATCACCGGGGTTTCCCCAAAGAAAGTCGGAAATGTTGCCACGAACCCGGGGGTTTCCCGGCGGATGGCTCGCGCCAGAGCCAGTTCGTGCTGGGTAATGGGGTCAATCAAAGCGCGCACACCGGCGCCATGGTTAATGGCTGCCAGATGGACGTAATCAAAGCCCAGACCGGGCGTCGGGAAAATGCCCAGAAGCAGATCAGGAGTGATCGGTGTCGCGGTGCTGTTAAGGACGACAATGCGCGTGCCCGGCGTCGTGGTGACCGCAGGGCGCATCTGCGTGGCGCGCCGTGTGGCGGGCACAATGACTCGCACCGGGGCGCTTTGATGGCCGCGCGTCTGAGCCACCAGGGCCGGCGCAGCGCCCAGCAGAACGGCAAGCGAAACACAGAGGCGAGCAGGCGTTCCCATAGCTCTCCTGACTATTAGACGCAGTATACCCCCGAAAGGTGACCCCGCCAAACCGAGTGTCCGGGCCCGGCCGGAGCGGAGGTTTGCCTCTTCCGCTTTCCGCTTGAGGCAGGGTGTGTTATACATATCCCGCCTTATGATGGACAGCCGGGAGGTTGCCGACGCAGAGGCGCAAGCTGGGGAGCTAGAGCCCCCGGCGGGAAGCGCTTGCGAATTCTGCCCGGTGTGCTCGGCCCGCCTCGAGTCATTGCGGTGCAAGCTGGTCTGCACGCGCTGCGGCTATTACATGTCCTGCTCGGATCATTACTGATCCTGAGGACGGAAAACGGGGCGCTGCAAAGCTGGCCGAGCCAGCGAGCGTCAGGCTTGATTTTGCCGGGTGGTCCGGAGAGCTGGATCCGGCGTTACAAAGGGAAAAGGAGGTAGGAGACGTGCCACTAAAAATCGCGGGCCGGGAAATGGACGGCGTCACCGTACTGCAGTTGGAAGGACGCATCGTGCTGGGTGAGGAATCCAACGCACTGCGCGAGCGCG
>JBGPJC010000214.1:0-2743 GCA_041485165.1 Terriglobia bacterium | reverse complement strand
CGCTGGCCCAACGACGCGCATCATCCCACCGAGGAGCATCCCTACGAAGGCTCGAAGATTCTCCGCGAGCGCGGCTACCCGGAAGAGATGATCCGCGCGATCCTTTCGCACGCCGACTACAGCGGCGTGGCGCGGCAGTCGCCGCTCGAACACACGCTGTTCGCCTGCGACGAGCTGGCGGGCTTCCTTACGGCCTGCGCGCTGGTGCGGCCGAGCAAGAGCGTCCTGGACCTGGAAACGGCTTCGGTGAAGAAGCGGCTGAAGGACAAAGCCTTCGCGCGCGGCGTCAACCGCGAAGACGTCCGCAAAGGCGCCGAAGAGCTGGGCATTCCGCTCGAGGAGCACATCAGCTTCTGCATTGCCGCCATGCGCGGCGTGGCCGATTCCCTCGGCCTCGGCGGCCACCTCCCCGCTCCACCCGCGACTTCCTCGACGAGCGGAAACCCCAATTGACTGTCCTCTGACCTCGCAATCGAGGACACCAAAATTGGACACCGGCGGTCTCCACAGATGGTAGGATACCTAGAGACCGCCGGACGCAGGACGGTGTCATCCCGATGAGCACGCCTCACATCAAGCTCTATGAAGATCCGGCCTACGGCCTCATTGAGGCCGCGGTCTACCTGAAGGTACCGTACAACACTCTGCGCTACTGGCTGACGGGATTCAGGAAGAGGCCTCCTATCATCGAACCTGCGGAGACCAGCCCTGTTCGGCTTTCGTTTTTCAATCTATTGGAATGTCATGTCCTCGCCGGGATGCGAGAACTCTACAATCTCAAACTGCCCAAAGTCCGCGCTGCGCTCTTGAAGGTCAGCAGAGACTATCCACAGCCCCATCCGCTGGTCAACCAGGCGTTCCTCACGGACCAGAAAGATCTTTTCATCGAGAAGCTCGGAATCATCGTCAATGTGTCTCGGCCATACGATCAGTTGAGCTTGGACTTTTATGAGATGCACCTTCAGAGGATGGAAGTTGATCCCAAGGGACTCTTTCGGTTCTTCCCATTTGTCGTGCAGCCAAAGGCTTCAGAACCGAAATCCGTCGAGATTAACCCTCTTATCGGCTTTGGGAAGCCGGTCGTGGCTGGCACAGGTATCTCGACTGCTATAATCGCATCGCGTTTCAACGCCCGGGAGTCGACTGCGGACTTGGCCGCAGAATATGGCTGCACGCCGCAGCAGATCGAAGAAGCCATCCGATGGGAGCGAGCACTCCCCATCGCAGCCTGAAGAGTTTGTTCTCTATCTCGACGAAAACCTGTGCAACTCTCAAGCGATTCTTGAAACTTTGCGGAAACTCCGCGTCCGCTTCGAGCGGCATCTCGCCCACTTTCAGCGAGGAATCCTAGATGAAGAGTGGTTGCCTTTGGTCGGGTCCAAGGGATGGATCCTACTGACCACCGACAAACGAATCCGCTACAACTTCCTAGAAAGGCGCGCACTGCAACAGCATGGCATTCGCGAATTCGTTTTCACATCGGGAAACATGTCGGGTCAGGAGATGAGCGTGGCACTAGAAACCGCGCTGCCTAAAATGCGGCGGTTTTGTCGCAAGTTCAAGCCACCCTTTGTCGCTGCGATTACGCGCGCCGGGGAAGTCCACATGCGTTGGCCGAAGTGACGCCTTCTGCATTGCCGCCATGCGCGGCGCCGCCGACTCCCTGGGCCTCGGGCAGCATTCGGCTTCCGCGTAGAAACTCGAAAGGAGCGTTGCTTGCTGCGTTACGGGGTCTTACGACCCGGAAGTTCTCAGCCGGATCGCCGTCCTCTTGTGTAGAAGGCTCGAGTCGTCTCCGATGACAAACCACCCTGGCCCCGGTCCTTCGCCGTGCAGCACGATCGCAGCGGGATCCACGGCGTCTTTCGGGAGATCAAACACGCGCACGGTGGTGAAGGAGGCGCCAGGGAGGAGCAGAGCACTCAGCGGCGCGCTCGGGCCGTTTGCCGCCTCGTAAGCCTTTTGCCCTGCCGGGGAGGGATCGTATCGTCTTTCTTGACGGTCCGTGAGGATTACCTTCGAGTCCGGGGCGCGCTGTGAAACGCGCTTCGCGCGACTGGATACCCGAATCGTCACAATGTAGAAGACGCCCTGGGCGCGCGCCGCTCCTTCCCCCTGGCCAATGGAAGGAGCCAGTGTGACGCCGTCCACCGCGAGACACCAGTCGTCGAAGCAGCGGTCCTCGCCCATCTGCAGCACGCGCTGCGGGGTCGTCAGCGAAATGCCCACCACGATGCCGAGGTAGACCGCAAGGAAACCTCCCCACCAGACCAGGATTCGCCCCGCCCTCTCACGGCGACCGCGCAGCGCGAGATAGAAACTGCGGAGAACCAGGACAACCGAGGTCAAGAAGATGGCGATAAACAGCAGATCAAAGAGCGTCATGGCGCCTCCGATTGAGAAGTACTCTACATCATAAAGTGGAGCAGCGCAACAACGCAAAACGCGCTAAAATAGCGGTTCTGCACAATCCATAGGGAAACGGACCGATGCTCGTTCGCATGGCTGAACAAGACGCTGCCCGCACCGCGCGGCACAAGACCCACGGCGTGAAGGTGGGCAAGGTGCAGGTGGGCGGCGGCGCGCCCATCGTCGTCCAGTCCATGACCAACACGGACACCGCCGACGTGACGGCTACCGCGAAGCAATGCCTCGAACTTGCGCAGGCAGGCTCCGAGATGGTCCGCATCACGGTGAACGTGCCCGAAGCAGCCGCGGCCGTGGCGGAAATCAAGAAGCGCAT
>JBGPJC010000213.1:0-2826 GCA_041485165.1 Terriglobia bacterium | reverse complement strand
CATCGCGCTGCCCATGTCGGCTTCCGCGGAGCGGTTGCGGATGGGCAAGCTGAGTCGCAGGGTGAAACCGTAGCCGGGAAAATCGAAACCAGAAAGCTGCTCGAGCGCGTCGCCGAAGCCGCCGCGCAGGATCGCCGGGGGCGGCGTGGGGTTGGTTTGATTCCCGCCGACGCCGCTGGAGGAGTAGGAGGCGGAAAAGTTCAGGTCCGGCTGCAGGGAGTTGTGCGCCAGGCGCACGCTGGTGTCGTCGTTTTGAAGCTGGAGGCGGAGGGATTCCAGCTCTGGGCGCCTGGCCAGCGCGCGCTGCAGCGCTTCCTGCGAATCCAGGACGAGCAAATCGCCGGATGGCTCGGCGGGCTGCACCAGGTCGAGATCGAGCGCGCCGATGTAGGGGTCGAGGTCGGCGCCGATGGTGCGGCGGAAATCATCTTCCAGCTGCTTGAGCTGGTACTCGGCCTGAATGACGGAGACACGGCGCGTGGCCACCTGCGATTCCGAGCGGTAAATGTCCAGCGGCGGCAGGGCGCCGAGTTCGAGCGCGCGCTTGTTCTGCGCGTAGGTGGCTTCGGCCAGCTCGAGGGATTTGCGCAGCACGATGAGGTTGTCGCGGGCCTGCACCACGTCCCAATACTGGCCGATGGCGCGCTGCACGGAATCGCTCACCTGGACTTCGAAGTTGGCGCGCGACTGCTTCTGGCTGCGCTGGGCAATCACGATGGGAGCGCGGTTGGGGAACAGGCCGCGGTTGCGCAGCAGCGGCTGGGAGACGTTGAAGGCCATGGTGGAGGAAATCGACGGGTTGATGGTGGCAAAGGTGCTGTTGGTGACCGATTTTCCGGCGTTGAAGCCGATGGAGTAGCGCGTGCCGGTCTGATAGGCCTGCGAGTAATTGAACTGTGTCTGCTGGCTGAGCGCGGAGGCCACCGCGGCGCCCTCGAGCTGCGAAATCGTGGCGGACGTGGAGCGATTGGCGCTGAAGCTGCCGGTGAGCAGCGGGTCAAAGGGAGCGTACGCGCGCTGGATGGCGAACTGGGAATTTTCGTAGCTGAGCTGATTGATGCGCACATCGGTGCTGTTCTTGAGCGTGAGCTGGATGGCGTCGTCGAGCGAGAGGCGCAGCTTGCCGCCGGCGACGAAATCCTTCAGGCCCTCGGGCCCGGGAATCTGCGCGGGCGACACGGGGCGCAGCACCACGCGGCGGAAATAGTTGGGCGTGGGGAAAGTCTGCGCGGACAACGAGACACTCGCGCTCAAAATAACCAGCAGGATGAGGAACAGCCGCGTCGCTTTCATTCCAAACCTCCCAGAGTGAGTGTCGCAACCAAAACCAACAGCCGGCAGGCGCCGGCGCTACTCGTAGCGGATGGCCTCGACGGGGTCGAGGCGCGCGGCCTTGGTGGCCGGGTAGATACCGAAGACGAGCCCCACCGAAGCGGACACGGCGAATGCCAGCACAATCGAAACCGGGGTGACGATGGTTTGCCAGCCGGCCAGGGCCGCAATCACCTGCGAAATGCCGAAGCCAAACCCAATCCCGATCATGCCGCCGGCGAAAGAGATCAGCACTGCCTCAATCAGGAACTGGCGCACGATGTCCTTCTGCCGGGCGCCCACCGCGCGGCGCACGCCGATCTCGCGGGTGCGCTCGAGGATGCTGGCGAGCATGATGTTCATGATGCCGATGCCGCCGACCAGCAGAGAAATGGAAGCAATGCTGACCATCACGACGTCGAAGATGCGCTGGGTGCGGCGCTGCTCGGCGAGCAACTCGGCGGGGACCACCACGCTGAAGTCGCCGGCGTTGCGATGGGTGGCGTTCAGGATGCCGCGCACCACTTCCGCGGTGCTTACGGTGTCCGCGGTCTGTTCGAGCTGCAAGTAGATGCCGTCAATTTCGTCCTTCAGGCCGCTGCGGGTGTCTTCGAGGCGAAAAACGGCCCCGTTCAGCGGGGTGTAGATCAGGTTGTTGCGGTCCTGCGAAGGAACGCCAGCGATATCCTGCTGCAGGGAGACCAGCGGGCCGACCACGCCGATCACTTCGAGCCACTGGTCGTTCACCTTGATGAACTTGCCGACGGCCTCTTCCTGGGGAAACAGGTTGGCGCGCGCGCCTTCGCCGAGCACCGCCACGGGCGCGGCGTGGTCGTTTTCCTCGTTGTCGAAGAAGCGGCCACTCACCATGCGCAGCCCGCTGATCTTCAGGTAGGCGGGCGTGACGCCGTAAACCACGGGCATATCCCGCTGCGGCTTGGGGAAGAGCTTCGAGGGAGTGAAGCGCTTGCGGGGGCTGGACTCAACGATGCCAGCCACATTGGCGCGGACGACCCGATGGTCGGCGAAGGTGAGCCCAGGCGTGGTCTTGCGCCGTTCGCGCATCTCCTGCCAGTCCACCGCTTCCTTCGCTTCGACAATCAGGTTGCGCACGCCGAGCTGCTCGATGAAGGCCATCACCTGCTGCTGCGCGCCCGCGCCGATCGAGAGCATGGAAACTACTGCCGCCACGCCGAAGATCATCCCCAGCATGGTGAGCAGCGTTCGCAGCTTGCGCTGCAGCAGGTTCTGCAAGCCCAAGTGCAAGTCCGGGAGATACTGCGCCCAGGCGCGGTGCTTCAACGGATCGGTGGCAGCATGTGGCATCGCTAGAACGAAAATTGGAATTTAGAGATTGGAAACTGGCAAACGCCAAACACATTGCGACAACGCCCGGGACCTTGGCTTCCAGTTTCCATTTTCCAGTCTCTACACTCCGGCTTTGGCGCCCGGGGCAGCGGGGCCGCTTGGCGCAGGCGCTTTGGAGCCAGGCTTCTTGCGTCCGGCCTCCGGGTT
>JBGPJC010000212.1:0-2991 GCA_041485165.1 Terriglobia bacterium | reverse complement strand
CGACTGGGTACACTCTGTCATGAAAAGGCCGCCTCTGTTCGGACATTCACTACGTCTCGACAACGCAGTTATGCCCGAAAAAGCGGCCTTTTTCTATTTCAATCAGCACATTTTTTCTATGCTGGTGAGATATCCGGGCTAATCCTGCTTTCCATTCCATTGCAGGAGAGAACGAGTCGGGGTAGAACGCCAGATCGGGTCTCAACGCGCGCGCGAAATAATATTGACTATGGTTTCAGACCATAGTACAAGAGAGAAGGAGGGTTCCTGGCCATGGAAGAAATCGCCATCTCCAAGTTCAAAGCCACCTGCCTCGCCGTCCTGGAGCGAGTGCGCCGCACCCGCAAGCCGGTGCGAGTCACAAAGTTTGGAAAGCCCGTCGCCGAGGTTGTCCCTCCGCAACCCAAGCCTCGCCCTAAGAGTTGGCTTGGCTGTATGGCTGGGACCGGTGAAATTCTCGGTGACATTGTCAGTCCCGCGACCGACGAGCGGGATTGGGAGGTTTTCCGCTCTTGAAGCTTTTGCTCGACACTCACATCTGGATTTGGAGCGTGCTCGCTCCGGAGAAGCTTGGGCCGCAGGCCACAGAAGCCCTGGAGAGCGAAGGAAACGAGCTTTGGCTCTCACCGATCAGCGTCTGGGAACTTATGGTGTTGCTCGAAAAGAGGCGCCTTGTCTTGGCCGTTGGGGCTGACGACTGGATCAGACAATCCATTAACAATGCTTCCCTCAGAGAAGCGCCGGTCACGCTCGAAGTGGCCATCGAGATGGGCAAGATCCGTCTCCCTCATCGCGACCCCGCCGATAAATTCCTTCTGGCGACTGCGAGGGTCTTCGAACTTACCTTGGTGACGGAAGACGAACGCCTGCTGAAATCGAAACAAGTATCCGTCCTTCCCAACCGATAGACAGCGCGCAGAATCACACTTTTCTCCCGTGTCGTTTTGAAATCTGTGCGCCAGTTGCTGATTGCGGCCCTTAACCCCGCCGATTAGAATCATTTCGGGTAACTTTTTGCGCAAATGACCAGCCTGTCCACCCAGCCGGAGCACTCTCCGGCGCCTGAAAAAGAGACGCTGTCGAAGCCCCGCTCCGCCCGCGAGGTGCTGGCGACGCACGAAAAGCGGGAGCGCGAACTCTGGCGTCTGAGCCTGCTGCTGCTGTTCCTTCTGGCCGTTGCCGTCGGCGCTCAAACCTGGGAGAAAGTCCAATCGCTGCACATTCAGTTCCGGCTCCTCCCCGCGGGCATTGTCCTGTTCATCCTGCTGCTGGTCGTGCTGGTGTGGCAGAAAAAGCGCGAGGTGGACCGTCTGCGTGCCACGGTGCATATGGTCCAGGATTCCCGCAGCGCGGACAACGATCCGGCCTCGGATGAATACAGCGAGCGGCTGCTGGAGGTCGTGCGCCGTTCGCAGCGCGGTTACCGCGACCTGATCGACAGTTTCGACGAGGCGGTCTTCGCTCTCTCCCTGGACGGGGTAATCCTGGCGGCCAACCGCCGCTTTGCCGAGGTCATGCAAGAGGGGTTTTCGCAGATTGTCGGCCGCCGGCTGGATGACTTCCTGAGCGAGCCCGATCGCGCCGAGGTGGAAGAAGGTCTGCCGCGCTTCCTCGAGCGCCGCCACTGGGGCGGCGTGGTGCGTGTGCGCTTGAAGAAAACCGCCAAGGTGTTGTTCTTCGATTGCATCGTCCACGCCATCGTCCGCCATGGCGAGGTGGACGGGGCGAGTTGCCTGGCCCGCGACGTTACCCAGGAACGCCAGAGTGAGGCGCGCTTCGCCGAGTTGTTCGAAACCCTTCAGGAGGGCATCTACTTCTCCACCCCGGAAGGCCGCTTCCTCGACGTCAATCCCGCGCTGGTGCGCATGCTGGGTTATTCCAGCAAGGAAGAGCTGCTGGCCGTCAAAACCGAGGACATTTACCTGGACACCGGCGATCGGTCCGCCCGGATCCGCGAACTCGAGGAGCAGGGCCGCCTGCGCAGCCGCGAGGTGGCCCTGCGCCGCCGCGATGGCGCCGCCGTCCTTTGCCTCGATAGCTGTACGGTGACCCGCGACGCTTCCGGCAAATCGGCACGTTACCAGGGCACGCTGGTGGACATCACCTCCCGCCGGGAGATGGAGATCAAGCTGCACCAGGAGCGAGAGTTCGCCCAGCGGCTGATTGACAGCTTTCCCGACCTGATCGTGGTGCTCGACACCCAGGGCCTGTATACCTTTGTCAGCGATCGTATCCGCGAAACCTTGGGTTACCAGCCGGAGGAGATGGTGGGTACTGGCCTCGGCGACCGCACTGCCCCCGAGCACCGCGAGGTTCTGCTGGCGATGTTCCACGATTTGATTTCAGGAGGGAAGACTTTGGGCAGCGTGGAGTACCGGACTCTCCATAAAGACGGGAGCTGGCGCCTTTTCCGCGCCGTGGCCTGCCCCATCAAAGACCCGGAGGGCCGCATCACCGGCATCGTCGCATCCGCCCGCGACGTCACCGAGCTGAACCGCCTCGAGCAGCAGGTGCTGCAGACGGAGAAGCTCGCCGCCATGGGGCAGATGATCGCCGGTGTGGCCCACGAGCTCAATAACCCGCTCACCGCCATCCTTTCCGTCAGCGACATGCTCCGCGAGCGGACCGAGGAGCCAGGGGCGCGCCGCCAGCTCGAATTGATTCACCAGCAATCCCGCCGCGCCGCGGACATTGTCCAGGACCTGCTCTCCTTCTCCCGGCCGCCCGCGCCCCATAAGGGACGCGTACGGCTCGCTGAGGTGGTTCGTCGCGCGCTGAACCTGCACGATTACTCGCTCCGCCGCAACAACGTGGCCGTGGATGTGGTGCCCGAGCTGGGCATCCCCGACGTCGTAGGTGATTCCAGCCAGCTCATTCAGGTTTTTCTGAACCTGGTGGTCAACGCCGAACAGGCCATCCGCGAGATCCGCGAAAAGGGCACTCTGCGCGTACGGCTGGGTTGCGGGCTGCCCGGCGAAAGCCGCGTCTGGG
>JBGPJC010000211.1:0-3498 GCA_041485165.1 Terriglobia bacterium | reverse complement strand
CACACCGCCTCGGAAACAGAGACCGGCCAGAGCGTGGTCTCGTAAGAGGTGCGGAAGATGCACTTGACCCCGTCCACCGGCTTCGAGTACAGCACGGAATTGCGCGGCACCTTTAACCCGGTGGAGAGCTTGCCCTGCTGCGGGTCGAGGTTCAGCTCAACCACCGACATCGAAGGGATGGGCCGCAGGAAATGCGGGTAGAGGACCCCCAGCAGGGATTCGGTGATCTCCGGGAAATCGTCATCAATTTTCAGGTGGACGCGGGCGGTGAGAAAGGCGAAGGCCTCGATCAGGCGCTCGACGTGCGGGTCGGCGCACTGATCGCTTTCCAGCAGCAAGCGCGAAGCGATCTTGGGATAGCGCTCGGCAAACTCCGCGCCCATCTGGCGCACGAAGGTCAGCTCATTTTCGTAATACCGGAGCAGGTCATCGCGCATGGTCGTCTCCGCGGACCTGATACTCCCCGCTGCTCAGCTCCAGCAGCGTGTCAAATGAGATGTGCTCCGGGACGGGGTCCACCCGCAAGTAGCCTTCGATGACGAAGCGGAGCATGCGCGCACCCTGGCTGACCGGCTCGAGCGAGATCTTGACGCTTTCCAGGCGCGGCTCGAAATTGGTGAGGGCCGCTTCCATCTTCCACAAGAGCTGCTTCTGGTCGCTGGCCGAACGGGTGCCAACCGAGCAGATGTCCGGCAGGCCATAACCCACCAGGGATTGCGGCAACTCGTGCGAGTCCTTGAGCACTAGCTCTTCGTAGCGGCGAGTATTCAGCAGCCACTCGATGTCGCGCTTGAGCGAAGCCTTGAGCTCGCGAATCGTCTGGGAGCGGCTGGGGGTGGCCTCGGAACGCGACTTGGGGTCCTGGTCAATCAGCCGGTCCAGGAGCGACAGTTTGACCTCGCCTTCTGTATCCCGCCGGGCCATCGGTTACCTCGAGCACTCGAGCGCCTGCAGTGGATCCAGCCGGCAGATCTGCGCGTAAACCTTCTGGCGCTCGTCGGGATCCTTCGCCAGCTTGTCCATGCACTTCAGCAAGAGCAGGAGAGGCTTGGCCACCATCTCGTGAGGTTCCCAGGCTTCCAGCCCGCGAGCATCGATTTCGCGGAAGAGGTCCTGGAGGATCGGAAAAGCCACCGCCTCGTATCCGGCGGCCATGCAAATGCTCGCCAGTTGGATTTTTCTCTGGAAGCGGCCGCGCCCGGAGCGTTCCTGGCTGGCCTCACGGGCCATGATTTCGACGGCTTCTTGAGTGCGCCCGGCGCGCATGGCGCCGCTGGCCAATTCGTAGGCATCGGCAGGCTGGCCCGCGGCGGCAGCAGAGCCGTCCGTGTTGCCCACCTCCAGCATCATGTCGGTGGGAGAAGCAGAAGCCTGGCCGAGTCCTTGCAGCCAATCCTGGGTCTCGGGGTTGGCGGTCGGAGTATCGTCCATCAGCGTCATGCGCGCGAGTTGCGGGAAATCGCCCAGCAGGCCGCGTAACTCGGTGCGCACGCCCAGAGAGACCAGGTCGTAAGAGCCGCCCAATTGTTCGCAGGCCCGCACCACGTAGCGTTGCAGGTCCAGCCATCCTCGCCCGCAGGTCTGGGCCATGGCCGTCTCGGCGAGCTCCAGAACTTCAGCCCAGCTATTCTCCAGGGAGAGGCGCTTCAAGTCCGTGCGGGTGGCGGTGCTCGGCGCTTCCAGCAGCGTGGGGTTGATTTCCGCTCCCCCGCCGCGCAACTCGCCCCAGCGAAGGCCGCGCAGGGCCAGGTAGGGAACCGGACTGGAGGCATCCTGATGACGGAGCCAGGCGGCCACGGAACAGATCCGGGATACGGCGTCGTCGCGGTCGGCGGGCTCGGCAGACAGGGCGGCGCCGGCCCGGGCCCGCACCGTGGTCCCCGAATCCGTGCTCTCGCCGCCGGCCTCGGGTGCAGCTTCGCTCTCTGAAACGCCGCGGGGTTCGAGGAGAATACGAACCGTCTGGCGCACCTCTTCCAGCCCGGTGCGCATTCTGCCAAAGCTGGGAGCGGATTTTCCGAATTTCTCATCACAGAATGTGGAGAATGCCGCGAGCGTTTCCAGGGTGCCGTCCAGATTGCCCTGTAGATTCTGATAAAACTCCGTGCTGGTGGAATTGTAGCCCTCGGCGAACTTCTCCGGCGTGGTTTTGCCTTCGTCTATGGCGGTCTGGCGAGCCGTACGCTTCTCGTCCGTATCCGCAGATTCTTCCGGGGATATCAGGCGTGATTCTTTGTATTGAAAATAATCCAGGCCATTCTTGGTGAGTGGAATCCGGCGGATGCCTTCCTCGAGTTTGGTGCCCACCCAGCCAAGCGGCGCGGCGCGCAGCTCTTCGTCGCCGTCTTCCATGAGGGGGTAGACCGTTTCCCAGAAGCCTTCGAGCATCCCGTGCAGCAGCTTGATGCCTTCCAGCAGGCCGGTGATCCCTTCGCGGCGCAGCAGCGCCTCGGTGAGCCAGGCGCCCAGTTGCAGATCCTTGCTCTGCTTGGCGATCGCCTCGCCGGCCAGCTTGATGACCAGGACCGAATCGGCCTTCTTGACTTCGTGTTTCCAATCACCCTGGGCGGCGGTGTCGTCTTCGCGGCGGGCTTCCTTAATCTTGTCGTAGACCGGGGCGTAGCGCAGGTCGGTGCCACTGGGGTTGTCGCCCGGAATCGGGTCCAGAAGGTTCGTCGGCAGAGGCATGATGGCTAGGAAGCTTCGCCGGTGGAGACGGCGAATTCCAGCTTCCGCAGCTCGAGAAAGGGCATCTCCTCGTCATCCACCAGAAGTATTTTCTGGCCCAGCGGGACGCTCTCTCCAGTCTCGGGTTCATCCTCCCAGACTGTGGCGCGTCCCAGACGTACATTGTCGTCGGCGTGCTTCCAGGAAAGCGGGGAAATGACCGGGACGATCACCTCGCCAAGTTCCATTCCCTGGAAGGAGGGAGCGGAGAGCACGCGGGCCGGAGTCCACAGCAGGTCGCGCAAACGTTTGGGAGGCTCGACCAGGATAGAAGCAATATGCGCAAAGGGTATCCACATGTAGCTGCCCGCGCAGAAGACTTCCAAGCGCGGCCCGATGCGGGGATCAGCGTCGGCCAGCGAGGTGAAAGGACGCCCGTTGATCGTCCCGCGGACTGCGGAATCGGGAACAGGAGTTGAGGGGAAATCGCGCTTTTCGAACATCCGCTGGCGGGTGCGATCGGCCGCCAAGACACCCCGGTAGAGCAAGGCGCCGAGCTGAGTGTTCTGGCCGCCGTCGGCCAGCAGTTCGAGGTGCTTATCAGCGCGTTCGTAATCGCCGGCAAAACAGAGCAGCTCAAATAAAAAAGTGCGGCGCTGGGCGTCGGAAGGATTGTCGCGTACCTCCGCACCCAGCGCCTGAACCGCTTCGTTCAGCTTGCCCGCTTTGAACAGTTCCCTAGCATTCATAGAGCGAGGCCCGGACTGGCGGCGCTTGCTAAACTTTCTTGCCTGCCTTGACGTCCCAGCCGGTCGGGTTGGCACCGCCCAT
>JBGPJC010000210.1:0-3703 GCA_041485165.1 Terriglobia bacterium | reverse complement strand
CTCGGCCTTTTCGTTTGCTTTGTGCTCCTCTTTCATCGGTACCTCACGGGAAAAACACAAGGATCAAGCGAACCAGTACAACGTCGGCCAGGATGATCAAGAGCGATGACAAGACCACCGATGTCGTCGCGGCATGCTCCACGCCTTTTGTGCCTCCCTGCGTCCGCATTCCCTGGAAACACGCGACCAGCCCAATGATCAGACCAAACACCATGGTCTTAAGGGTCGCGGGCAGAAAGTCATTGAAGGTCACATTCTTGAACCCGTTTTCCAGAAACAGACGGAGTGAGATCGGTTCCTGCAGCGTATTGGTCACCCATCCCATGGCGATGCCGCAGAAATCTGTGACCAAAGTAAGCAGCGGAAGCATCAGGATGCACGCCAGGACTCGGGTGGCCACAAGAAACTTGTAAGGGTCGACGGCCGAGACCTCGATGGCGTCAATCTGTTCCGTCACCTTCATGGCGCCTAATTCAGCGCCGATGCCCGCTGCGGCACGGCCACTAACGACCAAAGCCGTGATAATCGGGCCACTCTCTTTGATAATGGAAAAGACGATGATAGCTGGAAGAAGAGATTTGGCACCGAAGCGGATGAGGCTGTCCCGCGTCGAGAGGGAGAGCACCACTCCGGTGGCCGCCCCGGCAATCGCCGCCAGCGGCAGCGATTTGGCTCCCAATTCGTCGAATTGGCGGACGAACTCCCGGCGTTCGTAAGGGGGAACGAAAAATGGCCGGGCCAGCCGGCCGCAGAACATTCCCAAGTCGCCGAACCATTCAAAGAATGCGACAACAGTGTTTGTGCTCGGGAAACGAGTTTTCACCGGCATCTCCGATTTCAAGATTTCTGCAGGTCAGGTTTACACCCTGCGCGGCTGGCCCGCAATAGTCTGTTGAACAGCAGCAGGTGGTAGCCGGATGCCCCGCTCTTCGTGTTTTGAAGGGTGGGGTTTTCCGCCTCTCTGCTGCCGGGGGGAGTGATGTGCGGAATAACCCCCGCCAGCAAGCGGCCCGCCCAGCTTGATGGCCCGCCCAGCATGATAGCGGGCAGGCGGGTAAACTCCAACGGCGGGCAAGCGGGGGAGCGGGTCGAGTTCATGATGCCGAGTCTCTCGGCACAGGTGGATTCGGGGAGAGCGCCGGCGGAAGTGGCTGTTTCGAAGAGTACCTCTGGCATATTAATCATAATTATTCTACTCTTCGCCGCGGAGTTTGCTGCCTCCCTCCCTTCATGATCTTTAAGAGTCTCAGTGCGGCGGTCTATGGGATTGACGCCCATCTGATCGAGGTCGAAGTGGACGTCGGTTCCGGGCACATGGGCGACTTTACCGTCGTCGGCCTGCCGGACATCGCCGTAAAGGAAAGCCGCGAACGCATCAAGGCGGCCCTGAAGAACTGCGGCTTCGATTTTCCCGCCCCGCAGAGCGTCACCATCAATCTGGCTCCCGCCGACCTGCGCAAAGAAGGCTCGGCCTTCGACCTGCCCATGGCTCTGGGAATCCTGGGCTGCCAGGGAAGCTTCTTCGGCAAACGCCTCGATGAGTTCATGTTCCTCGGCGAACTCTCGCTCGATGGCGGTGTGCGTTCGGTGCGCGGAGCGCTCTCCGCGGCGATTGCCGCGCGGGACCGTGGCATCAAGAATCTGGTGGTGCCGGAAGTAAACGCCCGCGAGGCGGCGGTGGTCAGCGGAGTCAACGTCTACGCGGTAGCCTCGCTGCCTCAGGCCGTGGACCTGGTGAATGCGCCGGAGGTGGCCACACCGGTGCGCGTGGACGCGCAGGAAATGCTCTCAGCGGCCAGCGTGTATCCGGTGGACCTGCGCGATGTCCGCGGGCAGCTTTCCGCCAAGCGCGCCCTCGAGGTGGCTTGCGCCGGCGGCCACAACATCCTGATGATCGGCCCTCCCGGCGCCGGCAAGACGATGCTCGCCAAGCGCATCCCCACCATCATGCCGCCGATGTCGCTGGAAGAAGCCATCGAGACCACGCGCATTCACAGCGTCGCCGGGGTGCTCGAGGACTCCCGCGGCCTGGTCGGCACGCGGCCCTACCGTTCGCCGCACCACACCATCAGCGACGCCGGGCTGATTGGCGGCGGAGCGATCCCGCGCCCGGGCGAAGTGTCGCTGGGCCACAACGGCGTGGTGTTCCTCGACGAGCTGCCGGAATTTGCGCGCAATGTCCTGGAAGTGATGCGCCAGCCGCTGGAGGATGGCACGGTCAATATCGCCCGCGCCGCGATTTCGGTGACCTTTCCCGCGCGCTTCATGCTCGCCGCGGCGATGAACCCCTGCCCCTGCGGCTACTTCGGCGACGGCACGCGCGAATGCCAGTGCTCGCCGCCGCAGATCCAGCGCTACGTCTCGAAAGTCTCCGGGCCGCTGCTCGACCGCATTGACATCCACATCGAAGTGCCGCCGGTAAAGTACCGCGAGCTGCGCGAGACTTCGTCGGGGGAAGATTCGGCCACGGTGCGCGCGCGCGTCATCGAGGCGCGCCGGCGGCAGCTCGAGCGATTCAGCGGCGAGAAGAGCATCTATTGCAACGCGCAGATGCCTCCCAAGCTGATCCGCAAGTATTGCGGCATCTCCCCGGAGAGCGAGAAGCTGCTGGAGAGCGCCATCTCCAAGCTGGGCCTCTCGGCGCGGGCCCACGACCGCATCCTGAAGGTTTCGCGGACCATCGCCGATCTGGCCGGGGCTGCGGAAATCGAGCCACGGCACTGCGGCGAAGCTATCCAGTACCGCACCCTGGACCGCACCTATTGGGCCTGAGCCGGATCGCCCGACTTTTGCAGATGTGAAAACATTTGCGTATGGACACACGCATCCTCTTCTACCAGTTGCATTGACTGCCGTCCGCCCGCTATGCTACCAATCTCGTCTTTCTTAATACCGCTGGATGAGCGGACAAACAAAGCGTATCGAGGTCACGCTGGAAACACTGATGGAAAGCGTGGACCTGGCCGAAGACATAACTTTGCGGGTGGCAGATGCCGCCGGCTTCGATGAAGAGCAGAGGTATCGGATTGGGATGTCGGTGCGCGAGGGCGTGATCAACGCCTACCAGTACGGGAACCTGCAATCGCGCGATCGCAAGATCTTTCTGACTTTCGAGCTCAACGAGGACAAGCTGCTGATCCGTGTACTCGATCAGGGCGCCGGTTTTTTGCTCGCGGATGTCCCGGACCCGCTGGCGGAAGAGAACCTGCTGAAGACTTCAGGCCGGGGCATCTTTTTGATGCGCGCGTTTATGGACGAATTCAGCGTGGCCCGCGGCACGAACGGCGGAGCCGAAGTAGTGATGGCCAAGCGTTGCCCCCCAGCCCGGCGGGACGCACCATCGGCCAGCCAGGAGGGATGAGTACATGAGTTTCAAAGCCACGGCGCGCGAGATCGGCAGCGCGACAGTGATGGACCTGAGCGGGCGAATCACACTGGGTGAAGGCAGCGCCAAGCTGCGTGAGATGGTGCGGGATTTGCTCAACAGCGGCCACAAGCATATCGTGCTGAACCTGGGCGACATCACCTACATCGACAGCTCCGGCATCGGCGAGCTGGTGAGCGGATTCACTACGGTGAAAGGCCAGGGCGGCGAGTTGAAGCTCCTCAACCTGACCAAGAAAGTCCACGACCTGCTGCAAATCACCAAGCTGTTTACGGTTTTCGACGTGCACTCCGACGAACAGAAGGCGCTGTCCAGCTT
>JBGPJC010000209.1:0-3729 GCA_041485165.1 Terriglobia bacterium | reverse complement strand
CTGCTGGCCAACCAGGTGTACGGCCTGCGCCGCCTGGCGCGCCTTCCGCCGGAACAGCAGGGTTTCCTCGGCGAGCTAGCGCGCAAGCTCATGCCGCAAAACCTGGTGGAGTCGCTGGCTTTCATCGCGCTGGTAGCCACCGTCGCCGTCTGCGAGGAGTTGCTCTACCGCGGATTCGTTTTCACCGCATTCTATGCGGCTTCCGGAAGTTTTCTGGTTGCAGCGATCGTGGGCTCATCGGCGATGTTTTCTCTCGCCCATCTTTACCAGGGCCGCCGCGGCTTGCTGGCCACTTTCGTTGTCGGGCTGCTGCTGGCCTCCGCGCGCGCATGGACCGGGAGCCTCGCGCCGTGCGTCATCGTCCATTTCTTCGTGGACCTGGTGGCCGGGCTGGCCGCCCCGCGGTGGCTGCGTGCCGGCAGCGCGGCGGTGGAGGCAACGGCCGGCTCGGCGCCCGCGGGGGAGGAAGAACGATGAGGCGCGGGAAGAATCCAAAAGATAAACTCACTAACACTAATATATCTATTAGTAAATATTTATTGCCGGGCGATGCGATGATTTCCAGCACCCTAGCGCCCTTTGGCCTCGCGCCTTCTCCGGCCCTCGCCGAAGCCATCCGGCAGTACATGGAGCTCCTGCTGCGCTGGAACCAAAAGATCAGCCTGACATCCATCACCGATCCGCAGGAAATTCTCCAGCGCCACTTTGCCGAGTCCATGTTTGCAGCCTGCGCGGTTCCCATCGTCCACGGGCGGCTGGTGGACATCGGCTCCGGCGCGGGATTTCCAGGGCTCGCGTTGAAACTTGTTGCTCCGGAGCTCGCAGTTGCGTTGATTGAGCCCAGCATGAAGAAATCCGCGTTTCTTGCAGAGGTGGTGCGATCTCTTGGCTTGAAGGACGTGAAGATCATTTCGAAGCGAATTGAAGAACTGAGCGGCCTGGTGGGGGTTGCCGATTTTGTGACGTGCCGCGCGGTCCGCCCGGACAAGCGCTTGTTGGCATGGACGCGGAAGGCCCTAGCTGCGGATGGCAAGTGCGTGCTGTGGCTGGGCTCTGAGGACAGCGCAGCGCTGCAGAAAGAAAGTCGATGGAGCTGGCAGCCACCGATAGCCATGCCAAAGTCGATAGGCCGAGTGCTTTTGGTGGGGCAGACTCATTCGCATTGACCTGATTTTTGCCGGATGTTCCACGTGAAACGGTGCATTCGTGCTTGATCTGTGCTCTGCAAATCGTTCCACGTGGAACAACGTGGTCCTGAACCAACTTTCGAAACATCTTCCTTGCTTCTCCACAGCCTAGTTTGCTAGATTCACTCACGACTGGGGGATCCTGTTGGGCAAAGTCATATCGATTGCCAACCAGAAGGGTGGCGTCGGCAAGACCACGACTGCCATCAACCTGGGTGCTGCGCTTGCCATCGAGGGCCACAAAACGCTCATTGTGGACTGTGATCCGCAGAGTAATACGACCTCCAGCCTCGGACTCCCCAAAGACCCCTCCCGCCGTTCACTCTATAACGCACTGATTCTCGGGGAGGCACCGGAGCGGCTGATTCTGAGGACCGAAGTGGAAGGGCTGTTTTTATTGCCTGCTGACCGCAATCTCGTCGGCGCGGCGGTGGAACTGGTCAATCTGGAAGGCCGGGAGTTCCGCCTGCGACAGATCATTGAAGACCTTCCGGCCGGCTATGACTTTGTGCTGCTCGACTGCCCACCGACGCTGGATCTTCTCACCCTGAACGCGCTGGTTGCCAGCGGGTCTGTGCTTGTGCCCATCCAGTGTGAATTCCTAGCTTTGGAGGGTGTTTCCGAGCTGCTGGATACACTGATGCGCATCCGCCGAACGCTCAACCCAGCTCTGTCCATCGAGGGGATTCTGCTGACCATGTATGACGAGCGCACGAACCTATCCCGCCAGGTAGCGGCTGACCTGCGCAGTTTCTTCGGTACGCAGGTGTTTAGCGCGGTAATTCCGCGGAATGTGCGCCTGGCCGAGGCGCCCAGCCACGGAAAGCCTATCTTTATCTACGACAAAAGTAGTAAAGGTGCGGAAGCCTATCTCCAACTCGCTCGCGAGGTGATTGCCAATGACCAAGCACGCAGCAGCACGTCCCGCTCTGGGCAGGGGCTTGAGCGCGCTGATACGGGAGCCTGAACCGCTTCCTGCTCCCCCGCTGCCGGTGGCTGCGCCCACCGCCATAGGCCTTGGCGCGCCACAGCAGGTGGACATCGACCTGATTGACCCCAGCCCGTTCCAGCCGCGCACGCGCTTCCGCGAGGAGCCACTCGAAGAGCTGGCGCGCTCCATACGCTCGAGCGGCGTGATTCAGCCGTTGGTGCTGCGCCCGACGGGAACGCGCTACCAGCTCATCGCCGGAGAGCGCCGCTGGCGTGCCGCGCAACGCGCTGGGCTGCAGCGCGTCCCCGCAGTGCTGCGCCAGGTGACCGACGAGCTGGCACTCGAAATTACACTCGTCGAAAACATCCAGCGCGAGGACCTCAACCCCATCGAGCAGGCGCGCGCGTTTGACCGCCTGATGCGCGATTTTCAGCTCACGCAAGACGATGTGGCCGAGCGCACGGGCAAGGACCGCGCCACTGTAGCCAACGCCGTCCGACTGCTCAAGCTCGAAGCTTCGCTGCAGGAAATGATCGAAGATGGGAAAATCACCGCGGGGCACGGCCGCGCGCTGCTGGCGATTCCCGACGGGAAAGCACGCCTGGCGCTGGCGCAGCGCGCCGCGCGCGGCGGACTTACTGTGCGGCAGATCGAACGCCTAGCCTCGCGCAAACAACGCACTCCGGCCACGGAAGAAAAATCCATGGGCGATCCCAACCTGCGGGCCGCGTTGGAAGATCTGCAGCGCGAACTGGGCACACGTGTCACGCTGCGGCCACACACCAAGCGCCGCCCGGGCCAACTGATTATTGAGTACTACAATGAGCAGCAACTGGCGGATCTGTACGACCGCATCGTGAAGAAGTAATACTATATATGTAGTAATTAGCGCAGGCGTTCCTTGACTTTTTGCCGACTGGAGTTACATTAGCCACTCCATTCGCGGAGGGAATCATGGCAGGAAAGTGGTTTGGCAAAGGTGAGCAAGGCGAGGCGGGGGAGTGGATCGGATTTCTGGACAAAGGGGTCAAGCTGGAGGGCACGCTCGAGCTGAGCGGCACGTTCCGCATCGACGCCACGGTGAAGGGCAACATTATCTCCGGCCAAAGCCTCATCCTGGGGGAAAACGCCAAGGTAGAAGGCCAGATTGAAGGGAACCACATCGTGGTGGGTGGGCGCTTTGACGGCGTGATTTTGGCCAAGGCGCGCGTGGAGATTCAGGCGAAGGGCGTGGTCACCGGCGAGATTCACTCGCCTTGTCTGGTGATCGAGGCGGGCGGCATCTTCGACGGCCGCTGCCATATGCTGGCGTCCAGCGAGTCGACGCAGTCGGTGACGATTCCGATTCGGGCCACCTCTGAAGCTTAGGATCAGGTATCAGGAAGCAGGCGGCAGGTTGCAGGAGTAGTTCTTCCAAAGTTTTCTTAAACCTAAAACCTACCAACTATCACCCAGAACCTTCCCTATTCGTAGCGCAGACAGCGGACGGGGTCCATTCCGGCGGCCTTGATGGCGGGGTAAATTCCGAAGAAGAGTCCTACGGCTACGGAGAGCAGGAGCCCGACCAGGGTCCAAACGATGGAGACATGTGCCGGGAGGTTGGGGAAAGCT
>JBGPJC010000208.1:0-3736 GCA_041485165.1 Terriglobia bacterium | reverse complement strand
GCCCTGAGTGACCTGCAACCTCGCGATCCGCTCGTACTCTTCTTCCCCGCCTACCGCGCCAGCCTGGATCCTGTCTCCGGCATTCGGATACGCGGCGCGCAGCCGGGCGATGTGCGCCTCGACGCTCCAGATGAGATACGGGAATTCGTGCTGCTCACGCGCCCACAGCGGCGTCTTCAACTCCAGCGCGCCGATGATGGAGATCACTTCCTGGCCGTTGGGCACGCGCTCCAGGCTGGCCAGGCGGGGGATGCGCACCGTTTCCGCAGAGGCCAGATTTTCCGGCCCCAGCGCCGCCCCGCACTGTGGGCAAATAAATCCGCCGCTCGCCGCCTCGCTGCTGCCCTCCCATCCGCAGTCGGCACAGACCATCCGCGCCGCGGCCACCGTGGCCTGCGACTCTTCGTAGATTTCCTGATCTTTGAAACCGAACCTTTGCCCGTCCACGACGTAGCGGACGTAACCTCCGACTTTTCCGTCGGTGTAGAGATAGAACGCCGTCTCCTGAAGCAGTTTCTTCGCGTCGTTGTTGCGCTCGATGAACTCCATCACTTTCGATCCGGCGCGGGCCGTGGCGATGTCCTTCTCGCTGGTGGGCGATTCCGGGTACAGGCGCACCTGCGGGATGCTCTGCGAGAGCACGGCGATCAGCGAGAGACCGAACGGCTGGTAGATGTTGGTGACGTACTGGTAGCGCGGCTGGTCGCCGACTCCGGAATCTCCGGCCTGGCCGGGGGCCTGAAACGGCGTGTGGAAACTCTGGTCCTGCTCGTTCCACCAGACATACTGCTGCCCCTTCCAAAACATCCGCGCCTGGCGGACCTTGCGGACTTCCTGCCGCCGCGCGTAGAGGTTCTCGCGGCCGAGATCTTCGACCAGCGCGCGCAGCGCAGCTTGCAGGCGTTCGGGCAGGCGCTGGTTGTTCGCCCCGTAGCGCCCGGCACCGTCAGGGGTGCTCTCCAGGGCGCTGAGCTGTGCCGGAGATTCCTGTGGAACCGTTGCGCCGCCAGCACCATTCGCCGTCAATGTGGTGGGAGTGTCCATCATGATTTTCGCCGGGCCCCGCTAGGTAGCGCTGGTGTCTTCGCCGTTTTGCGCGCCACTGCCGGCGCTGCCCTTGGTGGCTTCGTGGGCGCGGAGATGCTCTTTCACGCGCTCAACGGCTTCCTCGTGGTCGGCGTGTTTGGAATCCACGGTGTGATGACCGGCGCGAGGGTGATCGAAGTGCGCGTGGACCGCGTAGCCGCCGTCCTTCTGCGGATGGATGGAGACGTGCTCCAGCGCGCCGTTGGATTCTGATGGCCCGCTTCGCCCCGCCTCCGGGAATCCCAGGATTGTCCGGCCGTAAGCCGGGTTCATGTAGTGCTTGCCGCCGAAATCAGGCATGGTTTCCGCTCCTCTCTGCGGCCGCGCCCCGGCCCGATTGGGCGTGGCGTGCGGCTTCCTGTTCGAGTTTTTGCTTCATCTGCGCCCAGCTCACCACGCGCCGGATGGGCGGTGGCATCTTGTGTGGCGGCGCGACCCCGTCGGGCTGGGTGTAGTCCACCGGCGCCATCCCGGCGCGCGCGTAAATGCTGTTGCGCAGCGCTCGGTTTTCAATCTCCAGCGATGCTACACGCGCCTCGAGCAGGCGCGTGTAGCGCGTGCTGGTCAACCAGTGCCAGGCATTTTCGATGGTTTCGATGGTCATGAGCGGTGTGCCGCGCTACTTTCTCCGTCTCCAAAACACCGGTCGTCCCTTCTTGCGTTCCTCGGTCTCGAACTTCCTGGCGTAGAGGGCGCGGACGGTGGGCTCTGCGGACTTCACTGCGGCCATGCGCTGAATCAGGCGCGAATCAAGAGGAGGCAGCCGCGGACGCAGCCGCGATTTCAGGCCGTACCGCGCGGCGTCAGCCGGATCGTCGCCGTCCACCTTGATGATGTCTTCAATGTACGCGGGGTCGCGCGTCAGCGTGGGCAGGACCCCGATCAGCTCGCGGCAGTTGTCCCCGATGAGCCACTCTCCGGCTTCGAGGAGCTGGTAGAGCAGCATCCACCCGCCCACACGGTCATTGTCGGCGGCCGTGGGGCGAGGAAGCCCTCGCATCGCGAAGACAGCACCCAGCTGCTCAGCAATCGTCGCCTCGTCGGTGCGTTGAGCGAAAGCGTCAGGGCCCAGGTAAACGGCGTCGATCTTTTCATCACGGCTGCGCTCGGCAATTTCGTGGCCCAGCGTGCGCGGGCTCAGCCGGTTGACCACGTACTCGCGGTAGGTCACCGTCCGTCCCGCCCCAGCGGGATCCTGCGCATGCCAATACACCGCCGCGGGATGCTCGAATCCCCAGTCAATCGAGATCCACCGCGGCATCCACGGCTGGAGTTGCAATCTCTCCGCACGCTCCACGTGGCGGCCGGGATCGAATAGATCGAAATACTGCCCGGCAAAAACGTTCCAGTCGCCTTCCAGGAACGCCTGCCGCATGTGCCGCGGCAGAGCCTCCAGCGTCGCCCGGTAGTCTGCGTCATTCGCGTAGATTGGGTTGTCGCTGAGCAGCGCGCGGACAAATTCGTAGTCCGACGCCCGGTATTCTTCGGCGCGCTCCATTCCCGGCGCGGGCTTCTTGTCGATCCACAGCGCCTTCACCCAGGCGTGGCCGACGTTGCCAGGATTGGTGGCCCCGGCCATGTTGGGGAACGAGCCAGGGACCGGGCAGCGGTTGCGACTGGTGAGAAACTGCCACTGCTTCAAAGTGAAATGGGTCAGCTCGTCGATTCCGATGAACAGGTACTCGCTGCCCTGGTACTGGTAGATGTCGCTCTCGCCACGGCTGTAGCCGAAGCGCGTGGTCGAACCGTTCCACCAGGTCACCGTATGCCGGGTCTCGTTGAAACTGCGGTACAGCTCGCGTGGTACGTGGCGACGGAAGTAGGCCAGCAGCGAGCTTTCCAGCTCTGGGAATGTCCTCCGCAGCAGAAGCGTGTTCACCCGGCCGTGCTGGTTGGCCTGGAGGACCCCTTCCATCAGCAGGGCCATTGATTTTCCCGGCCCCGCCGCACCGCCGAAGAGACGGTATTTCGCCGGCGAGTTGTGGAACTGCGCCTGCTTGGCAAAAGGTTTGTAGGGCAGCACCAGCTTGCGAAGGCTGTCCCCTGACCAGCGCTCCACACCGCTCGTTGCCGTTACCATTGGGCGATCTCCGCGCGATCGGCGCCTTTACCGCCCTGACGATGGCTAGGAGAAGATCCGCGGGAAAAACCGTCCCAGCGCGAAAGCCACCACGCCGGAAAGCACGGCGATGCGTTCGGGGAGCGGTGAAAAGAAAGCCGCGCCGATGACTGCTGCCGCTCCGGCAAATTCCAACACGAATCCGATGTGAATCTTGTTGGCCAAGTCGCTCATTCTTCCTCCGTGTCTCCGCCAGCTCCGCGGTGTGGCCGCGGCGCGGACGAAATGAACTGATAGGTGATCTGCGCGCCTTCGGGACCGCTGGCTTCGATCTGCTGAACCGGTTTTCCGAAGAGATACTCGAGCAGCAATGCGAAGGTCTTTGCCACCGTGGCGTCGCCTTTACCCGCTAGGAGCCTCGACCCTACTTCAACTGGATCGGCTACAGCGAAAATGGCGTCCACCAGGCGCTTGATGTCCCCGAGTTGCTTGCGCTTTTCCGCAGCGCCCCGGGAACTTTTTTTAGCGCCGCGCGCGGCCATCTCAGCTCCCGCGCACAAACGACGGCAGCAGCACGTCGGTCCGCGCCAG
>JBGPJC010000207.1:0-3754 GCA_041485165.1 Terriglobia bacterium | reverse complement strand
GGCCCCTGGCCACGAACGGCCGAGACACGCTGCCCTACAGTCCGAACGAACACACCACCGGGCGCCCTAGCGCGGACGATTCAGCGGCCGGTAAGACCCCAGCGGCCGCGGCCGCATCCGGAAGCGCGGCCCCAGCGGCGGCGGGACGTTGTGCAAAGGCCCGCCGCAGTTGCTGCACTGATCCTGTGGCGCGTTCCGCACGCGCAGCCAGTGCCCCCGCGCAGGGCACTCCGGATTCAGGCATTGCACTGTCCAACCAGGAAGATAGTCCATCTTTTCCCCCTGCCCCCTCGACTCGGCAAATCGCGAGTCCGGCCGGCTGAATCGCCGGAAAAAGTTGGCGGGATTGTGCGCGCACGGTCGATGTGTGTCAAGAGTGATTGTCCACAATTAGTGGGGGTGTGGTTCCAATCGAGCAATCGCCCTGCCTCCGCGCATTTCGCGTCTGGCCCTCCGGGCCATGTGAGAAACGGCGAGAGCCTACTTCAGCGAGAAGCGTCGATCGGGATTATGCAGATGGTGGTTCAGTTTTTGCAGGGATTTTTAGCTCGTCCAGTTTGCTCTGGAGTTCGCTGACTTTCTGCTCCGCAGCGGTGACTTCGAGGCGCTTCGAGTCCACTTGCGCAGCCTCGGCATCAAGTTTTGCCTTTCCCTCTGTGTCCGACGCGAAGTCAGGCTTACCGTAATACTGGTCCTGGTCGAGCTTGAGCTGCCGTTCAAGTAGGTCGAGATCGCTGCGAAGACCCTGGAGCTTCGCCTTCGCTTCTGCCAACGCCGCTTCGGCGGCGGCAATCTCCGGTTGTTTCCCGGCTTCGGCGCCGGCAGCGGGCTGCTCCGCGGGGACCGTCGTCGTCGGCTTGCCAGATTCGTCCGCGGACTGCTTGCTTTCCTCACTGGTGGCAGGCGTTGGTTGATCCGGCGGTAGCGCCGCCTGTCCAACGATGCTCACAGCGCTAGGGGTCTTTGGGATGTTGTCGTTGTCCCAGACTCGCGCAGGCTTTGTCGGTTCCCTTTTTTGCGCGCGTAGGCGCCGGGCGACATCGCCGAGGGAAGTCGGCTGTTGACTCGCCTCTTGCGCCGCGGTCGCAATTGCCCCGGTGAAAAGAGAAGCGTACGCCAACAGCGCCACGCCCATCCGCAAGATCCTCATGGACCTTCTCCTTTGAATCTCCTGCCTAAAAATATGGTATGCGCGTTCGGCCCTGGGAGCAAGTTGGCTGGCGCGGTGCGCCCGAAAAGGCAACGCTGTCCGCTGGGACAGGCCCGCCTCCGTCGGCAATGATTTTCAGGATTGAAGTTGGCGCCGCCGGCCCAGCCAGGCGAGGCCGGCGAGGGCAATGGTCGCCAAGAAAAAAATTCGAGGCATACCCGCGGCGACCGATGCCGGAGACGCAGACATGAAGTCGAGCTGGCGCGTGGGCTGAAGCGGCCCGGTGTACCACAGCAGCGTATAGAGAATTTCGAAGAGTTTGCTGCTGCCGCTCCAGGTGCCACAGGCAAGGGCTAGCATCGGTATGAATAGGGATCCGGCAAGCCACCCGAGCGCCCCGCGGCCATCGCTTGCGAGAAGGAGCCGAATCGCGACGCCTCCGCCCGTGAGAAACGCAACAATCACTCCCGCAAGCCAGAGCGCCGGGAGCTGGCGGCGGAGGGAGTGCGCGGCAGAGAACACGAGTTGGTTGGTCTGACAACTCTTTTCCCGTGTGCCCATGGCCGACCAGATCAGCACCGGCCAGATCCACGCGAACGGGAGGATTCGTCCACGAGCAACGGCCAGCGGGGTGGCCAGGCAAGCGACGAAAAGACCCCCAGCCACGGCGTACCACCACCATTTCTGCCCCTTCAACATGAGTCGCATTTCCGCCGGGACGACATGCACAAAGCCGCCCTTCGCCGCCCCGGCGGCGAGCGGAGTGAGATGCACGGCCGCGCCGACAGCGCTTCCGCGGGCTTCCGCGACGGCTTCGGGAGGACGCTTGCTCTCCGGTGGCCCGCGTTTTCCTTTCGCTGGGTCGAAGCGGTCGAAAAACGATG
The DNA here is from genome assembly GCA_041485165.1 of Terriglobia bacterium. Classification (GTDB taxonomy): domain Bacteria; phylum Acidobacteriota; class Terriglobia; order Acidiferrales; family UBA7541; genus JAAFGT01. The sequence goes on along the minus strand of JBGPJC010000207.1, from coordinate 1,720 downwards.
CGGCGAGAATGGCCAATCCCACAGCCGCGATCAACCAGATCAGTCGGCTCAGGAGAAAACCCGTCGGCCACGAAACACCATTCCATTGAAACGCGTTTGTCGCTAACGGCAGCGGACTCCCGCCGCCGAGCGAAAACGAAAACGAGTCGCCGTAGTCGGGAAATCGTGCCCGGGCCGCCGCGGCAGCGCTTTCCCAGATCTCCAACAATCCCCACAGATCAAACCCCGGCCTGCGCGTGCCGATGGCGATACCGGGAAGGCTCGCCCAAAGGAAAAAATAGAGCACGTTGCCCAGGCCGCCGCGAAGTCCGGGGATCGTCTCGAAAAGGACAGCGAGCGCCGCTACAACCGCCATCGCAGGCACAGCGAGCAACAGGAAGGGGGAAAGAAAAGCCCACAGGTGGATGTGCCTGTCCTCACCGCGCACCAATTGTGTGATCAGCCCGGCCGGGATGAGCAGCGCGACCATGACCGCAAGGACGAGAAAATTGCTGATCATTTTTCCCAGGCAGTATTCGACCTTCGACAGCGGTGTCGCCGCCAGAATCTGCCCCACTCCGCACGCCCGGTCTCGCTCGATCGTATTCTTCACGATGTAGAAACCGGCAAGCGTGAGGAAACACGTGCAGACGAGAGCCATCAGCGCGCCGGTCCAGGCGGAGTTGAACACGCCGCGATAATTCCCCAGCCGGAGGACGATTCGGCCGGTTGCCGCGCCGTAGCCGAGATAGAGAGTGAAGCCCAGCGTGAGAAGAAAGCTGTAGCGGCGCACGCGTTCGAGGAAATCGGCGCGTGCAAGCTGGTGAAGAACTCGAGAATCGCTCATGCAGCGGCCTCCGCGCGCTGCTGCGAGAGGCAATGGAGATACGCGTCCTCGAGTGTCGGCGCTGCCGGAACAGCGCTCGCGCCCGGCGCCGCGGCAGCCACGACGCGAACGTGCACTCCGTCGCTGCGCCGCAGGCTCGCGCTGACCGGGAATTTCTGCTTCACCAGCGGGAGCTCGGCGCTCGGCACCGTCCAATCCCACACTTTGCCTTCGACCGAGCGCAGCAAATCTTCGGGGGCCGCGTGGGCGAGCAGTCGGCCGTGCGAAAGGATAGCGATGTCGGTGGCCACCGCCTCGACGTCGGAGACGATGTGCGTGGACAGAATAACGATGCGCTCGCCCGAAAGTTCCGAAAGCAGATTTCGAAACCTCACGCGCTCCTCCGGATCGAGTCCGGCGGTCGGCTCGTCCACGATCAGAAGCTTCGGATCGTTCAGCAGCGCCTGTGCAATGCCGATGCGCTGCTTCATCCCGCCGGAATAGCCGCCGAGCGGCTGCTTGCGCACTTCCGCCAGGTTGACGACTTCGAGCAGCTCGTCGATACGCTGGCGCGCCGCGCCCGAACCCAGTCCCTTCACCGCGGCAAGGTATTCGAGGAATTCCACGGCGTTCAGGTGGGGATAGACGCCGAAATCCTGCGGCAGGTAGCCCAGCACCGCGCGCAGCGCGTCGGGGTCGCGCACAATATCGCGGCCTTCCCAGGTTGCTTGTCCGCGAGTCGGGCGCGTGACGGTGGCGAGGATGCGCATCAGCGTGGACTTGCCTGCGCCATTCGGCCCGAGCAGCCCCAGCACGCCCGGGCCGAGTTCGAGGGTGAAGTCCACAAGCGCCCAGATTTTTCCTCGGTAAAGCTTGGCGACTTCATGCAGCAAAAGTTTCAAGAAGGATCCCCCG
>JBGPJC010000206.1:0-3763 GCA_041485165.1 Terriglobia bacterium | reverse complement strand
CGACGAGCACGGCGCCCACGGCCGCGCCTACGCGGCCTGCAAATTGACGCCGGGAAAGCTTTCCGGATGTGCTGCTCATGATGTCCTCCTGCAAAGATTCTTCGTTGTCCGCGGCTGTTCCGGGATGGGCGACATTATCCGCCCGACGGAAGAAACGCGCAAGGGACAGAGAAAGGGGTCAGGGTTCGGGGGTCAGGGAATATGCGAGCCAGAGAATGGCTCGAAAGGAAAGGAATATCCATTCGGGCGCCTATTCGGAGTGATACCAGTGTTCGAAGCGGCCCACGGAGTATGTGACCGCTCCGGCGATAACGAGGAGAACGGAAATGCCGAAGCCGGATTCGTTCATCGGCGTTGCGGTGCAACTGGCGATGCCGACGAGGATACCGAGGATGGCCACCCCGTTGCCAATGATCTGGAGATTTTTCCCGCGATAGACGTTGCTGACCGTGACCTTGGAGGGCACAGCGGGCGTCGCGCTCTGCGTATCGCCGGACAACGCAGCAGCACAGTTGCGGCAGAACTTATCTTCGGCAGCACATGGCGCGGCGCATTGCGGGCAAAACATGGAAGGCTCCTGAATCGTAGTACTCGAAAATCCCGCAGACTGGTTTCATCGATGTTGGGATTCGCTAATGGATTTCACGAGGCCATTTTCAAACCGCACGTACACAAAACGCCCCTGAAATCCCCCGTAGAGGGATACGTATCCCCCGCCATAGATCCACTCCTCGAATCCCTCGGTGCTCCCATAAACGGTTTTTGGTTCGCCCCATGCCGCGAAGAGCATCTTGCGGGACATCCCGACCCAAATCTCTCTGCGGGCTAAGCGTTCGCATTCATCGCGGCGCCACACCAGGCTCTGCGAGCAAGCTTTCCCGGCTTTCGTTTTGAGCCAAACTTCTCTCTCTTTCTCGGGGATCTGGCATACCGGCAAATCCGGCAGCACCGCGCAAACCCTGCGCCACCCTTCAGCGGGGAGTTGCTGAGGCTGCCATGCGCCCCTGCCGGTAACCGCGCCCCAGTAGGAGTACTGCGGAGTGTTCGCATAGCAAAACAAGGGTACGGCCTGGCAGGCGATCCTGAGCTGCTCGGCGGACAGATCCCTTGGAGTTTGTGACGCTGCGGGCGCCGACGTGATGTTTTGGGGCTGGGTCTCGCCTGGCGGCAGGGCTACTTTATCTTGGCACGCCTGCAGAATCTTGGCATCGGTGGCGTTGGGGTAAGTTTCTCTTGCGATGCGCTGGCAGATTTCCAATCGTTCTTTTTGGTCGGCGGGACGGCCATTGCGGGCCTCGATGTCCTCGAGAAATACGGTTTCCTTGCAGGCCATGACAGTGGGTCCCTGGGGATCATTGAGTATTTCTCCCACTCGCTGACAGCCTTCCAACTTTTCTTTCTCGCTGAGCAGGATTCTTTTCTTGCAGTGGGCGAGAATCGCCGCGTCCGAGAAATCGCCACGGGCTTGTTTTGCCTTCCGCTGACAGGCTTCGAGGGCTGCCTGCTCTTGGGCCGGAGTCAGCGGGGCGGGCGGCGTGGGCGCAAGCTGATGCGCGGCGGCGAGGCCGGCGAGGAAGAGACACACGAACAGGGCGCCGAGGACGAGAATCAGGAGATTGCGTTTGGAGGCCATGGGGTCGCTCCCGACGATGGAACGCAGAACTTCGTTCAGTGTAGCGCGAGAGGAATGCCAGTTCAAATGCGAATTGGCCACAGAGCCATAGAGACACAGAGGAACATGAGCGGGTAGGGGCACGATATATCGTGCCCCTACGTGCCCAATTAAAGCCCGGCCCTACAGAATGCGCAAAGACGCGCTGAGACGTCCGGGGCGGACACGCAGGTCCGCCCCTACGAAGAGGTGGCCGCCGGGGCTACATGGGTGGGCGGCGGATGATGTAGTCGGGCCAGCAGCCTTGCTGGGATGGATCGTTCGCGTCGTCGAGGCCGGGGAAGCCCGGACCGCCGGTGGCCGGAGCCGCCGGAGCGATTTTGGGATCGAGAGCCTTGGCGATCTGGTCGCGGGAATCGGCGAGATGCGCTTTGGTGGTGCGGTCGGTGGCCTTGGCCATGGCGGCGGCGATTTCCTGCGAGAGCGACTGCAACTCCGCGCGGACCAATGCGCGCGCATCGTCGGTGACCGGCGTGCGGCTGTTGATTTTGCCGGCCATCAGGTCAATGTAGCCGCGCTGCAGGCCGCGGCGGTAAGCATCCACCTGCACTTGCGCCGCGCCGAGCTCGCTCCAGATGCCCTTGCGCACGTCGGCGAGGAAATCCGCCGCGCGGTAGGCTGCCGTGCCGTCCATGGCTTCCTGCTCGGCCATGCGCGAGAGCCGCGCGTTGTTGAAGAGCGAGTTGAGCACGCGCATCTGCGCGGTGCGAATGCGGTCCAGCGCGCCGGTGGGCTCGATGCGGCGGAGGATTTCCGGACGAATCGTCCACTTGGGAGTGGTGAAGGCGTTGGCGTTGAGAAAATTCACGGCTTCGAGCTGGCGGGCGCGCGGAATCAGGGTGAAAATCACGCCGTCCTGGCCGGAAACTTTCTGCTGGGAGTTGAACCCGCCGACGATTGCGGCGACATGAGTGAGCTCGGTGGCCCACTGGCCGAGCATGCGGCCGTAGAGCTCGTCCAGGTCTTCGTAGGTTTCTCCGGATTTGGTGGAGGCGGTGAGCAGCATGGCAGAAACACGCTCGAGGTTTTTCAGGCCGAGCGCGGTGGCCTTGACGGCGTCGGCGTCGCCGACGGCTTCGGTGAGCTCGCCCGGGTCGGAGTTGCGCGAATCCGCGGTGGAGAAGCGCAACCAGGGGATTTTGTCCTGCTCACGGGCCCAGGCGTCGAGGGTTTTCTTTTCGTCGTCCGGCTTGCGCGCGCCTTCGATGGGCTTGTAGCCCCACATGGTGGCCCACTTGTCGTAGGGGCCGATCTTGGGGATGAGGTCGGCGGCGTGGATTTTGTCCTCGGGTTGCGCCACGTAGTTGAAGCGCGAGTAATCCATCAGCGTGGGCGTGTGGCTCATCTTGCTGACCCATTCACGGTCCCTGACTTTTTCGGCCTGGTAGAGAGAGCTGGCTTTCATGTTGTGCTGAAGTCCCAGGGTATGGCCGATTTCGTGCGCCATCACAAACGTGAGCAGCTCACCCATCAGGTCGTCCGGCAGCGGGAGCTTATTCGCGCGCGGGTCGAGCGGCCCCGCCTGGATGAAATACCAGTTGCTCGCCAGTCGCATTACATTGTGGTAGAACTGGATGTCCGCATTCAGGATCTCGCCGGTGCGAGGGTCGGAAATATGCGGGCCGGAAGCGTTTTGGGTGGTGGAGGGCAGCCACCGAACCACCGAGTAGCGCACGTCCTCCGGGCTCCAGGTGGGGTCTTCCTCCGGGGTTGGCGCTTCCCTGGCGAGGATCGCATTTTTGAATCCGGCCGCCTCGAACGCGGGCTGCCAGCTCTCGATGCCTCGCTTCAAATAGGGAATCCATTGCTTGGGAGTCGCCGGATCTAGATAATAAACAATCGGCTTCACCGGTTCGGAGAGATCCGCCGAAGGGTCCTTCTTTTCCAGGCGCCAGCGGGCGATATAAGCGCGTCGCTCGGCGCGATGTTCGGGCCGGCTGTAATCCAGTTGCGCGGTGGTGAAGTAGCCGACCCGCGCATCGTACAAGCGCGGCAGCATCGGTTTTTCGGGAAGCTTCACCATGCTGAAATGCATCAGGATGGTGGCCGAACCGGAACGGAATGCCGGAGTCTGCGCCGCGGCTGCCGGGG
>JBGPJC010000205.1:0-3795 GCA_041485165.1 Terriglobia bacterium | reverse complement strand
GTAGTGGCGGTTGGCCGTTTCGTACTCCACGTGCGCCACGGCGATGGTGATGCCCCGCTCGCGCTCTTCCGGCGCGTTATCGATCGAGTCGAACGCCCGGAACTGCACCTTGGGGTTGTGCTTGCTGAGCACCTTGGTGATTGCTGCCGTCAACGTCGTCTTGCCGTGGTCGATGTGCCCAATCGTCCCCACGTTTACGTGCGGCTTGCTGCGCTCGAATTTCTCCTTGGCCATGTCGCGTGTGCTCCTCAGCGTGTGCGTTCGATGAGCAGGGAATCCCTTTGTCGATCCCGAAAAACTACCTGGCCGCCCGGCCGGTGGACTTGGCAATCACTTCCTCGGCCACCTGTGCCGGGGCCTCTTCGTAATGCGAAAAATGCATGGTAAAGCTGCCACGCCCCTGGGTCTTGCTGCGCAGGTCGGTGGCGTAACCGAACATGGTGGCCAGCGGCACCTGCGAGCCGATGATCTGGCTGCCGGCGCGCGATTCACGGCCCTCGATCTGCCCGCGGCGCGCGTACAGGTCGCCGATCACTTCACCCATGTATTCCTCGGGCACTACCACCTCGACGCGCATGATGGGCTCGAGCAGAACCGGATGAGCCCGGCTGCATGCTTCCTTGAAAGCCATTGAGCCGGCGATCTTGAAAGCCATTTCCGAGCTGTCCACATCGTGGTAGCTGCCGTCATAAACCACCACGGCGCAGTCCACCATTTCGTACCCGGCCAGCCCGCCACTTTCCATGGCCTCGCGGACACCGTGCTCAATGGGCGGGATAAATTCCTTGGGGATGGAGCCGCCGACGACGCGGTCGATGAACAGCAGGCGGTGCTCCTTATCGAAGCGCCAGCGCGAGCCCGATCCGGCCACCTTCTTGGCCAGGACGTCAATCTCGTCGGTGGAAAGATCGTGCATGTCTTCATGCCCGGCCGAAGGCAGGGGGTGAACTTCCAGCTTGCAGTGACCATACTGGCCGCGGCCGCCGGTCTGGCGGATGTAGCGGCCTTCGGCCTGGGCCTTCTTCTTGATGGTTTCGCGGTAAGCGACCTGCGGCCGGCCTACGCTGGCCTGCACGCCGAACTCGCGCATCATGCGGTCTACGATGATTTCCAGGTGCAGCTCGCCCATGCCGGAGATCAGCGTCTGGCCGGTGTCTGGGTCGGAGAACACGCGGAAGGTGGGATCCTCCTGCATGAGCTTGCCGAGCGCCGTGCCCATTTTTTCCTGGTCGGCCTTGGTCTTGGGTTCGATGGCCACGCTGATCACCGGCAAGGGGAATTCGATGGACTCCAGCCGGATGGGCTTGTCTTCATTGCACAGCGTGTCGCCGGTGTAACTATTCTTCAAGCCGACGCAGGCGGCGATATCGCCGGCATAAATGGCGTCAATTTCCTCGCGCTTGTTGGCGTGCATGCGCAGCAGGCGTCCAATGCGCTCGCGCGTGCCCTTGGTCGAGTTGTAAATCGTGTCCCCCTGCTGCAAGACGCCCGAGTAAACGCGGATGTAGGTCAAGTGGCCCACAAAGGGGTCAGTCATGATCTTGAACGCCAGCGCGGCAAATGGCTGCTCGTCCGCGGCGCGCCGCAGCACGGCTTCCGTGCCGTCCAGCGATGTGCCTTCGACCGGAGGCTTGTCCAGGGGCGAGGGCAAATAATCCACCACCGCGTCGAGCAGGGCTTGTATGCCCTTGTTCTTGAACGCGGCGCCGGCCACCACCGGAACCAGCTTCAGGGCGATGGTCGAACGCCGGATCGAAGCGCGCAGCTCCTCGGGGGAAAGATCGTGCTCCTCCAGGTACTTGTGCAACACCGCGTCGTCGTGCTCGGCAACGTACTCCACCACTTTGGAGCGATGCTCGGCGTAAAATTCCTTGGTGATCGCCGAAGCCTTGACCGCGATGGCCACATCTTCACGGGCGGCCAGGAATTCAGCGTCCCACAATTTCTCAATGGGAAAGGTCTCGAACTTGGAGCCCTGGCTTTCATCGCTGTCGGTGTAGACCAGGACATTCTGCTCAATGAAATCAATGCAGCCGATGAAGCTTTCTTCCCGGCCGAGGGGAAACTGCACGGGAACGGGGTGGGCGCCCAGCCGTTTGCGCATGGAGCGAATACAGTGGTCAAAATCGGCACCGACGCGGTCCATTTTGTTGATGAAAGCGATGCGCGGCACGCGGTACTTGTCGGCCTGGCGCCATACCGTCTCGGACTGCGGCTGCACGCCGGCTACGGCGTCAAACACCGCCACCGCACCGTCCAGAACGCGCAGCGAGCGCTCCACTTCGACGGTGAAATCGACGTGGCCCGGGGTGTCGATGATGTTGATGCGGTAATTGATGTCGTTGCGGTCCCAGAAAGCGGTGGTGGCCGCGGAGGTGATGGTGATCCCGCGCTCGCGCTCCTGCTCCATCCAGTCCATGGTGGCGGTGCCGTCGTGCACTTCCCCGATCTTGTAGGTCACACCCGCGTAAAACAGGATGCGCTCGGTGCAGGTGGTCTTCCCCGCATCGATGTGCGCCATGATCCCGATATTGCGCGTGTGCTCGAGTTTGGTCTGCCGCGACATGGTGATCTCAGCTTGCAAGGGACTCGAAACCTCTCCTCGTCTTACCAGCGGTAATGGGCAAAGGCCTTGTTGGCCTCGGCCATGCGGTGCACGTCTTCCTTCTTCTTGATCGCGCCGCCGCGGTTGTTGGCCGCGTCCAGCAGCTCTTCCGCCAGGCGGTCGACCATGGATTTGCCGCCGCGGCTGCGCGCAAAATCGAGCAGCCAGCGGATGGCCAGCGACTGCCGCCGGAAAGTATTCACCTCGACCGGGACCTGGTAGTTCGCGCCGCCCACGCGCCGCGTCTTCACCTCGACGACCGGCTTGACGTTCTCCACCGCTTTCTTGAACGTCTTGATGGGGTCGTCGTTGGTCTTCTGCTGAATCTGGTCCATGGCCTTGTAAAAAATCCCCTGGGCAGTGGCCAGCTTGCCGTCCCACATCATGCAGTTGACGAACTTTCGCACCAGGTCATTGCGGTACACCGGGTCATTGCCCACTGTCCGCCGCGGCACTGCACCTTTGCGAGGCATCCGGCTCTCCTCCCCTTACTTCTGCGCGGCCTTGGGCCGCTTGGCGCCGTACTTCGAGCGCCCTTGCTTGCGATTCTCGACTCCGGCGGCGTCCAGCGTGCCGCGCACGATGTGGTAGCGCACACCCGGCAAGTCCTTCACGCGGCCTCCGCGCACCAGCACGATGGAGTGCTCTTGCAGGTTGTGCCCGACGCCCGGAATATATGTGGTCACTTCCGCGCTGTTGGTCAGCCGCACGCGCGCCACTTTGCGCAGCGCCGAGTTCGGCTTCTTGGGTGTCTGCGTGTACACGCGGATGCACACTCCGCGCTTCTCCGGACACGAGTCCAGCGCCGGCGACTTGGTCTTCGCTCGGATCATGATCCGGCCGTTGCGCACTAATTGTGAAAACGTCGGCACGTCAACTCCTTACCAGAAACAGTTATGGCGCCTCTGCGACCCGGTTTTTCCGAGGCGCGTACCAATTCGTGTTTGCTGACCGGCACTACATGGTCAGCAGCGACATCGGAGGAACCGACAAGAAACTCCGCAAACGTGCGCAGACCCCAGGGAATCCCTTTAGGTCACAGCGGAGAGGCTTACTCGGCTTTGCGGGGCTGGCGCCCCATTCCGGCCGCACTCCCTGCCCATCCCACCGGTATTGCGGGCGAGGAGTCGTTCCCTTCCACAGTCAGGGGAACACCCCCCCGACAAACCAGTAAGTATAAAGAGCATGGG
>JBGPJC010000204.1:0-3849 GCA_041485165.1 Terriglobia bacterium | reverse complement strand
GTCCTCAGTTCCAGAAGCGAAGGGCAGAAATAACTGGCGTTGCCGCGTCAGTTCTCCCGGTGCTGTCGTTGACCGTTGGGGAGAATCGGCTCGGAGTCTTCTGCGTCTCGAGTCCTGCCGCCAGGCTGGCGGGCCTTCCTGTTTTCCTAAATTCAAAATGCGAGTGAATACTCGTTTTCCATACACTCCGTGCTGAGTTCCCCTCCCGCGGGTACCGGGAGGCGCAAGGCCTTGCACTCTGTTGGCACAGCCGTTCACATGGGGGAAGGACAGTTCAGCGCGGGCATGGTAGTCTGCTCGTTTGGATAAGGGCAAGGAGGAGGAAAGCAAACCGCCGGATTCTGGCAGTGCTCTTGCTCTACGCATGTCTGAAGTGAAAAAAGATAGAGAGATGAGCGGAGCAATCCGTGTGGCAGGATGCGCCGCGGCCGGGTAGGTGATTGGTCCATGTCGGTGGTGATGGTAACCGGTTCGGCGGGTCTGGTGGGCTCTGAGGCGGTGCGGTTTTACTGCGCGCAGGGCAGCACGGTGGTGGGCGTGGACAACGACCTGCGGAGCTACTTCTTTGGCTCGGAGGCGTCTACCCGCTGGAAGCGGGATTCGCTTCTGCGTGATTTCTCGAGCTACAAGCATCACGACTCCGACATCCGCGAGATGGAGGGGATGGAAAAGATCTTTCGCGAGTACGGTGCGGACCTGAGCTTGATCGTCCACACGGCGTCGCAACCTTCGCACGACTGGGCCGCGCGTGAACCCCTGACCGACTTCACGGTCAACGCCAATGGGACGCTCATACTGCTGGAGTGCTGCCGAAAGTATTGTCCGCAGGCAGTGTTTGTTTTCACTTCCACGAACAAAGTCTACGGCGATCGCCCCAATGATCTGCCGCTCGTGGAACTCGAGGAGCGCTGGGAGATCGCGCCGTCGCATGCCTACCAGCGCGGCATCGACGAGTCGATGAGCCTGGACGCGACCAAGCACTCGCTGTTCGGCGCATCCAAAGCCGCTGCCGATCTGCTCGTTCAGGAATACGGGCGGTACTTCGGAATGAAGACGGTGTGCTTCCGCGCCGGCTGCATCACCGGGCCGGACCACTCCGGTGCGCAACTCCACGGGTTCCTTTCCTACCTCCTGAAGTGCGTGATGACCGGGACGCCCTACACCGTCTTCGGATACAAGGGGAAGCAGGTCCGGGACAACATTCACAGCTACGACCTGGTGAACGCCTGCGATCATTTCTACAAGAATCCGCGTTGTGCCGAGGTCTACAATATTGGCGGCAGCCGCTTCAGCAATTGCTCCATCCGCGAGGCCATCAAAATCTGTGAAGAGGTCGCCGGCAAGAAGCTGACCTGGAACTACACTGAAACCAACCGCATCGGCGACCACATCTGGTGGATCAGTGACGTGAGCAAGTTCCGCAGCCACTATCCGGGCTGGGAATTCAAGTACGATATGAGCAGCATCACCCAGCAAATTTTCGAGCAGACTACGGCGCGCTGGGTTTAGGCTGGGGGGAGCAGATGTCGCTCGAACAGAATCTCTGCGAGATGGAGCGCAGCCGCGAGCGCTATTGGTCGCGCCATCCGAACTCTTCTCCCCTCAAGCTTCGGTGGCGCGCCCTGACCGTCCGCCACTGCTTCCACGTTCTGCCGGGCGAGTCCATCCTGGAGTTCGGCGCCGGCAGTGGCTTCTGGACCGAACACCTCACCACGGTCCTGCGCGGGGAAAACCCCATCACCGCCGCTGTCTTCAACGACGATCTGGCCGAGCTTGCCTCCCGCAAGACGCACCCAAATTGCAGCTTTGTCCGGGTGAACGACCTGACGCGGGATTTGCCGGCGGAGAGCTTCGACTACGTGGTCGGGACGGGCATTCTCTGCCACCACCTGTATCCTCAAAATCTCCGCGCCCTGTATCGCGCACTGAAGCCCGGCGGGCAGATGCTGTTTTTCGAGGCGAACTACTGGAACCCGCAGGTCTTTTTGAAGAACCACATCGGGCCGCTCGGCCGGTGGACGGGCGATGCACGGTGCCAGGTGGGCCTGCGCAAGTTCAAGCTGATGCACATGACCTCGCAGGCCGGCTTCACCCACGTGGAGGTGATTCCCTACGACGTCGTGCACCCGCTAACCCCGCGCTTCCTGATCCCCTGGGTGCAGTCGCTGGCCTTCGTTTTCGAGCACGCGCCCCTTCTGCGCGAACTCTGCGGCACGCTGTACATCTGGGCCAAGAAGCCGGGGGACGCGGAGCCGCGGCGTGCGCGCGTGAATCTGGCCACACACCGTCCGCTGTTCGGCTCGCTGTCGGTCGTGGCGCCGTGCCACAACGAAGAAATGAACGTGGAGCACCTGGTGGACTCGCTGGTGCAGTTCTACGGCAACTACCTTCACGAGATCATCATCGTCAACGACAACAGCAAGGACCGCACCGGCGACGTGACCCGCGAAGTGATGAAGCGGCAGCCGCTGGTCCGGCTGGTGGACCGCACTCCGCCGAACGGAGTCGGGCGCGCGCTCCGCGACGGCTACCGGGCCGCCACCGGCTCTTACATCCTTTCCATGGACAGCGACTTCGTGCAGATCCTCCCCGAGCTGCGCGATCTGTTCGACCAGATCGCGGCGGGCCACGAAGGCGCGATCGGGAGCCGGTTTTCTCACGACTCCGTGCTCGTCAACTATCCGTTCTTCAAGATCCTCTGCAATCGCGGCTTTCATGTGCTGGTCAACCTGCTGCTGCCCGTGCGCGTCCGCGACATTTCCAACAACTTGAAGCTGATGCGCCGCGATATTCTCCAGGATCTCGAGATCCAGCAGGACCATTTCGCGGCGAACGTGGAAACCGGTCTGAAGCCGATTCTGGCGGGCCACGACATCGTGGAGGTTCCCATCTCCTGGATCAATCGGACGGCGGAGATGGGCAGCTCCTCCTTCCGGGTCGTCAAAGTCGCGCCCGACTATTTCATGGCTCTGGCCAGCACGATCTGGAGCATCTGGCGGGGCCATCGGAAATTCGTGAAGCTGCAGCGCGCCGGCGACCCGCCGGCGGGGACGCCCGGCGCGAATCGGCCTGCGGCGCGAGAGACGTCGCGACCGTGAAACCAGGAGACGCCATCTCCCGCGCGCGCAGGCTCCGCACGGCAGGCGCTGCTATCCTCGAGATCGTTGCGTCATGACCGCTACGCCCAGGCCCGGCCAGCTCCGGGATCTGTTTTGGTCAGGCGGCGAACACGCGAGTCTGCCGCGGATGATGGCCTGTGGCGCGCTCGTCTGGGCGCTTTATGCCGCGGGGCAGTTGGCGACCCGCGGCGTTGTACTCGACGAAGTGGTGGTGGCCGCGCAGATCATTGCCGGGGCGGTTCACTACCCTGTCGGACATCCCCACCTGCTGTTCTATCCTCAGGTCTTCAGTCTGCCGAACTACCTGTGGGCGGGCATGTGGAAGCTCGTTCCCAACGCTCTGGTCCTTTCGGCAACCCGCAATGTCCTCTTTGTGTTCCTCAGCCTGTATGTGCCTTTCGCATTTGCCCTGCTGTTGACACGCCGGCCCCTGTGGGGCCATTTCGCCGCCGTGCTCACGCTGTCGGAGGCGGGTCTTCGCATCCAGGGCTTCTATCCCACGTGGGTGTTTCCGCATTTCTACACGCACGGACACATCGGCCTGCAGTTGGCCGCGCTGACAGTGGCCTTGCTTTTGGCTCGCTGCTGGCGAACGGGAGGATTTCTTTTCGGCCTGCTGCCCGCGGTGCACGCAGCAATGGCGCTGGTGGTGTGGCCGTGGGGCGTCTTGTACTTGGTCCTATCCGGCCAGCGCCCTCAGGGCCGGGACCGCGCGCGGCTTCTGGCTGCG
>JBGPJC010000203.1:0-3918 GCA_041485165.1 Terriglobia bacterium | reverse complement strand
TCGCGCAGGTGGCGGTCGGCGACGCGGAACTCTTGGGGCGAGGTCCCGCGGCATTCCTCCAAAGCGAGGATGGCCGCTTTCTTGCAGACCAGTTCCAGGCTTGCGCCCGTCCAGCCCCCGGTGGCCTTGGCAAGCTCGCCGAGATTGGCATCGTTCTCCAGGGGCAGCCCTTCGGTGTGGATCTCCAGAATCCTGCGCCGTTCGTCCCGGTCCGGCAGCGGCAACTCGAGCACGTAGTCGAACCGGCCTGCCCGCAGGAGCGCGGGTTCCATCAGGTCCGGACGGTTGGTGGCCCCCAGCACCACGACCCCGAGCGAGCCGTGCAGTTCATCCAGTTCCCGGAAAAGCTGGCTGACCAGGCGCGGGAACAGACTTCCCGCCTCCTGGGCGGACCGGGCGGGAACCAGCGATTCGATTTCGTCGAAGAACAGGATGCAGGGGGAAGCCTGTTTGGCCCGTTTGAAGACCTCGCGCAGTCCTTTTTCGGACTCTCCCACCCATTTCGAAAGCAGGCTCGGCTGATCCACCGTGATCAGGGTGAGTCCCAGTTCTCCCGCCAGCGCGCGCGCCAGCAGCGTCTTCCCGGTACCCGAGGCACCGGTGAGCAGGATGCCCTTGGGTGGGTTGAACCGCGTATGGCCGAAGAGCGCGCCGCCTGCGCGGACGAGATGCAATATCGAGCTGAGCGTTTGTTTCGTCCCGGTCAGGCCGCCGATATCCTTGAAGGTGACCCGGGGTCGCTCGGCGAGGAATTCCCGGGTGGAGGTCGGTTCCACCACCTTGAACGCCGCGAGAAAATCCTCGCGGGTGACCTGAAACGCCAGCGCATCCAGCTGCGGTTTCAGGTCGACCTCGAAACGTACCTGCGGGATCAGGCGGCGCAAGGCCACCATCCCCGCCTCTTTGCACAACACCTCCAGATCCGCGCCGACGTAGCCGTGCGTCATCTCCGCGATCTGCTCCAGATCCACGTCGGGTCCGAGCGGCATCCGGCGCGAATGGATGCCCAGGATCTGGCGGCGCGCGGCGCGGTCCGGAACGCCGATGGTGATCTCGCGGTCGAAGCGTCCCGGCCGCCGCATTGCCGGGTCCACCAGTTCCGGCATGTTGGTGGCGCCGATGACCACCACTGCGCCGCGCTCCACCAGACCGTCCATCAGTGCCAGAAGCTGCGCCACCACCCGCTTCTCCACATCGCCGACGACTTGGGCGCGTTTGGGTGCGAGCGCGTCAAACTCGTCCAGGAATATGATGCTGGGAGCGTTGCGCTGCGCTTCTTCGAAGATCTGGCGCAGCTTGGCCTCGCTCTCGCCGTAGAACTTGTGGATGACTTCCGGCCCGTTGACGTGGATGAAGTGCGCCCGCACTTCGCTGGAAACCGCCCGGGCAATGAGGGTCTTGCCGGTGCCTGGCGGTCCCGTGAGAAGAACGCCCTTGGGCGGGTCGATTCCCAATAGGCCAAAGAGCTGGGGAAATTTCAGCGGCAACTCGACCATCTCCCGGACCAGCGACACCTCTTTGTCCAGGCCGCCGATGTCCTCATAGGAGACGCGATAAGCTTGCTCGGCGGAAATCTCGCCAACCTTGAAAGCGATGGCGGTGTTCGCGGAGATCAGCAGCGCCCCCCGTGGGGCCGCGCCCTCGATGGTGAAGGACCGCGGGCGCGCACCGAGGAAGGTCACCTGCAGGCGATCGCCGGGGACGACCGGAATGCCCGAGAGCAGTTGGCGCAGGTGCGGGATCTCCTCGTCGGTGGGGGCGGAGTGCCCGGCCTGCACCGTGGCCAGCAGCAACGACTCCGCCACCTTGAACGGGACCTTTCGAACCGTCACCCACTCGTCCACGCCGATCTGCGCGTTGCCACGGGTCGTTCCGTCGATCAGGACCAGGAGTTGTCCGCAGTGGCTGGAGGGCGCCTGAGCGGCCCGGGCCACGGTCGCCCGGCGGCCCGTGATCTGCAAGACATCCCCGGGCACGGCCTGAAGCCGCTTCAAGTCGTCCGCGTCCAGGCGGACCAGGCCCCGGCCCATGTCCTCCAGAAAAGCCTCGGCCACCCGGAATTGCGTTCCGTTCGGCTCCGCTTGGTTCACGGCGCCAGCCCGCGACTCAGCTCTTGGGTTTTGCACTCTTCGCCTTCCTCTGCTCCCAGCGCGGGCAGTGCCACGCACGCGCCAAGAGAGAAGCAAACAGGAATCGGGTAACGTTTCGCATTGCAGTGTCCTTCAACAAAGGGGTGTCTCGGAGCAATCTCGGGGAAGTGTACACTCGCCGCGAGCGATGAATGCGATGAACCCATCCGCAAAGGAAATCAAGCCCGACCGCCTGCTCGAGGTCGTGGCGGCGAGCTCGGACGACTCGCGGTGCTTGACGTCGAAGGATTTCCGGTCATGCGCGAGTGGCATATCGTGCATCACAAGAACAAGCGCTTGCCGCCGGTCGCCGTTGCGTTCAAGGAATTTCTGCTGCAGGAAAGGGCGGCGCTGATCGAACGGTTGGTCGGGCGACCCGTGCCGATGCGCAAACTCAGAGCATGACTGAAGGATCGACATGAATTTCCTGATCACGGGCGGCGCCGGATCGGTCGGCCGGGACCTGACCGCATCCCTGCTGGAAAAGGGGCACAGGGTAAGGGTGCTGGACAAACATGCCGAGGCGTTTCCTCTGCCGCACGACAACAACGTGGAATTGGTGCAGGGGAGGCTGGAAGACCCGCCGCTCGTTCAGGGCGCGCTCCGCGGCGTGGACGCGGTGGTTCACCTGGCGTGGTCTTTTTCCAATGATCCGGTCGAACTTCTGGAGAGCGACCTGAAAGGGCACGTTGTATTGCTCGAGGCATGCGCAGCGGCAGGGATATCCCGGCTCTTCTATGCCAGCACCGCAGTGGTGTATGGAAAGCCGGTTCAGGTGCCGATTGTGGAGGACGCGCCGTGCCTGGTTGAGGATGCGCGCAAACACTTTTATGCGGTGGCCAAGCTGACGGCGGAAAAACTCGCGCTGGCTTACTGGAAAACGAAGGGACTGCCCGTCACCGTCTTTCGCTTCTGGTGGTCCTATGGGAAGAAGATCGGCGGCAGGCACCTCCGCGACATGATCGCGCTGGCGCAAACCGGGCAGCCTTTGGCGGTCCCCGCCAAGGCGGGCGGAAGCTTCCTCGATCACGAAGACCTGACGCATGCGCTCCTGCTTGCCATGCAGGAGCGCAGCAGCATCGGGCAGATATTCAACCTGGCCACCGTCTACCTTGAGTGGCGGGATATTGCGCGAATGATCATCGATGCCACCGGTTCATCCTCGCCCATTGAGATTATCCCCGCCCGGGAGTGGCGCGGGGCGCAATTCCTGGCCGATGCGTGGGAGTTGTCTGCCGCTAAAGCCGAACAGCTGTTTGGCTATCGCTCGTTGTTCTCTCCTGCAATCGCCCGGCAAAGACTGGAGAAGGCGATCGCACAGTATCGTGAGGAGTTGAAGGGCGTGTAGACTTTCCCGCAGGGGGTCGCAGGCTCGCGTCCTGCTGTGCCCATCAAATCCAAATCGCCGACGACCTAGCTCCCGAAATACGCGCAAGCCGAAAGTCCTTGACGACCCGCCGCCCGCCGGCGCGGGATTTTTCACGAAGGAGCTTCCGATGGCTGCTGCCAAGAAAATCAAGATCTGGGGACGAACCAGCTCCAGCAACGTCAAGAAGGTGCTTTGCGTCGCCGACGAGCTCAAGATTCCCTACGAGCGCGTCGACGCCGGCGGAAAATTCGGCATCGTTGACACGCCGGAATACCGTGCGCTCAATCCCAACGGGCGGGTGCCGGTGATCGAGGACGGCGACTTCGTGCTGTGGGAATCGAATTCGATCATGCGCTATCTGGCCATGAAATATGGCGGCGAGGCGATCTATCCGAAGGACCCGGCTGCGCGGGCCAGCAT
>JBGPJC010000202.1:0-4000 GCA_041485165.1 Terriglobia bacterium | reverse complement strand
GTAGATGAACGGCTTGAACAGCTCCAGCGCCATCTTCTTGGGCAGGCCGCACTGGTGCAGCTTCAGCTCCGGGCCGACCACGATCACCGAGCGGCCGGAATAGTCCACGCGCTTGCCCAACAGGTTCTGGCGGAAACGGCCCTGCTTGCCCTTCAGAGCATCGGAAAGCGACTTGAGCGGACGGTTGTTGGCACCCCGCAGCACGCGGCCGCGGCGGCCGTTGTCAAACAGCGCGTCCACCGCTTCCTGGAGCATGCGCTTCTCATTGCGCACGATCACGTCCGGCGCGTGCAGCTCCATGAGTTTTTTCAGCCGGTTGTTGCGGTTGATCACCCGGCGGTAGAGGTCGTTGAGGTCGGAAGTGGCGAAGCGGCCGCCATCCAGCGGCACCAGCGGGCGCAGTTCAGGCGGAAGCACGGGGATGACGTCCAGGATCATCCATTCCGGCTTGTTGCCGCTCTTGCGGAAGGCCTCCAGCACCTTGAGACGCTTGGCGTACTTGATGCGCTTCTGCAGGCTGGCGTCGATCTTCATCTTTTCGCGCAGCTCTGCGCTGAGCTTTTCGATGTCGGTCTGGCGCAGCAGGTCCTTAATGGCTTCCGCGCCCATCACCGCGCGGAACTTGCCGGGAAACTCCTTCTGCATCTCGCGGAATTCCTCTTCGCTCAGCAGTTCCTTCTGCTTGCGGCCGGGAACCTCGCCCGGGTCGGTGATCACGAAGGCCTCGAAGTAAAGGATGCGCTCGAGGTCGCGCATGGAGATGTCCAGCAGGTAGCCGATGCGGCTGGGCACACCCTTAAAGAACCACACGTGCGAGCAGGGCGAGGCCAGCTCGATGTGCCCCAGGCGCTCGCGGCGGACTTTGCTGAGCGTCACTTCGACGCCGCACTTGTCGCAGATCACCCCGCGGTGCTTCATGCGCTTGTACTTGCCGCACAGGCACTCCCAGTCGGTGACCGGTCCGAAGATTTTGGCGCAGAACAAGCCGTCCCGCTCCGGCTTGAACGTGCGGTAGTTGATGGTCTCCGGTTTGGTGACCTCGCCGTGAGACCACGAGCGGATCTTCTCGGGGCTCGCCAGGCTGATACGGATAGAATCGAAATCGGCGATCTGACTTGCACGGTCGTAAGGGCTGCTACGATACAAGGTGCATCCTCCTGCCACCCTTCGGCGGGGCGGCCCTGACCCAAAACCGTTAATTTCTGACCGGCAGAATCGCCGGCGTTAATCCGCCACCTTGTCGGCGGAAGGCTTCTGGCGCTTCATCAGCTCCACGTCCAGGCACAGCGACTGCAACTCGCGGACCAGGACGTTGAACGATTCGGGCACGCCGGGCTCGATGCCCGCCTCGCCCTTGACGATAGCTTCGTAAATCTTCGCGCGGCCGTACACGTCGTCGGACTTGGCGGTGAGCAATTCCTGGAGGATGTGCGCCGCGCCGTAGGCTTCCAGCGCCCACACTTCCATTTCCCCGAATCGCTGGCCACCGAACTGCGCCTTTCCGCCCAGCGGCTGCTGGGTGATCAGCGAGTAGGGCCCGATCGAGCGGGCATGGATCTTGTCATCGACCAGGTGAGAGAGTTTCAGCATGTAAATGTATCCCACGGTGATTTCCAGGCCGAACGGGTCGCCGGTCATGCCGTCGTGCAGCACGGCCTTGCCGGAACGCGGCAAACCCGCGGCTTCCAGCAGGTGGCGGATCTCCTGCTCCCGCGCGCCGTCGAATACCGGGGTGGCGACGGGAATGCCCTCGCGGAAGCTGCGGGAGAAGTCGATCAGGTCGGCGTCTTCCATGTCGGAGAGCGTCTTCCAGATCGGCGTCTCGCTGAAGACTTCCTTGTACATCTTCCGCAGCCCTTCGGCGCGCACGTTGTCGTCGAACAGGCGGGTGACCTTGCGGCCCAGTTCCCGGCACGCCCAGCCAAGATGGGTCTCCAGGATTTGCCCCACGTTCATGCGCGAGGGCACGCCCAGCGGGTTGAGCACGATTTCCACCGGGGTGCCGTCCGGCAGGTAGGGCATGTCTTCTTCGGGGACGATGCGGGCGATTACACCCTTGTTTCCGTGGCGGCCGGCCATCTTGTCGCCCACGGAAAGTTTACGCTTCATGGCCACGTAGGCCTTGACCAGCTTGATCACGCCGGGCGGCAGCTCGTCGCCTTTCTTGAGCTTGGAGATGCGGTCGTCGGTGATCTTGCGCAGCACGTCAATCTGCCGCGAGGTCATCTCCTCGATCTCGTCAATCTTTTCGATCAGGAGTGGATCCTTCTCTTCCAGCCGCAGGCGCTTCAGGTTGCGTGTGGAGATTTTCTCGATGATCTCCCGCGTCAGCACCGTGCCTTTGGTCAGCAGCCGCTTATTGGTCTTCTCGTCGTGCAGGTCGGCGGTCAGTTTGCGGTCGTCGAGCAGGCTGGAAAGCCGCTTCAGCCGCTCGTCGGTGAGAATGCGAATCTCATCGGCCAGGTTTTTTTCCAGCTTGGATTCCTGGGCGGCCTCGATGGCCTTGTGTCGTTCGTCCTTTTCCGCGCCCTTGCGGCAGAAGATCTTCACGTCCACCACCGTGCCCTCAATGCCCGGCGGGCAGTACAGGGAAGCGTCGCGGACGTCGCCGGCCTTCTCGCCGAAGATGGCACGGAGCAGCTTTTCTTCCGGAGTCAGCGTGGTTTCGCCCTTGGGGGTGACCTTGCCGATCAGGATGTCACCGGACTTGACCGTGGCGCCGATGCGGATGACACCGCTCTCGTCCAGGTTGCGGAGAAAGCCCTCGCTGATGTTGGGAATGTCGCGGGTGATTTCCTCGGGGCCGAGCTTGGTGTCGCGGGCCTCGATTTCGAGTTCTTCGATGTGGATGGAGGTGTAGTAGTCCTCGCGCACAAGCTTTTCGCTCACCAGGATGGCGTCTTCAAAGTTGTAGCCCCGCCAAGGCAGGAAGGCGACGAGAACGTTGCGTCCCAGCGCCAGCTCGCCGCGGTCGGTGCACGGGCCGTCGGCCAGCACCTGGCCCTGGGCTACGTGGTCTCCGGAGCGCACCAGCGGCTTCTGGTTGATGCAGGTGTTCTGGTTGGAGCGCTTGAATTTGGTCAGGGTGTAGATGTCCGAGCCCACTTCGCGGCTCAATACGCCGGAGTGGTCGGATTCCACGCGCACGATGATGCGCTCGGAATCCACCTGGTCCACCACGCCGTCGCGGCGGCAGATGACCACCGCGCCGGAATCGCGCGCGGTGACGCGCTCGATGCCGGTGCCCACCAGCGGCGCTTCGCCGCGGATCAGCGGGACCGCCTGGCGCTGCATGTTCGAGCCCATCAGCGCGCGGTTGGCGTCGTCGTTCTCGAGGAACGGGATGAGGCTGGCGGCCACCGAAACGAGCTGCTTCGGCGAGACGTCGATGTAGTCCACCTCTTCCCGCGTTTTCAGGACGAAGTTGCCGGCCTGGCGGCAGTTGACCAGCTCGGCGTTGATGAAGCCGCGGCTGTCCAGCGGCACGTTGGCCTGGGCGATGACGTAGCGGTCCTCTTCCCAGGCGGAGAGGTAGAAGCAGTGCGGCTCGGCGGTCACCCGGCGGCGCTTCAGCTCCTCATTCACCGCGTCGACCTTCTCGCGCTCGACGATTTCGCCGGTCTTGAATTCGCTGTCGCCGGCGTTGAGGATTTGCAGGTAGTCCACCACCCGGCCGTTCTTCACCTTGCGGTAGGGCGATTCGATGAACCCGAACTCGTTGATGCGCGCGTAGCAGGAGAGCGAGCTGATCAGCCCGATGTTGGGGCCTTCCGGCGTCTCGATGGGGCAGATGCGGCCGTAGTGCGTGGGGTGGACGTCGCGCACCTCGAACCCGGCGCGCTCGCGGGAAAGGCCGCCGGGACCGAGGGCCGAAAGGCGGCGCTTGTGAGTGATCTCGCTCAGCGGGTTGGTCTGGTCCATGAACTGGCTGAGCTGCGAGCTGCCGAAGAACTCGCGGATCGCCGCCATCACCGGCTTCGCGTTGACCAAGTCATGCGGC
>JBGPJC010000201.1:0-4108 GCA_041485165.1 Terriglobia bacterium | reverse complement strand
TCTGGAATCACCCGCAAGTCCTTCCCTGTGAGCGCCGGGACGCGC
The DNA here is from genome assembly GCA_041485165.1 of Terriglobia bacterium. Classification (GTDB taxonomy): domain Bacteria; phylum Acidobacteriota; class Terriglobia; order Acidiferrales; family UBA7541; genus JAAFGT01. Next base: position 4,063 of record JBGPJC010000201.1, on the reverse strand, counting down.
AAAGGCACGAGCGTCGTCGCGCTCGCATCGAAGCGCGTCGATTTTCGCCTCCGAATTGGGCTCAGCGCCCCACTGGTGAGACATGCGGGCTAGCCGCCTGTCATTCTGAGCGGAGCGAAGAATCTCTCTTCTCTTCGCTTCGCTCAGAACGACAGTGTGGGAAGACCGGGCTTGGCGGAAAAATCAGAGCGCTGCAGAAGGTCTAGGCTCCCGCTCCACAGCGGGATTGCCTCCGGAACGGCCGAGAAGCGATTTCAGCAATCGATATCCAAGCAGCACGGCGACAATCACGCCGAATCTGACCGGAACTCTCACGTCCGACTTCACCAGCCAGTAGTAATGCACCACCCCGGCGATGGCACTGACGTACACCAGACGGTGCAGCATCTGCCAGCGCTTCCCGCCCAGCCGGCGGATCATCCCTTTAGTGGATGTGCACGCCAGCGGAATCAGGGCCACAAAAGCTGTGAAACCTGCAGTGATGAACGGCCGCTTGTAGACGTCCTTCACGATTTCATGGACGTCGAAAAACTTGTCCAGCCAGAGATATGTGGTGAAGTGCAAGCAGGCATGAAAAAAAGCAAACAGCCCAAACATGCGGCGGAAACGAATCAGCCAGGGCTGGTGGAGAATCTGCCGCAGCGGCGTGACGCTCAGCGTGATGCACAGAAACACCAGCGTCCAGGTCCCGGTCGAAAACGTGATCACCTGGATCGGGTTGGCGCCCAGGGCATGGTTCCACGCTTTCCACCCCAACCGCCCCAGCGGCACAAGACACAGCAAAAAAACGAACGGCTTGATCCACCGGACGTAGCGGTCAAACTTCATCGGGATTTATTGGGATTCATCGGGGCACGCAAGGCTTAGTGTACCGCCAGCGGCCGCCTAGTAGTTCTTGCGCAGGTCCATCCCGGCGTAGAGGTGCGCCACCTGATCTCCGTAGCCGTTGAACATCAGGGTTTTGCGCTTCGTGTATTCGCCCAGGCGGCGCTCGGTGGCCTGACTCCAGCGCGGGTGGTCCACCTCGGGGTTGACGTTGGAATAAAAACCGTATTCCGAGGGGGTCGCCGTGCTCCAGGCGGTGGGCGGCTGGTGCTCGACAAAACGAATCTTGACGATGGACTTGCCGCTTTTGAATCCGTACTTCCAGGGAAGGATCACTCGCACCGGCGCGCCGTTCTGGTTGGGCAGCACTTCGCCAAACAGGCCAAAACACAACAGCGCCAGAGGGTGCATAGCCTCGTCCAAGCGCAGGCCTTCGGAGTACGGCCAATCCAGGCCGCCATACCGCAGGCCGGGCATTTGATTGGAATCAAGCGCGGTGAGGAACTGCACGTATTTGGCCTTGGAGGTGGGCTGCACGTGATTGATCAGCACGCTCAGCGGGAAGCCAGCCCAGGGCACCACGATGGACCATCCTTCCACGCAGCGATGGCGATAAATGCGCTCTTCGAGCGAAGCCATCTTCATAAGCTGGTCCACGTCGTAGACCTTAGGTTTGAGAACTTCGCCTTCAACCTTGACCGTCCATGGCCGCGTGCGGAAATTCACCGCCAGACGTGCGGGCTCGTACTTGTCGGTGCTGAATTCGAAGTAGTTGTTGTAATTGGTCACGTCCTGGAAAGTCGTCTGCGTCTCGCTGGTGCTCAGCGGGCTCTTCACCAACCCGGGCAGCTTGGCCCCCGCATAGACCACCGGCGGAGGAGGCAGCAGGCCGGCCAGCTCGCGGACTGCCAGCGCCGACGCGCCCAGCGCCACCGCGCCGGTAATAAACTTGCGGCGATTGAGATAGACCCTCTTCGGAGTGATCTCCGAGGAGCGAATGTCATTGGGTTTCTTGATCAGCATCCTTTCACCTTAAACCCGCCTGCCCACCCTGCCAATATAAGTACGCAATCTGTTGTCAAACAGATGAGGGTCAACAGACAAAGCCCGCCGGGGGTTCAGTCTTCAGTCCCCCTAGGGGCGAAATCGTTACAGGCCCGCGGCCACAAGCACCTGGTAGATGAGATGCTTCCGGAAGAGGAGAGATTCAGCCAAATCTTCGAAGAATCGGATCAGGCCGTTGACACGAAGTGCTTAGAGAGCAAAGAGGCCACAGAGAAGAGCGTAGAGCGCGCCTCGGCGGCCTAGCTGGGATCTTCCTGGCTGGTGCGCAAAACAGTCCCGCGCAATTTCCGCGACCGTGTGACCCGGCGGAAAGCTCTACTTCTTCTCCATCATTTTCTTCCAGTCGATGGGCCCGCTGACAAAGCGGTTGCGCAGCATATTCAGAAGGATGGCATTCCCTCCGGCGAGGTAGTCGAACGCCTTGGTCCACTCCTCGCCCTCCTTCCATCCCGTCTGGGTCAGATGCACGCGGGTATTGCCCTTGTCAATGACGGTGAAGCTGAACACGGCCGTGGTGCGCTCCCGGCGCACGGTAGGAAACGATTCTGGCGCCATGGCGGCAATGGTTATCTCCTTGAGCGGAGTGAATTTCAGAATCGTGCCGCCGCCGGGGGCCGCGTTGCCGAATTTGGCCAGCCATTTGCCCCCCTCGCGCAACTCGACCTCGGCCTCGGGGGAAACCCAGGTGGTCATGCCTTCTGCGGTGGTGAAGGCCTTCCATACATCGTCAAGGGACGCGGGCACTTCCACATCAAAATCGAGGCGCTTTTCCGGTTGCAGGGTCTTGGTCACCTGAACGGCACCTTGCGTCGCGGTTTGTGGGGAGACTGCGGGGGTCGATTGAGCCGCAATCTGCGCCGCGCACACCAACAGCACTGCGGGGATTAGGGCGGAAACATTTCGTTGCTTCATCACCAATCTCCTTCATTGGTTGAACGACCAACTAATGCTACACTTCCGTGCGGAGGAGTCAAGGGTCATCTTTGCGCGGCCCCGCTGCGGCGGCGTGCTGGAGGGAAAGAATGGCCAGGCGCAACACCATCCCTACCCGGGACAGAATCGTCGAGGCGGCGCGCTACCTGTTCTGGGAGCGCGGCTACTCCGCCACGGGCATGGCCGACATCCTCAAGCGCGCCCGCGCGCGCAGCGGCAGCTTCTACTACTTCTTCGACAGCAAGGGTGCGCTGCTTGATGCCGTACTCGATTCCTACCTGGCCGCAATGGAAGGGGTGATTGTCGCGCCGGTATTTTCCAGGCACCGCGACCCCCTCGACCGCATCTTCGGCATCCTGACCGGCTATCGCCAGCGGCTGCTGGCTACGGACTGCACCTATGGCTGCCCGCTGGGGCGCCTGGCATTCGAGATTGACCCCAAGAACCGGTCCGCATTTGCCAAGATCGCCGCGAACTTCGATGGCTGGACCGGCGTGGTCCTGCGCTGCCTGGAGGATGCTGGAGATCGCCTGCCGGCCGGCCTGGACCGCGACGGCCTGTCCAAGTTCGTGCTTACCGTGATGGAGGGCGCGGTGATGCAGGCGCGCGTGCATCGCTCTATCGCCCTCTTCGATGCTTCCGTGAACCAGTTGCGGGATTATTTCAAGCGCTTGCTGGGCGGTGCGCGGCCACGAGCGAAAGTCCGGCGGCGAAGCATTCGCGTAGTTCAGCGATGACCGGTGAATTGCGTTCGAGGAAAGTAAAGGGCTCAACGCAGAAAAGAAAGAATGAATCTGGTGGAGCTGATGGGATTCGAACCCACGACCTTCCCGGTGCTACCGGGACGCGCTCACCAGCGCCGCGATGAAACGCCTGTCTTTCTGCCGCTTGATATATTGCTCGCGACGCATCGCCTCACTGCGGGTCTCATATTGCTCCGAATATATCAATTTCCATGGACCGCGATTTCGAAGTGACAGAGAATAGTTCGCGTTGTGATACGCAACTCGCTCTTCTAGGTGCTCAGTTTGCCCGATGTAGAACCGACCGGTGCTTTCACTCTGAAGAATGTAGAGATGATAAGACATGGCCTTGAACCTGAGCGACCCGACACATAGGTGACAGATCGTACCGGACACATGGGTTACACTTTTTCCCTTTTTGGGGGAGGGAGTGATGCCGTGGAAGGAGTGTTCGGTGATGGACGAAAGGCTGCAGTTTGTGGCTCGCCGGCTAGCCG
>JBGPJC010000200.1:0-4234 GCA_041485165.1 Terriglobia bacterium | reverse complement strand
TGCGCTTAGCGCAGTCCGTGCTCAAACTGGTCACTGAAGCCACACCCGAGGGCGCCGTCTTCCGCGTGGACTTGCGGCTGCGCCCGCAGGGCGGCGAAGGCGACCTGGCGGTCAGCCTGCCCGCCGCACTGGACTACTACCGCAACCGCGCGCGCGAGTGGGAGCTGCAGATGCTCCTCAAGGCGCGGTGTTCGGCCGGCGACCACGCCGCGGCGCGCGCCTTTCTGGGCGAAGTCCAGCCGCTGATCTACCGCCGCGAGCTGCACCTGCCGATGCTGGAAGCTGTGCTCAACGCCCGCCGCGAAATCACGCGCTCGCTGGTGCGCGCTGAGTCGCGACGTCTGACTCCCGCCGCGGGCCCCCGCCGGAAGGCGCTCGCGACATCCGGCGAACTGGAAGGCGCCGCCGCTTGGAACGTCAAATTATCTCCCGGCGGCATCCGCGACATCGAGTTCCTCACGCAATGTTTGCAACGCCTGTTCGGAGGCTCCGACTCCTGGCTGCGTACGGCCTCAACCATGGTGGCCATGCAGCGCCTGCATGACAAAGGCCACCTAAGCGGCCGGGACTTTTATCGCCTGGCCAACGCATACCAGTTCCTGCGCAAGGTCGAACATCGCCTGCAGCTCCGCGACGGCCTGCAACGCCACACGCTTCCCGAACCGCCTGCAGCGCTCGACCGCCTGGCGCGGCGCTCTGGATTGGAATCGGCGGGCGGCCGCTCCGCCGGGGAGATTCTCCTCGACACCATCCGCCAGCACTTCGAAGGCGTGCGCAAGATTTACGAGCGCCTGCTCTCTCAGCGGTTCACACCAGAAACGGCGCCGCAATCATCTTCGGGCGCCTCTTCCGATCCCTCTGATCTTCCGCTGCTCGACCGTCTGCAAGAGGAGTATCCCGGAGCGGCGCGGGAATTCTCGCGGCTCAGCAAAGGCGCCGGCGAAGACCCTTCTGCCGGGTATGCCCGCCGCGGGATGCAGCGCTATCTGGCCTCCGCGCTGCACGCCCCCGCGGTGATGGCCCAGCTCGAAGAGCACAGCGAATGGATTTCCACCGCCGCCTCGCTCTTTGCCCGCAGCGACCTGGCTGTGGATCTGCTCTGCCGCCATCCGCAGGAGATTGCCCTCGCAGTGACCGCGGCCCAGTCGTCTCCGCTCGCCCCACTGCCCGCGGAGGGGGAGCACGAGCGAGCCTTGGCCCTTCCCTTTGAGGTGACTACAGCGCAGCTCGCCGCAGATTTGCGCGTGCGTTATCGCCGCGCGCAGTTGGGAGTGGTGGCGCACTGCCTGACGGAGACGACGAGCACAGGGCGTGGGGCATCCTCGCAACCGTTTTCCGCGTTCACCCGGCTCACCGCGCTCGTAGAATCCGCTTTGGTCGAGGCCCTACGCATCGCCGCGGCGGAAGTGCTGGGCCCGGCCACCGTAGCCATGGACCAGGCCCCGTTTGCTGTCCTCGCCCTGGGGCGCCTGGGAACCGGCGAGATGTCCATCGGCTCCGACGCTGACCTGCTTTTCGTGGCCGATGATTCGCTGCCGATCGAAGACCGCGGCGCCTGGCGGCGGGTTGCCGAGCGCCTGGTGAACATCGTCTCCAGCCACACGCGCGATGGCCTGGTCATCCCCGTGGACACGCGGTTGCGTCCCCACGGCACGGAGGGCGAACTGCTCCCCGCGATAACCGCCCTGCGGCAATACTTCGAGAAGGAGGCCGCGGCCTGGGAGGCAGTCACGTTTCTAAAACTCCGGCCCATCGCCGGCAACGGCGTCCTCGGCGCGCAAGTGGCGGCTGAGACCAACCGCATTTTCGCCTCGCGCTTTGCCGATCCCGCACTGCTCTCGCGAGAGCTGGCCCACATCCGCGCGCGCGTCGAGAAGGAAGCATCCGTCCCACGCGCTAAGGGCGAATTTAAGAAGTTTCGCGGCGGCTACTACGACGTCGAATACATCGTCGGCTTCCTCACTCTGGCTCACGGCGTTTCTCCGCCGGATTCCGCTGCTCCTGCGCGGGGACGCGGTAATGTGCTCGAGCAGATTACCGCCATCGGAAGAGCGGGCGCCTTGGCACCCGACGGCCTGGAGACGCTGCTCTCCGCGGCCCTGCTCTACCGCTCGGTGGACCACGCCGCGCGGCTGATTACCGGGCGGCCCTTGCGCCACGTGCCAGAACCAGCTCTGGCGGGACGCATCGCGCGCTTGCTCGCCCAGTGGGGCCTGGAGTTCCCTGGCGGCACGTCCGGCGATCCCGCAGCGGCCCTGCGCGGAGCCATCGAAAACATGCGCACGCGCATCCGCGGGCTTTACTCTTCCGTGGTCTTGGCCGCAAGTGGCGAGATGTAATCCCGCCTGACTCTCCGCCGCGGTCTGTGTTATCGTTTTCTGTTTTGCTGCCCGCTTCGAGGGTAAACAGCGAGGAGTCCTCTTTCCATGAAAATGTCCTACAACGGAATCGGCGTCCCGCCGGACGGAAGTCCTATCGAGTTCTCGAACGCCGCCTTCCGCGTGCCCGACCACCCCATCATTCCTTTCATCGAAGGCGATGGAATCGGCCGCGACATTTGGAAAGCATCGCGACGCGTCTTTGACGCCGCGGTGAACAAGGCGTACGGCGGCCGGCGCGCGGTAGCCTGGCTCGAGGTGCTGGCCGGCGAAAAGGCTTTTCAGCGCTTCCACGAATGGCTGCCGCAGGACACCGTGGACGCCATCCGCGATTTTCGCGTGGCCATCAAAGGCCCGCTGACCACTCCGGTAGGTGGCGGGATCCGGTCGCTGAACGTCGCTCTGCGGCAGATCCTCGATCTCTATGCCTGCGTGCGGCCGGTGCGTTATTTCTCCGGTGTGCCCTCGCCGGTAGTGCATCCCGAGCGCATGAACGTGGTCATTTTCCGTGAAAACACGGAGGACGTGTACGCCGGAATCGAGTGGAAGTCGGGGACGCCCGAGGTGCGCAAGCTGCTCGAGTTTTTGAACAACGACATGCTCAAGGGCGGCCCGAAACAAATCCGCTGGGATTCCGCGATAGGGATCAAGCCGATGTCGCCGACGGGCACCAAGCGCCTGGTGCGGCGGGCCATCGCCCACGCGCTCGAGAATAAGCGGCGCATCGTCACTCTGGTGCATAAGGGCAACATCCAGAAATTCACCGAGGGCGGGTTTCGCGACTGGGGCTACGAGCTGGCGCGCGAAGAATTCCGAGGGGCGATTGTCACCGAGCGGGAGAGCTGGATCCTCGACAACCAGGAACGCAACCCGGCCCTCACCCCGGAACAGAACGCCACGATGATCGAACCGGGGATTGAGCACATGCAGCCCGCTGCGCGCGAGGCGGTGGTCGAAGAAGTGCGCCAGGTGCTGGCCACGCTTACCGCGACTCACGGTAACGATCAATGGAAGAAAATGCTGATGATCAACGACCGCATCGCCGACTCGATTTTCCAGCAGGTGGTTACCCGCGCCGACGAATACGAAGTGCTGGCCACGCCCAACCTCAACGGCGATTACATTTCCGACGCCTGCGCCGCGCAGGTGGGCGGGCTGGGGATGGCGCCGGGAGCAAATATCGGCGACGGATTCGGCGTCTTCGAGGCCACCCACGGAACCGCGCCGAAATACGCCGACAAGGACGTCATCAATCCCAGCTCGTTGATGTTGTCCGGCGCCATGATGTTTGAATTCCTGGGATGGAAAGAAGTGGCCGCTCTGATTGAGGACGGCATTGCCCGCACCATCCAGCAGAAGCGAGTCACCTACGACCTGGAGCGCCTGATGCCCGGCGCCAGCAAGCTGCGCACTTCGGAATTTGCATCGGCCATCATCGAAAACATGGAAGGCGCGATGGCCGCGCGCTGATCGGGGCGCGCGAAGGGCGCAAACGGGCAGAGCCGGAATAAGGGAGCGATATCATGAGGAAAAAAGTGACAGTGGTAGGCGGCGGTTTTGTCGGGTCGACCACGGCGCAACGGATTGTGGACGCTGAGCTCGCCGATGTGGTGCTCACCGACGTCCTCGAAGGAGTCCCCGCCGGCAAGGCGCTGGACATGCTCGAGTCCACTCCCATCAGCCACGCCGATTCGCGGGCCGTGGGCATTACCACTGCCGGCGGCGATTACAGCGCCACGGCGGGGAGCGACGTGGTGGTCATCACCGCAGGCTTCCCGCGCAAACCGGGGATGAGCCGCGACGATTTACTGCGCGCCAACTATGACGTCATCCAGCAGGTGGTCACGCAGATCGTC
>JBGPJC010000199.1:0-4256 GCA_041485165.1 Terriglobia bacterium | reverse complement strand
GGCCGGGTAGTCGAGGTGCGCGTGCAAGGCTTGCTGGCGCAGGTGAAGCTCTCCATCGGCGGCCAGCAGATCACTTCCATCATCACCGCTGACGCCGCGCAGGAACTAGGGCTGAAGCGCGGCGAGCGCGCCGCGGCGCTGATCAAATCAACCGAAGTGATGATCCTGCGCGTCTGATCCCCGCGCGAGCATTCCACAGCAACGCCGAGGATCCTGCGAATGCAAAATAATTCTCCCGTTAGCCGTCCGATTCCCGAGCGTGACGCCTCTCTTCCGCCACTCTCTTCTCGTCAGATGGGCTGGCGCGCGCGAATCCGCTTCGACCGCAACGAGTTTTCCGGCGCTTTCGGCGACCTGGGCACGGACTTTCCCCTGATCGTCGGGATGATCCTGGCCGCGGGTCTCGACCCATCGAGTGTGCTGGTCATCTTCGGCGCGATGCAGATTGCCAGCGGGCTGATCTACGGCTTGCCCATGCCTGTCGAACCACTCAAGGCCGTGGCGGTGATCGTCATTACGCAGAAGATTCCCGCCGGGGTGATCTTCGGCGGGGGTCTGGCCATCGGCGTGGTGATGTTGGCGCTCACTCTGACCGGCACGGTGGAGTGGCTGGCGCGCGCAGTGCCCAAGAGCGTGGTGCGCGGCATCCAATTCGGTCTTGGACTGCAACTCGCCTCTCTCGCCCTCCGCGATTATCTGCCGTCGGACGGACGGCCGGGCTACTTGCTTGCCGCCGCGGCGTTCCTGGTGACCATCACACTTTTCGGCAACCGGCGCTTTCCTCCCGCGCCGATTGTCATCTTGCTGGGCATCGCCTACGCATTTACATTCAAGCTGGACGCCACGGCGGTGGCGCATAGCATCGGCTTCAACCTGCCGCACTGGCATTCGCCCACGCGCCAGGACGTGCTTTCCGGCCTGGTTCTGCTGGCCCTGCCGCAGTTGCCGCTGTCGCTGGGCAATTCCATTCTGGCGACTCATCAGCTTTCCGCCGACTTTTTCCCCCAGCGGCCCGTCGGCGTTCGCAAGATCAGCCTGACGTATTCGCTGATGAACATTGTCAGCCCGTTTTTCGGCGGGGTTCCGTCCTGTCATGGTTCCGGCGGAATGGCTGGACATTACGCCTTCGGCGCGCGGACCGGCGGGTCGGTGATGATTTACGGGCTCATGTACCTGGTGCTGGGGATGTTCTTTGCGGGCGGGTTCGGAGTGGTGGTGGGGATTTTCCCCAAGCCGATTCTAGGGATCATCCTCCTCTTTGAGGCGCTGGCGCTGCTCAAACTGATGCGGGACATGACCGCATCCGCCGCGGACCTCACGGTGATGCTGTTGGTGGGTCTCGCTGCGTTTGGCTTGCCGTACGGCTACCTCATCGGTCTTGTCGCCGGCACGGCGCTCGCCTGGTTGCTGCGCCGCGGGCTGCTCGGCGTGGCGAGGTGAGCTACGAGCACCGTCAGCGTATGGCAGCCAGCGCCGCTCGGGTAATTTCCGCGATGCGGGCGGCACACGCTGCATCGCGGCTGTGGATTGCCTGCGCCGCGCGAAAAGCCGCTGCCGCTTTTTCGCGCCGGTTGAGTTTGGCGTTCATGTCGCCCAACAACAGTGGGAACAGCGGGTTCTGCGGAAACTGCGCGGCCAGCGGCTCCAGTAGCTGCGCGGCGCGCTCGTATTTCTGATCGAAGTTGCGCAGGTTGCGCGCCAGGTAGAAGCGCGCTTCGGGCGCGCTCAGTTCCGCAGTAGCCATGGCTTTCTCCAGCTGCGCGACACCCTCTTTCTTGCTGCCGCCGGGTATCCCCATGAAGAAGCGTAGCACCTTGGCAAAGGTGGAGAGCGCGTCGGCAAAATAGTTGTAAAGGCCGATGCCCGTGTAGGCGTCGCCCATATCCGGGTCGAGTTGCAGTGCGCGAACAAAATGGTCGCGGCCTTTTACGCCGGTGCGCGCCACAGACAAGTTCTCGCCGCGCAGGCCGTGCAACCGCGCTTCGAGCCCGTAGGCAAACCCCGCGTAGACGTGCATCTCCGCCGATTCCTGGGTCTTGTTGGCGGCCTCGGCCAGGCGGATGGCACGGCCGGCGAGATTGAAATAGGCGATGTCTACGGTAAGCTTTTTTCTATCCCAGGCGTCAATCAGGTTGTATTTGAGCGAGAGCGATTCGCAGTAGATCTTCCACCAGAGCGCATTCACCTCCAGCAGGTAGCCGATGGGATGCTCGGGCAGCTCAGCTTGGACTTTCTTGGCAATCGCGATCGTGGCTTCCGGGTCGCCGTTGAACAGCAGGCGCATTCCTTCCTTCACCTGCACAACAACCCCGGCGGGGAGCTTCAGGCGTGAAGCTTGGGCGGAGGCCGGAAGGAACAAGAGCGCAACCAGCGCGGCGAGCAGGGGAACCAGGTCCCGCGTCCATGCACGTCGAAGAAAAGGCCGCGGCAGGGGACGCGCGAACACGCGAAGAAACCCGGCTGGCGGTGCTGTAAGCGTCGCGGCAGTGATGGCGGCGCCGAAGATGAGCATACGCGAGTGAGTGTAGCGCAGGTTTTTGCGCGGGGCCAACCAGGCACTCTGCTATCCTCAAAGCTTTGCCGGAAGCAGGCATGGCCGAACCCACGACGGAAACCCTGGAACGCGGTCTGGGCCTCAAAGAGGCCACCGCGCTGAACATGATCGACATGGTGGGCATCGGCCCTTTCGTGGTCATTCCGCTGGTGATTCAGGCCTTGCCCGGCCCGCAGTGCCTGCTGGCGTGGCTGGTGGGCGCGCTGGTGGCGTTGATGGACGGCTGCGTCTGGGCCGAGTTGGGCGCGGCCATGCCGCAGGCCGGCGGCAGCTACGTTTTTCTCCGAGAGGCGTACGGGCCGGGGCGCTGGGGCCGGCTGATGTCGTTCCTGGTGGTGTGGCAGACCATGTTCCAGGCGCCGCTGGTGATGGCCTCGGCGGCGATCGGCTTTGCGCAGTACCTCACCTATCTTGTGCCGCTCAGCGCTTACCAGCAGAAAGCCGTCTCCGGCGCGGTGGTGATTACCGTCATTGTGCTTCTCTACCGCCGCATCGCCACCATCGGCCGCATCTCGCTGTTGATCTGGGCAGGAGTCGTGGCCACACTCGCCTGGTTAATCTGGGGCGGGATGACGCATTTTAATGCCCAGCGCGCTTTCGGCTCGGCGCCTGGGACTTGGGATTTTTCCTGGTTATTCTTCGCCGGACTCGGGCAAGCCACGGTGCAGACCATCTACAGCTACCTGGGTTACTACAACGTGTGCCACCTCGGCGGCGAAATTCGCGAGCCGGAGCGCAATATCCCGAGGAGCATCTTCATCTCCATCGTGGGGATCGCCGTGCTCTACCTCACTCTGCAAACCGGAATCCTCGGTGTGGTGCCGTGGCAAGAAGCGGCCAATTCCAAGTTCATCGTCAGTACGTTTGTCGAGCGCATCTACGGCACGGGGGCGGCGAAGATTGCGACGGCGATGATCCTGTGGGTGGCCTTCGGCTCGCTCTTCGCGCTGACGCTGGGCTATTCGCGCGTGCCCTATGCGGCTGCGGCCGACGGCACATTCTTCCGCGTCTTTGCGCGTGTCCATCCCACCAAGCACTTCCCGCACGTCTCGCTGCTCGCTCTGGGCGCGGCGGGATTCGTGTTCAGCTTGTTGTTCAAGCTGCGCGAAGTGATCAGCGCCATCCTGGCCATGCGCATCCTGGTGCAGTTTGTGGGCGGAGCGGTGGCGGTGATGGTCTTGCGCCGCCGCTGGCCGGTTGAGCGGCTGCCGTTCCGGATGTGGCTCTACCCACTGCCGGCGGTGCTGGCAATCGCCTTGTGGCTGGCCATCTTCGTGTCCACTGGCACCACCGCGCTGGCCGGACTGGGCGTGATGCTGGCCGGGGCGATTGTCTTTTTTGCGCGGGCGCGCATCGAAAGAAAATGGCCGTTCGCGGAGGGAATCGAGTGAAACGCCGGGCTGTTTTGTTGCTTATGCTTCTGGTGGTGGGGCGAGCAGGGTCGCGCGCTCAGGCCCTCCCCGAAACCGTAGAAGCCATCGACCGCGCGCGGGTCACCACACGCATCCTCTGCATCACCGCTCACCCTGATGATGAACCCGCTGCCGTACTCGCCTATCTGGCCCGCGGCCTTGGCGCCGATGTCGCCCTGCTCTCCATCACGCGCGGCGAGGGTGGGCAGAATGCGCTCGGCCCGGAGCAAGGCGCGCAGCTCAGCCGCCTGCGCAGCGAAGAATTGCTGGCCGCCACGCAGGTTTACGGC
>JBGPJC010000198.1:0-4266 GCA_041485165.1 Terriglobia bacterium | reverse complement strand
CATGCGCATCATCTCGCTGGCGTGCATGTACCGGTTTTCGAAGATTGTCTCGGTCAAGGTGGAAGTACCGTTGGCCTGCGTAGCCAGCGCCATGTACTGCGCCTGCATATCGGTGGGGAAGCCGGGGTACTCCTCGGTGGAGACGTCCGCCGGCCGCGGCTGCGCTGGACCGCGGACGCGCAGGCCGTCCGGCCCTTCCGCGCGGATCTCCGCCCCAGTCTCCGTCAGCTTCCCGGTTATGGCAGTCAGGTGCCGAGGCTCGCAGCGTGTCAGCGCAATTTCGCCCCCGGTGATTGCTCCAGCCACCAGCATGGTGCCCGCCTCGATGCGGTCGGGGATGATGGTATGCGCCGCACCGTGCAGGGCAGTGACCCCACGCACGCGCAGCGTCGCCGTGCCTACGCCTTCGATCTGCGCGCCCATCTTGATCAGCAGCTCGGCCAGGTCGCTGACCTCCGGTTCGCGCGCGGCATTTTCCAGAACGGTTTCGCCCTCGGCTAGCGCCGCGGCCATCAGCAGATTTTCCGTCCCGGTTACGGTGATTTTTTCAAAAACGATGTGCGCGCCGTGCAACCGCTTGGCGGTGGCCTCGATGTAGCCGTGGTCGGTGGAGATCTCCGCGCCCATTTGTTGCAGCGCCTTGATGTGCAGGTCCACCGGCCGCGCGCCGATGGCGCACCCCCCAGGAAGAGAAACGCGGGCATAGCCCCAGCGCGCGAGCAGCGGCCCCAGCACCAGCACGGAAGCGCGCATGGTCTTCACCAGCTCGTATGGCGCCTCCGCCAGGGAAATTTTTTCCGCCCTGAGGACCACGCTTCCCGGCGCCGCGGGCAGTTCAACGCTGGCCTGCATGTGCGCCAGCAGCCGCGCCATGGTGGAGATGTCGTGCACGCGTGGCACATTGTCCAGCCGCACCGGCTCGGCGGTGAGCAAAGCAGCTGCCATTGCCGGCAGCGCGGCGTTTTTTGCGCCGCTGATCTCGACCGTGCCCTCCAATCGGTGCCCGCCTTCGATCAGAAATTTATCCATCGGTCTTTCTCTTCCGCGCCGCAGCGCTGCGTCCCTCGCCCAGGGCCGCGCGCAAGTCACCGCCGGAGTCGAGCAGCCGCTGTCGCGCCTCCGCGCAGCTTACTCCCTTTTTCAGAATGATGAGGGCGATGCGCAGGTCGCCGCCCGCGCTCTCCAGCGCCCTGCGGGCCGATGCCGGCGTTGCGTCCGCAGCCTGTTCCAGGATGCTCTGGGCTCGTTGCCGCAGTTTGATGTTGGTCTGCGCCACGTTGATCATCCAGTGGTTGTAGACGTAGCCGAGCCGGACCATTGCCGCCGTGCTGAGCATGTTCAACACAAGTTTTTGCGACGTTCCCGCTTTCATCCGCGTCGAGCCGGCAATGGCTTCTGGGCCTACTTCGGTCACGATGACGATGCGCGCCAGCCGGGCCAGCGGTGAACCCGGATTGCAAGTGACACCCACCGTCGTCGCCCCCCTCTCATGTGCGTGCCGCAGCGCGCCGAGGACATAGGGTGTCGTTCCGCTCGCCGCCAGGCCGACCACGACGTCCTTCGCCGAACATTTCTTCACCGCCAGGTCGCGCGCACCGCCCTCGGCGGAATCTTCCGCACCTTCGACGGCGTGGATCAGCGCGCCGAGGCCGCCTGCGATTACGGCATCCACCGTGCCCGCAGCCACCCCAAACGTCGGCGGGCACTCCGAGGCATCGAGCATCCCCAGCCGCCCGCTGGTCCCCGCGCCAACGTAAAGCAGCCTGCCACCGCGGCCCAAGGCTGAAACAATCGCGTCCACCGCCCGCGCAATCTGCGGGATCTGCCGCGCAACAGCCGGTGCAACGCGCGCGTCTTCTCGGTTCAGGATGCTCACAATCTCGCGCGTGGACTTCAAGTCCAGCCCGCGGGAACGCGGATTCCGTTCCTCAGTTGTGTTTCTTATGTGGCGCGATTTCACGGGAAGGATTATAGCCCGCCAACTGGCCCCGCGGGCCATTCAGCGCTGTGCTGTGCGCTTGTCGTTCTGAGGGTCCAAGGGGGATTTCGCCAGCACCCCGCTACGACTTGGGCACCAGCCCCAATGCTTTGAACGCGGCGTCGTGAATATCATCCAGCAAAGTGTCCAGCTTGGCTCGATCGCTCTCCCCATTCTTCGGACTCATTTGAAGAATAATGAAGAATTGGCTGTCCGGCTCGATCCAGACGGATGCGGGAATATCATTGCGACTCCAGATTGTGGGGCGCCTGAATCCGTTCACCCCGAAAGCCCGGGATGAGAAATAATGTCCGGGTGGATTGGAAACCTCCCAGCCCGCGGCCACGGGTGGGCCGTCTATTTGCCGGCGCTGTAAAAACTCGTTGATAGTATTCGCGTGAAGCAACCGCCGGTGCGAATAAATCCCTCCGTTCATCCAAGTCTGTGCCAGCGCCGCAATGCTTCTCACCGACGGCCCTCCCGCCGATGATTCACCGGAAGTTGCGACCGAGAGCGATTCGCCGATGGGAGCAAATAATTCCCCGTTAGCGAAGCTCAGCAGCGATTCTCCAGAAAGGCGTTCCACAATAATCCGCAGGAGAATTTGACCCCACTCGGAGTGGTAATACCGCGCCCCGGGCTCGGTGAGCAGAGCCAAGGCAGAGACCTGGGCAAGGAGGGCAGCCTGACCGGACATCTTGGAAGGGTTCTCTCGGAAAGACGGCAAGCCAGCCGTATCCTCGAGCAAATGCCGCACGGTGACTTTCTTCCGCCATTCCGCCGAAGGTCCCGTACTCCACTCCGGAAGAATTCGCCATACCGGCGTATCCAGACTCAGTCGCTTCAAGCCTGTCAATACGGCCACACTCGTAGTCAATATCGGAGGGATCCCCAAATCCATCTCCCAGTTGGTCTGCTGGGTGACAGGTACGACGGGCGGTTGGTTCCTTGTGCCCAGCGTGACCACGGCAGTCTCATGAAACAAAGAGAGCTGACCGCGATGTCCTACCGCTACAGTGCACGCCACGAGCAGATCCTCAGTCACCGCCCGGCGGATCAGGTCGTATACCGGCCGAAGCTGCGCATCCATCTCCGGCGACGCCGGCCGCAGCGTCATTGCATCTGTAACGGTGGTCAGTCCATCGCCGATGGCCAGCGGCTTTGGCGCCGCGCCGGGAAGTCGCACCGGCAGCTTGCCGGAGATGGCGATTTGCCCGAGCAACGCGCGGGCCACGGCGCGCTGCGACACATCCTGCGTGCTAAAGGCGGCGATCCACGTTTGCGCCTCGGGAAAAACTTCCATCAGGTACGGACTGCCGAAAGACGCCACTACCACCGGCTTGCCGGATTTCAGCAGCGCGTGGACCATCTCCGCCTCGTTGGCGGGCAGGCCTACGGTGGCCTTGCGGTCGGCGACGGTCACCGTCATGGCCACAATCGCCAAATCATATTGATCCAGTGGCGGGACGTGGACGGTTTCCGGCCGCATGTATTTCGGATCCACGCGCACGGTCTGAACGGTGTCGAGCTGGCTGCGCAGTTCGCGTTCGAACGGCTCGGCGGGGAGCGTATCCGCGTCCGCAGCGACGGCGAGAAGCAGGACGCGCGCGGGCTTGCGCGGGTCGAGCGGCACGATCTTCGAATCGTCGCGCAGCAGCGTGACCCCGCGGTCGGCGATGTCCTGTGCCAGGCGCAAAGATTCCGGGCGGCGGAAGTTGCTGTTCAGCGCGTCAATATCCACCAGGCGATTCCTTTGCAGCTCAAGCCGCGCTTTGGCTTGCAGGATCCGCGTCACCGCCGCATCGAGCCGCGCCATTGGGATGCGCCCGGATTTCACGGCTTCGCGCAGGCCCATCAGCGCCGCGTCCGGCACCGGAGGCATCAGCAAGACATCGGCCCCCGCCAGCAGCGCGCGGACCGCGACTTCTCCGGGAGGAAATCCCTTGGTCACGCCGCCCATGTCCAGGGCGTCGGTCACTACCAAACCTTCGAAGCCCATCTGGTCGCGCAGCAAGCCGGTCAGCACATGGGACGAGAGGGTGGCAGGCACTTCCTGGTCCGGCTCGATCGCGGGCACCACCAGATGTCCAGTCATGACCGAACTGACGCCGGCGGCAATGGCCGCGCGGAAGGGGACCAGTTCAACGCCTTCCAGGCGCGCGCGGTCTCCGCCGATCTTGGCCATGTCCAGATGGGAATCTGTTCCCGTATCGCCGTGCCCGGGGAAATGTTTCGCCGTGGCCAGGGCGCCGTTTTCCTCGACGCCACGCACAAACGCGGAGACGAAT
>JBGPJC010000197.1:0-4269 GCA_041485165.1 Terriglobia bacterium | reverse complement strand
CCGCCACTACGTCAAGAAGCTCGATGGGCCGAACGTAAAGAAGGCCAGAAACAAATTCGAGCTGGCCGAACAAATCGCCGCGGACATCCGCTCATTCCAGAAAAAAAAGGGGGTCTCGCGCTGCGTGATGGTGTGGTGCGGCTCGACGGAAATCTACATGAAGCATCATGCCGTCCATGGCAGTCTTGAGAAGTTTGAAGAGGCCATGAAGAAAAACCATCCGGCCATCGCACCGTCCATGCTCTACGCCTACGCCGCCCTCAAGAGCGGCGTGCCGTTCGCCAATGGCGCGCCCAACCTGACTGTGGACATCCCCGCGCTGGCCGGCCTGGCTCACGACCGCGGCCTGCCCATCTGCGGCAAGGACTTCAAGACCGGGCAGACTTTGATGAAGACCATCCTCGCGCCGGGCTTCAAGGCGCGGATGCTGGGGATGAACGGCTGGTTTTCCACCAACATCCTGGGCAACCGCGACGGCGAAGTTCTGGACGACCCCGAATCGTTCAAAACCAAAGAAGAATCCAAGCTCGGCGTGCTGGAATACATCCTTCAGCCGCAACTTTACCCGGCGCTCTACGGAAAGATCCACCACAAGGTGCGCATCAACTATTACCCGCCGCGGGGAGACAACAAGGAGGGCTGGGACAACATTGACATCTTCGGGTGGCTGGGCTACCCGATGCAGATCAAGGTGGACTTCCTCTGCCGCGATTCGATCCTGGCGGCCCCCATCGTCCTGGACCTGGCTTTATTCCTCGACCTGGCGCAGCGCGCCGGGCTGCGCGGCATACAAGAGTGGCTGAGCTTCTACTTCAAGTCGCCGATGTGTGCCCCCGCGCTCTACCCCGAGCACGACTTGTTCATCCAGCTCATGAAGTTGAAGAACACACTGCGCTGGCTGCGGGGCGAAGAGCTGATCACTCACCTGGGGACGGAGTACTACGATTAATTCAGTGGCGCGCGCTGGCCAGCATGGCCAGGGCGATGCCGGCGCGCGCCGTCCAGGCCGCGGTATGGATCCATGAGCCGCGGACCAACAGGCGGTGCGCGGGCCAGTCAAACCCTTTTCCCAACGTCTTGTGCAGCGGCATCTGCAGGAAAAACGTGGACAACCAGATGATGGCCAGCAGGAAGAGCCCGGAAATCACCGGCGTGAGCGAAATCCCTTCCGGCCTCCAGCGCACCAACAGAAGGGCGCCAAGAGTTTCCAGCACCATCAGCGGGCCGACCACCCAACCTGTGCGCTGCTGGTGCTCTTCCTCGTAGGAGGCGAAGCCCTGCGACGGGACGCGGGTGTAGAGCGGGTAGTGCACCACTTGGACGAACCAGATTAGGCCCGCAAGCGCAAGCGTCGATGCGCTCTGAACCAGGAGAACGATCCAGCTGAATATCGAGTTACGCATGGTGTGGCCGCACCTAGGAAGCGGGCTCGCCCCTGCCCGCAAGGTTCGAGGCATTCTACGCCCGCCAAAGCCCCGACGAAAGCAACAACTCTCCTTGCGAACTCCGTGTCCTCTGTGCCTCTGTGGTGAGTCCCGAAGCACCCCCCGAGTTACGGATTCGTAGAGACCGCACGCAGACATCCGCCCAGACCACTCATCGCCATTTCGATTTGTAGTCCAAAATGTCTTTTTTGCGTGAGAAAACCGCGGGCTTTCTGATTGACGCGAGGGACGGCGGTGCGGTACTTTCGTCAGTTAATTTCCGGGCGGCGCTGTTCACGGAACCACCGGACTTACGGGAGGACGAATGGATCCAAAGCAAGTGCTCGAATACGCGGCGAAAAACAACGCGAAAATGCTCGACCTCCGCTTCACCGACCTTCCAGGTCTCTGGCACCACGTCAGTTTCCCCATCGCCCAACTCAGCGAAGAAGCTTTCGAGCAGGGTTACGGGATTGACGGCAGCTCGATCCGCGGGTGGGCTTCGATCCACGAGTCCGACATGCTGCTGGTGCCCGATCCCAAAACCTGCTTCATGGACCCGTTCCGCGAGCTGCCTACGCTGGTCATGACCGGCGACGTGATTGATCCCATCACCAAGCAGCCTTATCCCCGCGACCCGCGGCACATCGCCCGTAAGGCCGAAGCCTACCTGGGCTTCAGCGGCATCGCCGACCAGGCCTTCTACGGCGCCGAGGCCGAGTTCTTCATCTTCGACAATGTGCGCTTCGACCAGACCTACCAGCACGGCTTTTATTTCATCGACGCCGAGGAGGGCCGCTGGAATTCCGGCCGCGAAGAACACAACCTGGGTTATCGCCCGCGCTATAAGGAAGGCTATTTCCCCTGCCCTCCTACCGACCACTACATGGATTTGCGCGCGGATATGGCCACGCAGATGGCCGCGTGCGGACTGAATGTCGAGTGCCATCACCACGAAGTGGCCAGTGGCGGCCAGTGCGAGATCGACGTCAAGTTCGACACCATGCTCAAGTGCGCCGACAACATGATGTTGTTCAAATACATCGTGCGCAACGTCGCTTATCAGTACGGCAAGACCGTGACTTTCATGCCCAAGCCAATTTTCGGCGACAACGGCTCGGGCATGCACACTCACCAATCGCTGTGGATGAAGGGCAAACCGCTCTTCGCGGGCGACGGCTATGCCGGCCTGTCGCAGACCGCGCTGTGGTACATCGGCGGGCTGCTGCGCCACGCGCCGGCCATTGTTGCCTTTGCGGCGCCGACTACCAATTCCTACAAGCGCCTGGTGCCGGGCTACGAAGCGCCGGTGAATCTGGCCTATTCGCGCCGCAACCGCTCCGCGGCCATCCGCATCCCGGTCTATTCGGCCAGTCCCAAGGCCAAGCGACTGGAGTTCCGCCCGCCGGACCCGTCGTGTAATCCGTACCTGGCTTTCTCCGCCATGCTGATGGCCGGCCTCGACGGAATCGAGAACAAGATTGATCCCGGACAGCCGCTGGACAAGGATATCTACGACCTCGAGCCGGAAGAGCTGAAAAAGGTTCCTTCCCTTCCCGGCTCGCTCGAGGATTCTCTCCAGGCGCTGGAAGACGACCACAAATTCCTGCTGCGCGGGGACGTCTTCACCGAAGAAGTGGTCCAACTGTGGATTGATTACAAGATGAAGCATGAGGTGGACGCCGTGCGGATGCGCCCGCATCCCTACGAGTTCCAGCTCTATTACGACATCTAGACCCGAACACGCGGCGGCGGGAGGCTGAGAGGTCCCGCCGCCGTTTTGTTTTTGTGGGACAGACATTCCTATCTGTCCCCACTCCAGAGTTGTCTTCGATTGCTTCAGGCTGATGCCATGTTTGAAGCCGGGACAGACAGGAATGTCTGTCCCACGTGATATAAACGCTTGGAATGGACCCGGCGTACGCAAACATCGCCTTTGTCGACCGCGACCGCGCCGCAGCCACACTTTCCGGCATTGTGCAGTCGCTTCCTGCGACGCTGCGCACATCTCTCCCGGCGTTGCTGGCGCAAATCCCTGCGCCGGACGAGGCCCTGAATTTCCTCGAGCGCTACCTGCGTCCAGAGGGAGAAGCTGCATCGCGCACGGTCTCCTACCTGGAGCGCTACCCCACGGCCCTGCACTATCTGCTGACCGCTTTCAGCTACAGCCGCTTCCTTTCCGAGACCCTGGTGCAGCAGCCCGAGTTGATTACCACGCTGCACCGCCCGCCGCGGCCTTCCGACGCCGGAGCGCCGAGCCGCTCGACCCGCGGCATCGAGCATTCTCGTTCGCCGGAAGACCTGCGCGAAGAATATGCGCGGTTCGAGACCTCGGCCTTCGATCTTTCCCCGGCGGTGGCGCTGGCGCGTTTCAAGCGCCGCGAATATCTGCGCATCATGCTCCGCGACGTCCTGGGACTCGCCACGCTGGCGGAAACCACGCTCGAGCTTTCCGATCTCGCCGACCTGCTGCTGGCCCGCGCCCTGCGCATTGCCGATCAAAAATTCGTCGACTCCCACGGAACTCCGCAGGCCAGCGGGCCCGACGGCCGGCAGCGGCCGGTCGAGCTGGTCATTCTCTCTCTCGGAAAACTCGGCGGTCAGGAGCTGAACTACAGCTCGGATATCGACCTGATGTTCCTCTACGCGGCGGATGGAGAGACCTCGGGTGGAACTTCGGGCGCCATCACGAATTCCGAGTTCTTCGTGCGCTTAGCGCAGTCCGTGCTCAAACTGGTCACTGAAGCCACACCCGAGGGCGCCGTCTTCCGCGTGGACTTGCGGCTGCGCCCGCAGGGCGGCGAAGGCGACCTGGCGGTCAGCCTGCCCGCCGCACTGGACTACT
>JBGPJC010000196.1:0-4311 GCA_041485165.1 Terriglobia bacterium | reverse complement strand
GCCGGCGAGCGTGACGACGATGCCGTCGGGAAAGACCCCGAGATTGGCCCGGATCACGGCCAGGTCGTCTTCGGGATCATCGGCAATCACTTCGGCAGTCACCTTGTGTCCCGCGTCGAATTGCACCGCCAGGTAGTTGGAATCGGCGATTACATGATGGTTGGTCACGAAGAGTCCCGCCGGGTCCACCAGAAATCCCGATCCATCATTTCCTTCCGCTCGTACTGTGACCACGGCGTTCTTAAGCCGCTGGAAGAGCGCCGTCAATTCGCCCCCCTGACCCGCGGATGGGGCGGGCGCGCCTGTGGTCGCGGCGTTGTCGTTGCTCAGTTCCAGCGTCACCGCAGCGGACTCGAGCTTCGCCTCCAGCTTCCACGTATAGTGCTTTCCTTGAAATTCGATGCCGTCGGGCGTGGTGATTTCGTATCGCCCGGCGGGGAGATCCGCCTCGGCAATGCCGTCGAGGCTGGTGCGCGTCTTGACCGGCTCCGCGGACCCGGCGGCAAGATTGCGAATGGCCAGGGCAAGCCGCGGCACCGGCTTCTGGTTGAGATCCTTGTCCACCAGCACGGCGTGGACTTTCAGGTGCACAGTTGGGGACTGCGCCACCAGGAGCTGCGCAACGGCCAGCACTACAAGCAACCCTAAACGCTTGGACATAAAGGCCTCACACGCAAAGGTGGCAGCAAATGTTCATGGAAAGTTTAGCTACGCAGTGATTACTCGCGTCTGCGGACGATGTCAAGCTCGTGCGGGCATGGCTTAGCAAAGATGGGCGGCCGCTTACTAAAACTTCGCCAGGAGCATCTTCTTGATCTTTTTGATCCCGGCCTCATCGCGCTTGTAGAAGGTCTACTGCCTGATTGGTTTTCCGCGGATCAGGCGTCCGAGCCCGCCCTGGTCTATCGCTTGCGTCTGGTGGGCATCCACTGGGAAGGGGACTCGCGGTTCAGGCGAGCCGCAGCGACCACGAGTCTTCGCAGGCCAGCCTGGCTTAAATTTTCCTTCTTCCGCACTTTCACGTGACGAAGGTTTTTGCCGGTACCTTCGAGCAGTCCCTTAGGATCGTCCAGCGACGTCCCTCGCAAAAAGCCAAAGGTCACGTGGTTCTTTCCAACTGCGAAGTAACACATTGGGCCGTTCAGCTCGAAAGTAGGCAGTCCCCAGGGATTCACGGTTTCCGTCACGTCCGGAACTGCTGCTTTGACCAGGGCTCGCAACCTCCTGGCTACTTGCCGGAGTCTTGGATCTTTCTTTCGGAGGTAGGCATCGATCCTGGCAACAGCACGTGGCACTGCACTCATAAGCATGCCTCCATCAATGGGCCGCGATGGCCTGAGTCACTCAATATACCTTATCAAAACTAAGACTGAGTCCCGGCTGACTGCCTCAACCCCCAAGATATGCGGCGCGGACGTGGTCGTCTGCCTTCAGTGTCGCGCTCGAGCCTTCCAGGGCGATGCGGCCGGTCTCCATCACGTAACAATAGTCGGAAATCCCGAGGGCGTAGCTGGCATGCTGGCCGGCGAACAGAATGGTGACTCCCTGGTCGGCTATCTTCCTCACATAGCGGAAAACCTCTTCGACCAGCATGGGAGCCAGCCCGAGCGATGGCTCATCGAGCAGGAGCAGGACGGGTTCGGCCATCAGCCCGCGTCCGATGGCGCACATCTGCTGCTCGCCGCCGGACAATGTTCCGGCGGGCTGGCGGCGGCGCTCCTTGAGCCGCGGGAACATCTCATAAATCTTTTCCAGCGCGGCGTGGGCCCCGCGGCGCAGGCTCGCCGGGTATGCGCCCATCAGCAGGTTTTCTTCCACGGTCATGCGCGGCCACAACTGCCGCCCTTCGGGGATCAGGCAGAGGCGCTGGCGCACGCGCTCGTAGCTGGGCTTGGCGGTGATGTCCGCTCCCTGGAAAATGATTTTGCCGCTTATGGCCGGGAGCAGCCCGGCGATGACGTTGAGCGTGGTGGTCTTGCCCGCGCCGTTGGGCCCGATCAGACTGACCACCTGGCGCTGCTGGACGCTGAGCGAGACGCCCCAGACGACGCGGATCGCGCCGTAGCCGGCGTGGAGTTGTTCGACTTGAAGGAGGTTGTCGGGCATGGGTTGCTGTGTCGTCTCGGAATTGATTCTGTAGAGTTGCCCTTCAGGGCAGCATCTTGCATTACCCCCGCCGGGGCGGGCCTGAAGGCGCGCGCTACAGGGTGCTCTTGCCGATATAGGCCTCGATGACCGCGGGATCGTTCTGCATCTGTGCCGGCGGGCCTTCGGCGAGTTTTTCACCGAAGTTGAGCACCACCACCTTTTCGCAAACGCCCATGATGGCGCGCAGGTTGTGCTCGACGTATAGGACCGTGGTGCCCATCTGCTGGATGCGCCGCAGCAGGGCCAGCACGGATTGCGTTTCACTTTCACTGAGCCCGCCACACACTTCGTCGCAGAGCAGCAGAATCGGATGTGCCGCCAAGGCGCGCGCCAGCTCGAGGCGCTTCAGGTCGCCGACAGAGAGTATCGCCGCGGGAAAATGTTGGGAATACTCCAGCCCCACCAGCTCCAGCGCCTGCATGGCGTCTTTGGCCAGGTTTCCTGATTCCCCGCTTCGTCCGTAACGCAGGGCCACTTCGACGTTTTCGAGGACGGTCATGGAACGGAACGGCCGCGCCACCTGATGGGTGCGCGCAATTCCCGCGCGGACGGCGTGGTGCGGGCGAATGCGCGTCAAATCCTGCCCGCGGAAAACGATCTGGCCCGAAGTCGGAGGCGTACAGCCGGCGATGATGCTGAACAGCGTGGTTTTGCCGGCGCCGTTGGGACCGATCAGGCCGCAGATGCGTCCTTCATCGACCTCGAAGGAGACGTCTTTGAGCGCGGCGAGGCCGGAGAACTGCTTGCACACGTTGCGCACTTCGAGGAGGGCGGCCATGGCGTTAGTAGCGAGTCCTGGAAAACGTGGAGATGACCGTCGAGCCTTGAGCCGCAATAGAATAAGAACTAGCACAGAGGACGCAGAGAGCGCAGAGGGCACGGAGACGAAAACAATCTAGTGGAACGTGCCAGGTATTTGCGTGCCGGCGCATCAGGCCCTCTGGAAGCGCCGCGTGGCTCTTCCGACCAGACCGACGATGCCTCGCGGCTCAAAGAGAATGATTAAGATCAGCAGGATCCCGTAAAGCAGCAGGTGGACCTGTTGAAACCGCGCGACCAGCTCTTCTTGGAGTGCCCCGTAGACTGCGGCGCCGATCACCGGTCCCCACAGCGTCCCGATCCCTCCGATAATGGGCATCAGCACGATGGCCACGCTGGTTTGAAAAGCGAAAACGCCATCGGGATGAATAAACGCGGCGTAGCGGGCAAAGACGCCTCCTGCCGCGCCGACCATGGCGGCCGCCAGCGCATGGACGGCAAGTTTCGCGGCGTATGGGTTTACGCCCACGTCGGCCGCGGCCGCTTCATCTTCGCGGATGGCCACCAGGCCAAGGCCGAGCTTCGACCCGCGCAGCGCCATGGAGATGCCGACGGCCGCAGTGGCGAGCGCGAGCGCCGTATAGTAGTGCTCGGTGTAATTGAAGCGCGTATGCTCGACGATGCGATAGCCGCTGGCGCCACCGGTGAAGTCCAGATTGGTCATCACCACGCGGACCGCCTCGCCGACGCCGATGGTGGCGATGGCGAAGTAGGGCCCGTGCAGGCGAAACGTGGGCAGCCCTACCAGCAACGAAGCCGCCGAGGCCACCACTCCTGCCAGAAGGAAAGATAAGTAGGGATTGACGCCGCCATTGATGGCCAGCGCCGCCGTGTATGCTCCCAGCCCGTAGAACACAGCAAAGCCAAAAGACACTTGCCCGGCCAGGCCGCCGAGCAAGTTCCAGGCCACGCTAGCCACGATCCAGACAAAGGTCACGAAGAAGAGCCGGCTGGTGTAGGCGCCGATCCCGATCTTCGGAAGGATGGCGAGCGCGGCGAGGGCGAGCAGAGGCAGGACAACCCGAGCCAGGCGTGCGATGCGCGAGTTGCCCGCCGTGGGCGGGCCTGAAGAAGGACTCATGCCAGGCGCCGCCTCTTGGCGAAAAGTCCGGCCACGCCGCCGGGCAGGACCACTAGCGCCACGACCAGCAGCGAAAAGGCGACGGCGGGCTGGTAGCTTGCCGGCAACACCAGGATGCTGAAGGTTTCCGTCACCGCCAGGATCACCGCGCCGATGGCCAGGCCGGCAAATGATTCCAGCCCGCCGAGCACGATGATGACAAATGCGCGCAGCAGGAACGGCCGGCCAAAGTCGGGGCTGAAGGAATAGAGCATGGCCAGCAG
>JBGPJC010000195.1:0-4371 GCA_041485165.1 Terriglobia bacterium | reverse complement strand
ATCTGGGCTACTTCGATCTTGATACCCGGGTGCTGGAACCTCTTGACAACCCGTTCGGCCCGAGGTTGTTACCCATGTAGCCGGTACGTTCTGTAACCCATGTGTCCGGGCTGGACCCCCCATAAGTTTGGTGGAGCTGATGGGATTCGAACCCACGACCTCCTCGATGCCATCGAGGCGCGCTCCCAACTGCGCCACAGCCCCACCGAAGGAGTACTTCATTTATAGCACCGGCCGCCGGAAACGGTCAAACCCTCCCTGCGTGAGTGATGCAAGCTGACAAATCCCGTTCGCACGGCTGCCGTTAGATTACAATACGCCGCCTATGGCCAAACTCACCTTCCTCGGCGCCACCGGCACGGTCACCGGATCGAAATACCTGGTCGAAGCGGGCGGCAAGCGGCTCCTGCTGGACTGCGGCCTGTTCCAGGGCAACAAGGAGTTGCGCCAGCGCAACTGGGAGGCACTGCCCGTCGCGCCTTCCTCCTTCAACTGGGTGCTGCTGACCCACGCGCACATCGATCACACGGGCTATCTGCCCCGGCTGGTGCGCGACGGCTTTAGCGGGCCCATCTTTGCCAACGCCGCCACGCGCGAGCTGACTGAAATCCTGTTGCGCGACTCCGCCCACATCCAGGAAGAAGATGCGCGGTTCGCCAATCAAAAGGGATACAGCAAGCACTCCCCGGCCCTGCCGCTGTACACCGTGGCCGAGGCGGAAGCCGCTCTGCCGCGGATACAGGAAATCCCGCGCAGCGGCGAGTTCAAGATCAGCCCGGAATTCAACGTCCGCGGATACGATGCCGGGCACATCCTGGGCTCATCGAGCCTCGAGCTGACCATCTCGGAGAACGGCCGCAAGATCACCCTGGTGTTTTCCGGAGATGTGGGCCGCTACGAGCAGCCCATCCTGAAAAATCCGCAGACGCCGTCGCGCGCCGACTTCCTGGTATGCGAATCCACCTACGGAGACCGCGACCACGCCACCGGATCGGTTTCCGACCTGCTCGCCGCGGTGATCAATCGCGTGGTGCAGCGCGGCGGGTGCGTGGTGATCCCGGCATTTGCCGTAGGCCGGACGCAGACGCTGATGTATCTCCTGCGCGAGCTCGAGAGCCAGCAACGCATTCCCAAATTGCCCACCTACGTAGACAGCCCCATGGCCATCCGCGCCACAGAAATGTACGCCGCGCATCACGAAGAACACTCGCTCGAGTTCACGCGCCTGGAATCCGGCGGCGACCCCCTGAATGTCCACGAAGTGCACATGACCCGCACCGCCGAGGAATCAAAGCAAATCAACAATGTGACCGGCTCCTGCCTGATCCTTTCCGCCAGCGGCATGGCCACCGGCGGTCGCGTCCTGCACCACTTGGAGCGGCGGTTGCCCGATTCGCGCAACGCCGTCTTGCTCCCCGGCTTCCAGGCCGAGGGCACCCGCGGCAGGTCGCTGGCCGAGGGGGCCAAGACGCTGCGGATGTATGGCCAGGACGTGCCAGTGAACGCTGAGATCATTTCCATGCACCAACTCTCCGCCCACGCCGGGCAGAGCGAGTTGATGCGCTGGCTGGGGGGATTTTCCGCGCCGCCCCGGAGGACGTTTCTCACCCACGGCGAGCCCGCGGCCTCGCAGGCCCTGCAAACCATGATTCGTGAAAAGCTTCACTGGGAGGTCGTCCTGCCTGCCTACAAGCAAACCGTAACGCTGGACTCCTGATCGTGCAGCTACAACCTGGGCGTGAAAATCGGCGGCGATGGGAGGAAGAAAAATGTTTGCCGCGTGAAACTCCTAGCCAAGAAACTGCGTCTAAGCAGGCAAGACCACTCGCGGGGTAGGGGGCCACCACCAAAGGGCAACCGACCGTCAGCTTCCTACCCCTTTCTTCATCCAGAAAAAAGGTGGAAGCCGGGCAACACGCTGTTTTCGTCTGGACTGCCTTTGTTCAGGAGCCTGCGGATACACTCTGGCCGGGTTGCCGGGCGGAAACAGAAAGTGCGGCGACTTCTTCGAGCACCATCCCGAAGACAAAAAGCGGCCTCGGCGCGACGCGCCCCCAGCGATTCACCACCCAGCGCGCAAGTAAATGCTTTATCTCCGGCTTGTAACTGACGTCCAAGACGAGCCGCGTCTCTCCGCGATAGAATTGCTGCGGCAACATCAGCAGGGGCTTCTTGCCCCAGTCCGTCCCGTCGGCGGAACCCCAAATTGCCACGTCCAGCGATTCCTGCTCGATCACCTCGACGATATCCAGCGTGCAGAGAAAGGTTCGCGTCGCACTGCCGCTGATGTCAGAAGGCTGGCCTCCGCCGTTGGCTTCCACCCGAGTGTCTTTCGGAACCAGCATGAGTTGCATCCCCATGAGCCACTCTCTCCTGCCATCCGGCGCGGATTGTAGCATAACTGACTTCGGCGAAATCTGAGGCGATTACGTCCGCGCGGCGAGCTTGGCGGGCAGCCGGGAAAGACGCTCGGCGGCAGCGGCGAGTGTCTGCGGGGTCTTGCAAAACGTGAAACGGACCTGCTGCGCGCCGGAGCCAGCGTCCTGATAAAAGCTCGATCCCGGCACCACCGCCAATCCCACATCTTCCACCAGAAAACGCGCGAAGGATAAGTCATCGCTGAACCCAAAGCCTGAAATGTCGGTCATGATGTAATACGCGCCGGCCGGGCGGAAGCAGCGGAAGCCCGCGGCCTCGAGGAATCCCAGCGCCACCTCGCGCCGCTTCGCATATCCGGCCGCGAGTTGCTCGTAATACGACGCGGGAAGCCGCAGTGCCACCGCGCCCGCGGCCTGTAGAGGCGCGGCGGCGCCCACCGTGAGAAAGTCGTGCACTTTGCGAATGGCGTCGGTAAGCTGCGGCGCGGCGATGGCCCAGCCAACGCGCCAGCCGGTGACGCTGTAAGTTTTCGACATGCCGTTGATGGTGATGGTGCGCTCGCCCATGCCCTCCAGCGAGGCCAGCGAGATGTGCCGCGCGCCGTCGTAGAGAATGTGCTCGTAGATTTCGTCGGTGATGGCCAGCGAATCGTGGCGCACGCAAAGGTCGCGAATGAATTCCAGCTCCTCGCGCGTGAATACTTTGCCGGTGGGATTATTCGGAGTGTTGACGATGATGGCGCGGGTGCGCGCGCTGAACGCCGCGGCCAGCTCGCCGCGGTCGAAGCCCCAGCTCCCTGCCAGCCCGGTCCCCGGCCGCAGGCGGACAAACCGCGGCGCGGCGCCGGAGAGAATGGCATCAGGGCCGTAGTTCTCGTAGAACGGCTCAAAGATGACTACTTCATCGCCGGGATCGAGCACTGCCAGCAACGATGCAATCATCGCCTCGGTCGAGCCGCAGCAGACGGTGATCTGGCGCTCCGGGTCTATGGCCATTCCCTGTGCGCGCTGAAACTGTTCGGCAATCGCTTCGCGCAGATCGCGCGCGCCCCAGGTGATGGCGTACTGGTTGATGTCTGCGGCGATGGCTTCCTGCGCGGCGCGCTTGATCTCCGCGGGCGCGGCGAAGTCCGGGAAACCCTGCGCCAGGTTTACGGCGCCGTGTTTCATGGCCAGGCGGGTCATCTCCCGGATCACCGATTCAGTGAACCGTCCGGCCTTTTCGGAAACCATCCTGCGGCCCGCGGCGGCGCGGGGGATCGAGGCGCTCACGGGTGCGCGGCTTCCAGCCGCCGGTAAATCTCGGCGTTCCTCTTCACGATTTGCACGTACTCCCTGGTCTCGGTGAACGGAATGGACTCCACGAACTCGGCAATCTCCTCGTACTTGCGCTCGGCCTGCCACCCGGCAATGCGGTCTTCGCCGGCGTCGTAAGACGCGATGGCGGCTTCCGAATCGCCGAACATGCGCAGCAAGTCGGCGAGATACCTGGTACCGAGCTGAAGATTGTACTCCGGCTGGAAAAGTTTCGCGCGGCTGTAGGAGACCTTCAGCTTCCGCGCCAGAATCTTCCCTGTCCCCGGCAGCACCTGCATCAAGCCCAGAGCTTTGGCGCGCGAAATGGCCCCGGCCTGGAACGCCGACTCCTGACGGATCAGGCCGGCGACCAGCATGGGGTCCACGCCGGCGCGCTGCGCGTGCTGGCGAATGGCCGCGGAATAAGGCAGCGGGAACGCCGTGGCCCAGACGTCACGCGGTACTTCTTCCCAGCGCCGCGCCTCGAGCTGCGGGACGGCCTGGCGCGTCATCACGATGGCCGCGCTGTAGCGGCCGGCTTGCACCGCGTCCTGCGCCGCTTCAAGCAGAAGGCGCGCTTCTCCGGTCTGCAAATAACCTGCGCGCAGCTCGAGTTCCGTGGAAGAGTCGAAAGCGATCTGCCGCAGCGCGCGGGCGCGTTCGAAACTCACAGCGACGGCCGGAGCGGCCGATTTTT
>JBGPJC010000194.1:0-4428 GCA_041485165.1 Terriglobia bacterium | reverse complement strand
TTTGGTTAGGCAGCCAGAGCCAGGTTTGAATTGGCATCTTTAGTTTTTCCACCCGATTGCGGGCAGGTGGCGCCCGGCATGCCTTCTGATCGCTGCAGCTCCCGTCGAAACCGTTTCGCCCCCACGGGGTATGGTCAATTCGAAGGTAACACCCGAGTCGCGCTATGGTCAATGGCACCTGGTCCCAGATGTGTTGGCCCCCTCAGGATGTGAATCTCAATTTCACCGCCGATTAGTGCAGATATCATTCCCGCCCCAAAATGGGCAAGTGTGAAAAATATTGCACTTTATTTGTCCAGCCTGGAGTTGGTCTGTCCTAAGTTGTTTGTTTACAATGCGCAATTCATGGAGATGGAATTGCCCTACTCTAATTGTGCGTCACCACTTCCATCTTATTCCCATAACGGGAAGGTAGGCTGACATTCGAGGCTTTGAGATGCTGCACATAACTAAGGCCATCGGGGTCTTGTTCCTCCTGGGGTTCTGCCTGGCCGTCGCAGTACCCCCTGCCGGCGCCAACAGCATCAGCTACGAGGTCACCGGCACCTATGATCCGACTGCACCCATCACCGCTGTCTCCGCGCCCAGCGCCCCATTTACCTTGACATTTACAGTGGACGTGCCGCTCAACATCGTGTCCTCCACAGCGGATTCTTTCACCACCACGGAGCCGCTCCTGTTTTCTTCCGGCGCGCTGAATTTTACCCAATCGGCGAACGTCATCTTCTTCAACACTGCGCAGAGCGGACTGTTTGATATCGAGTTCATGGTCGGCGGCACGAATTACACCTGGGTTCTGTTTGGGCAGCAACTTTTCAGCGGGAGCACAAGCAATCCGACTCTTATTTATGGCAATTTTACGGTGGACTCTTCGAAGAGCTTCTTCTGGGTCCCCGGTTCGATGTCCAGCTTTCCGGTGAGTGGGACGGTCGGTGCTACGCCGGAGCCTGCCTCCCTTATCCTCGTCGGCAGCGGCCTGCTGGCATTGGCGCGCTTGCGGCGGAAATCTGGGCGCTAGTTCACCTGCGGCACATCTTCCCCCTCATCCGGCTCTCACGCACACTCTCCCCTTGTTCAATACTTGTGTAGTCCGGCGTCTCCTGCGGCCCAGCTCGTCGCCAGCCTCTTCTTCGTTCTCCCGCGCGATGACGTAGCCGGCCACGCCGAACTTCATCGGCGGCAGGCCGAGCCGATCGTGGCGCGCTGAAAGGTCGCGGATCTTTTCCCTGACCTGCGAAGACGGATCGCCGCGCAATTGGGCACTGGCGCCTATGGGATTCCCGCCCGTCCCCCGGTAATTTCCTGCGCAAGGCAGGAAGCCCCAAAAACTGCCAGGATGACCCCTCGTGAACCAGGGGGCGGAATGGCAGTTGACAACCCCGCAAGTGGTTCCAATAATCGGGTCTACGGGTTATCCGGAATGGCAGACTCCCAGCGAGCCAAAGACGCCAGCTCCATCGAACAGTCTGTTTCGCGCGCCCTGCGCGACAACCTGCCGCTGGTGCGCCACACCGCCAACGAACTGAGCCACGCCATCGAGGACCTGGTTTCCGCCTGCGCCAGCACGCGTCCTGGAAATACGCTTCCTGCCATGCTGCGGGCGCAGACCGCTTCTTCTTCTCTCGAAGCCATGCTGGGCGTGCTGCTCAAGCTGGTCACTACTTCGATCCAGCCGTCTCGAACCAGTCCTGCGGAAGAGATGGTGCTGCGGCATCTGGCACCCGTAGAGCCGTCGGAGGAAGCGACCTCTACACCAGCGGCCCGGGCTGCGGCAGTTGTGGTCGAAGAGCCACCGGCAAGGGAAGCCATTCCTGAGACGCCCTACGCAAGCGCCGCCGCCAACGTTGTCCTGGGTGGTCGTGTCGAAGCGCTGCGCGAAGAGGCGGTGCGCGAGCCCGAGACTGAGCCGTACACCAGGGAGACTCCGACTGAGCCGCCACCGCAGGTCATCCAGACCGCAGCAAACGAAGCCGTGGTTGTCCTCGACGCCGGAGGCCCGGCGGAAGCGTCTGCGGAAACGCATGTGGCGGAAGCACCCCAACGCATTCCCGAGGCGCGCATCGAGATTGAAGTAGCTCCTCCCCCGGAAGTGGCGCCCGAGCCGCCGGCCGAGGCGGCCGTGGCGGCGTTTCATCTGGAAGGTCTCTCGCAGGGCGAGCAAGAGTTGCACCGCCGCGCCAACCGCGTGGCCAAAGTTTCTATGCAGGATATCCGCCTGCTCCGGCCGAAGGATGTGGAACTCGGTCTGGAGCACAAAGACCTTTGTGTCCGTCTGCGGCAAGACCTGGATAAGGCAAGGAAAGAATATGTCCGGCGCTTTGGTCCCATCCTCGAACACCCGGTCGATTATTTCCATCATTGGATGGTGGAAATCCTGGCGAAGGGAGACCGTGAAGCGCTCGGAGATTATCCCTATCCCACTCCTGTCGCCCGCCGCTGAGTCTACAAGCCAGCAGGGAAGCAAGACTATCGAATCCGCGCGGCATTTTGCCTTGAACTTCCGGCCCATACTCGCTCTCATCGGAGCTTTGCTGTCCACGGTGCTGCTGCTCCCGCTCACGGGCGCCTCTCCGGCGCGCGGGGCGCAGGTCACTGTGACAGAAACCGAGCTGGAGACCCTCGCGCACTCCCTGCGCCAGCACGACACCTCCGCGGCTTACGAGAAACTCGCCGCTTACGCGCGCCGCAATCCGGGCAATGACCTCGGCGCGCGAGCAGCGCTCGCGCTGGGCTACCGCGACCTGAACCGCGGGCGCGCTCGCGAGGCGCTCAAGTGGTTCGAGCAGGCCGAGCGCGGCACGCTCTTGCGCGATTACGCCGTTTTCTGGGCGGCGCAGGCGCAATTCGCCCTGGGAGACACCCGCGCGGGACTGGCGGGGATGGAGTCCTACCGCAAGGAATTCCCAGATGGGGTGATGGCTGAACAAGCCGTTGCCGCCCTCGCTGCCGCGGCCATCCAGGCGCGCCAGCCCCAGCGCGCCCTGTTCGCGCTGGAAGCATTCACAGCCACGCCGCAGCGTCCCGCCCTGCTCCTGCTCCGCGCCAAGGCGCGCGAGATGGACCGCAGCACGGCCGGCGCCGCGAAGGACTACGTGGCCATCTACTACAACTTCCCGCTCAGCTCCGAATCCAAGCCCGCGGGTGAACGGCTGGAGCCGCTGGCCCGCGCACTGCGTGAAGAATTTCCGCGAGTGACCGCGGAGCAGCGACTGGCCCGGGTGCAGGTCTTCTTCGACGCTCATCGCTGGAGGGAAGCGCGCGGCGAATACGAAAAGCTGTTCAAGCGTTTGGGAGGCGCGGATCGCGAACGCGCCATGCTGCGCGCGGCGCAGTGCCGTGCCCAGCTCAAGGAAGGTCCCAAGCCGCTCGACCGGCTGGCAATCTCCGGTGCTGCTGTCGATGCCGAGCGCCTCTTTTCGCTTGCCCAGGTGTATCGCGGGAAGAAACAAGCACCGCTTCTACTGGCCACAGTTGAAAAAGTTGCCGCCAGGCTGCCGCACAGCCGCTGGGCCGCCGAATCGCTCTCTCTCGCCGGAAATTACTTCTGGTCCGAGCTCGATCGCGACCGCGCGGCGCAGTTCTATCGCCGCGTGCTGGAGGCAACTCCGGACGGGCCATTGGCGCTGGCGGCGGACTGGCGGCTGGCTTGGCTCGCATACTTGGACCGCCGGCCGGACGCACAGGCGCGGTTGGAAAGCCATTTGCGCCGCTTCTCCGGATCTTCCTATACCGGCGATGCGCTCTACTGGCTGGGCCGCAACGCCGAGCGCGCCGGCGACCTCGCGCGAGCGCGCGCGTTTTATCTGAAGCTGGCGGAGCGCTACCCTCAGACTTACTTCGGCAGCCTCGGCCGCGAGCGCCTGAATAGCCTCGGTGCCGCGGGCGCGGCTGGAGTCGAAGTGCTCAGTTTCATCCTCCCGCCCTCTCCTCTGCCCACTCTCGAAAAGTCGGCCGCTCCGGCCGTTGCTGTGAGCTTCGAACGCGCCCGCGCGCTGCGGCAGATCGCCTTCGACTCTTCCACGGAACTCGAGCTGCGCGCAGGTTACTTGCAGACCGGAGAAGCGCGCCTTCTGCTGGAAGCGGCGCAGGACGCGGTGCAAGCCGGCCGCTATAGCGCGGCCATCGTGATGACGCGCCAGGCCGTCCCGCAGCTCGAGTCGCGGCGCTGGGAAGAGGTGCCGCGTGAGGTGTGGAGCACGGCGTTTCCGCTGCCGTACGCCGCGGCCATCCGCAAGTCCGCCGCGCGGCAGGCGATCGATCCCATGCTGGTCGCCGGATTGATCCGCCAGGAATCGACCTTCGAGTCCAACGCCGTCTCGCGCGCCAAAGCGGTGGGCCTGATGCAGATTCTGCCGAAAACTGGGAAGCGCTTGGCGCGCAGCATGAAGCTCCCCTTCAGCCGCGCGAAACTTTTCCAGCCGGAGTACA
>JBGPJC010000193.1:0-4499 GCA_041485165.1 Terriglobia bacterium | reverse complement strand
TGGAATCACCCGCAAGTCCTTCCCTGTGAGCGCCGGGACGCGCAAAGGCACGAGCGTCGTCGCGCTCGCATCGAAGCGCGTCGATTTTCGCCTCCGAATTGGGCTCAGCGCCCCACTGGTGAGACATGCGGGCTAGTGAAACGATGCGTTGCGTTTTGGTTTGCCTGGGCGGAGGTCGTCGGGATCTGCGCATAGAACGGTGTGATTGTAGCGGGGATGGCCGGGGGAGGCGAGCGCCTCATTGAGTTGAATGCCCGCCGGCAGTCTGAAATACTCGGAGTGTGACCAGCCTCTATTCCCCCGCCGTGCTCGACCACTTTAAAAACCCGCGAAACGCGGGAGACCTGCCGGATGCGACCGCCGAAGTGGAGGTGAGCAATCCGGTGTGTGGCGATGTCATGCGGCTTTCCGTCCGGGTGGAAGGCGGTCGCATCGCCGAGGTGCGCTTCAAAACTCGCGGGTGCGTGACAGCCATTGCTTGCGGGTCGATGCTCACAGAAATGCTGCACGGGAAATCACTCGAGGAAGTCCGAGGGATCACTGCAGAGGCGC
The DNA here is from genome assembly GCA_041485165.1 of Terriglobia bacterium. Lineage (GTDB taxonomy): Bacteria > Acidobacteriota > Terriglobia > Acidiferrales > UBA7541 > JAAFGT01. Next base: position 3,947 of record JBGPJC010000193.1, on the reverse strand, counting down.
TTGCGCAAGCACTAGGCGGATTGCCTCCCACCACGTTTCACGGCAGCCAGCTTGCTTGTGACGCCGTTGCTGCTCTCCTCGCCAAAGCCGAATGAAGTCTCAAGTCGTCATCCTGAGGCCGCAGGAGCGGACGCAGGAACTCGGCCTCATTCCGGGCGTTGCGCGCGGGCCAGGGTTTCCGGGTCGTTGAGGTTTAACACTACGCCCTCTTCTTCGGTGGGAAGTTCCAGCACGTCCGCAGCGTGGGCCCAGACCACGGCGCGCGCGCCAACATCTTCCGAGGCGGCAAGCAAATCGTCGTACAGAGTTTTCGAAAAGATCATCGGGTGTCCGCGCTTCTTGTTGTAAGTGGGGACCACGATGCTCTTGCCTGTCTTGTAGAACGCCTCGATCAGCGCGCCGACCAGCACGGCGGAAACCAATGGATGGTCCACCGGGCAGAGCAGTATGCCGTCGGTCTCGCCAGCAGGTAGGCTGCGCACCGCCGCCTGGATGGAAGAGAGCTGGCCCTTCTCCCAGTCCAGATTGTTCACCAGCTCATCACGGACCAGACGCACGGCCCTGGCAATCTCCTGCGCGTGCGCGCCCACAACCACGCGCGTCCAGCCGACGCGAGGGTGACGCGTGATTTGGAGCAGGTAATCGAGGAATGTGCTGCTGCGGTAGGGAAGCAGCGCCTTGGGGCGGCCCATCCGGCGGGACTCTCCCGCCGCGAGGATGACCGCTGCCAGCACCCGCCTATCCTGCGGCGTGCTCGGCCGCGGCTTCCACCTTGAGGGATTTGTGCGGGACGCTGCCGGCTTGCCGGCGTATGGCGATCAGCTCGGAAGTGATGCTGATGGCGATCTCTTCCGGAGTCAATGCGCCGATCTCGAGTCCCACCGGTGCGTAAACGCGATCGAACTTCTCCGGGGCGATGCCTTCCTTCTCCAGCGCGCGATAGACGGAAATCGCCTTGCGCTTGCTCCCGATCATGCCGATGTACCGCGCCTGGGTGCCGATGGCCCAGCGCAGGACGTTCATGTCGTCCTTGTGGCCGCGGGTGACGATTACCAGGTAGCTCGAGGCGTTGGGCTGGATTTTCTCATAGGAATCTTCAAACGAAGTGTAGATGTGATCGGCCATGGGGAAACGCTCGGCGTTGGCGAACGCCTCGCGGTCGTCCACCACCGTGATGGCGAACCCGGCGCTGTGCGCCGCGCGCGCCAGGGCGATGGAAACATGTCCCCCGCCGAAGATACAGAGTGCGGGCTGGGGAAGAATCGGCTCTACGAAGATCTCCAGCGTCCCCCCGCAGATCAGACCGTTGTCGTAATTGGCCTCGTGGTTCAGGTTGAAGGTCATCTTGCGCGGCGATTCACCGCGGATCACTTCTTTCGCCGCGGCCCATACCTCGGCCTCGACGCAACCGCCGCCGATGGTGCCGGCAATCGAGCCGTCCTCGCGGACCAGCATGCGGCTGCTCTCATAGCTGGGGATCGAACCGTTGGTGTGAACGATGGTGGCCAGCGCGGCGCGCTTGCCCTCGCGGCGCAGGCGAACGATTTCTTCGAAGAGGTCCATGGACAATCCGTCTGTCTACAGGCTACGGCGGCGCGCGTGTCATGTCAATCGTCTGCTGGGAGTGCGCTGATTTCAGCTCACGGGCCGAGATGAGACCAAGTCCGAAGCAATTCAGGATCTTGTGCAATCTGCTTCTTGTGCTTCGTACAGAGCAGTTTGCGGCCGAGACCGCTGTTCCAAGTCACTTCACAAATCACATCATCTACACATCGAAAGATGTCGCATCTTGCGGCTTCGGAATGAGGCAAATCGCGAATCTCAAGGGCAAGTTCTTTCATTTTGATTCTCCTTTAACCTTCTAACGTTAAGTCCTCGACAGGACACCCTCAAATTATCCCAAGGAGGCGTTTGGCTTCACAACTCCGCCTCAAGCGGCACCTGCGGAACGCGAAACGCGGGAACGGATCGCGCCCGAAACCTTCCGCAGAGAATCACATTTCGACAAGACGGCCGTTGGGCCCGACTTTGAAGCTTTGATCTTCCTCGTCAGTAAAAATATTGATCGGGAATTCAATGACCGCATGAGGGTTATGGATCAAGCGAACGTTCATCACCTGCGTCTCGGTGACGGGAAGCATGTCAGCATTCGTCGAAACGATCCAGGCGACCGCGCTAAGGTGGCACTTGTTGCCTTCATTCAGGAGAGCCTGCCCCCGACCCTCGGGACGAAATAACGCGTCCCACAAATCTCCAATGTTAGTCGGAATACCGACTTTACGCCCGTTATCCAACACGACAAGCAGCGGGATTTTCAGAGCCTCATAGGGGCGCAATTGCTGGGCTGCGTGGCGCACCGGCGTGCGAAGCCTCTTCGCAGGCGGCAAAGGATTCATCGCCATCGCCTGCCCCAGGGGCATGCCAAACGGCCCTGGCTTATTGAAAGATTCAACCTCAGCGAGGAAGGAGCACCCTGCCGCTCTGACATAGTAGTCAGGCTTCTTTCCGAGAACTGTGATGACTTGCTCCAGCTCGTCTTCTCCCCAGAAACGAAATCCGCGCTGGATCAGAAGCCACTCGAAGCGCTGCTCGGCAGGGTTCTGGGCCAAGGCGTGCTCACTGAGGAGCTGGAATCCGGCTTCTGCACGTTTCTTACGAGTTTGGCTCATACGAACAGTTTGTCGGAACAACCCGAAGTCTGCAACTCCAAGCGAACGGGCCAACTGACTGAAACTGGGACAATAACCCTCCGCGGCACTTCCTTCTCCCAACATGAAGTAGGCCGAGAGTCAAACAGTCGCTCTGCAGCGAGTCAATTCCTCGGCGCCAGGATAGACGCAGTGCGCGGCGGGCTTCAGCGGCGCGGACATCCTGTGCCGGCGGTGAGTTTTATTCTCCCGGGCGAATGTGCGACACTAGATGGCGACGGAGAAGCGATCCATGGCCATCTCACTGGGATCGAATGTCACACTCGAGCGGCCGGAGGTTGAGACCCCCGACCTGGCCGACCAGGGCTTCCTTTTCACCACGCTGGACAAGGCAGTGAACTGGGGGCGGCGCAATTCCATCTGGCCGATGTCATTCGGCCTGGCCTGCTGCGCAATCGAGATGATGTCCATGTCCGCGTCGCGGTTTGATATTGCGCGGTTTGGGTCGGAGGTATTCCGCGGCTCTCCGCGGCAGTCCGACCTGATGATCATCGCCGGGCGGGTTTCGCAGAAGATGGCGCCGGTAATCCGCCAATTGTACGACCAGATGCCGGAGCCGAAGTGGGTCATCTCCATGGGCGCCTGCGCGACTTCGGGAGGTGTGTTCAATAATTACGCCATCGTGCAGGGTGTGAATCAGGTGATCCCGGTGGACGTCTACGTCCCCGGCTGCCCGCCGCGGCCGGAGGCGCTGATTTTCGCCATTACCCAACTGCAGCGTAAGATTGACAATGAGCGCGGCAGCTTCAAGCGCGCGCTGAACCTCGTTTAGCTCTTCTCTGTGTCCTCTGCGCCCTCTGTGGTAATTCCTATCTTTTGACTTTTCTTTGGCAGGGAGAGAAACCAAAGATTTAACACAGAGAGCACAGAGAGCGCAGAGAACACAGAGAAAACGGAGAAGACGGAGAGCCAGCGAAAGCCTCAGCGGCGGGCGGGGGGTTCGATGACTACCGCGGTTCCACCATTGAATTCGAGATAGGATCCCAGAGCGCTATGCTCCCTGCGCACGTAGCCGAAACCCAGATTGGCTCGAGTTACCGGTGAAGTCGCTGCGCTGGTGACGTGGCCCACCTCTTTCCCGCCAGCCAACAGCGCTGTTCCACTCGCGGGCGGATTCTCAGTGAAGAACTGCAGCAGAGTGAGCCGGCGGTTGACATGCCCGCGCGAGCGCACGCGCTCCACAATCTCCTGCCCGGTGTAGCAGCCCTTGGTATAGCTGATGTGGGAGTTCTCCAGGCC
>JBGPJC010000192.1:0-4506 GCA_041485165.1 Terriglobia bacterium | reverse complement strand
CCGGCGGCCACGGCGGCGCGTTGCGTCTTGCCTATTGCGGCGCCAAACCCCTCGGCCGCTTGGGTGAAAGCATCTTTTTTCGCCATGCTGTACTCCTTTATGAAGCCCCGCCATCGTATCTGCCTCGCGGCGGCGCGTCAACGGAAGGCTGGGCGGCCCCGCCACGGGGGAGGGAGCCGAGACACTGTTACAGAAAAGAACTAACACAGAGAACGCAGAGAGGACAGAGAACACAGAGACAATCGTGCGCATGATTCTTACGGTCTTCCAGGGCTCTGTGTTCTCTGTGCCCTCTGTGCTCTCTGTGTTAAATTCCCTTCCGAAGCGCCGCGCCGCTCGAGATTGAGGATTCGCAACGGAAACCGGATCCAGTTTACTTCTCGAGGTTCGCGAGTCTTACACCCCTGGGTATCAAGGATGATCTCTTGATCTCGCCACGACTCTCTCTGCTTCTGCTGGCCGCATTCGCTCTCACGGCAAATGCCGGTGCTCAGCCATCGCCGCCGATTGCATATGTCTTGCGTTATTCGACGGCGGGGAACTCGCTGGTGCACGTCAGCATCGCTCTGCCGGAAGAGCCCTCTTCCCCACAAACTCTGGTGATGCCGCGTGCGGTGCCCATGGGCTATGGCGAACGGCCCTACGACAAATTCGTCGGCAACGTCGCGGCTTTCTCCGCCAATGGAGTTGCGCTGCCGGTGACCCGGGAAGGAGACGCGCCACGGTGGCGGGTCGGCCGCGCGGTGCGCATTGAATATGATGTTGACCTGGCGCGCATGGAGCGGCAAATCCTGAGCGCCGCGGACGCTTCCAAGGTGCGCCCCGGCTACGCAGGAATCCTTGGTTACTCCGTCTTCGCGTTCCTGGAAGGGAAAGAAGACCGGCCGATCCGGCTGGTGGTCGAAGCGCCGCCTGGCTGGCCCGTGCTCTCCACACTGGCCCCGGCGGGGGGCGATCTGCGCGCCCCCAACTATTACGCCCTGGCGGATTCGCAGGTGGCGATGGGGCCCAAGCTGCGCGTGCTGCCGATCCCCCTCTCCGGCGAAGTGAAGTTCCCATTCTATCTGGCGCTCTACGCCGAAGGGCCGGTTGACGAGGAACAAATCGCGCGGCTGGCCGGCGAGGCCATGGAAAAAATCACCGCCTATTTCGGCTCCGTGCCTTTCCCCCACTACACCGTACACCTCGAGCTGCTCGCCCCGATTTCCCCCGAACACCAATACTTCTTCAGCATGGAGCATTTGGACAGCGCAAGCTTTTACCTCGGCAAGCAGGAAGGAGCGCTTCCGGAAGGCCGCACGAGGTACAACTTCGCGCACCACTTTGCTCATGCCTGGATCCCCAAGCGCTGCTACGGCGATGGCTACTTCCCGTTTTCATGGGAGCTGGCGCCGTTGATCGACACCGTCTGGTTCAGCGAAGGGTTCGCCCAGTATGCGGCCATCGCTGCGCTGGCCGCTTCCGAAGAAGAGCGGCAACAGATGCTCGAGCGGCGCTTCCGCTCGACGCTGCGCGATGCGCCGGCCTTCCTCCGCCGGATGAATCTGCGCGATCTCTCGCTGGTGGCCTCATCGCGCTACGGGGCGGACTTCCGCACCGGCAGCAATTCATTTTCCCGCGGCGGCCTGATGGCCGCGGAGATGGACGATCGCATCCGCCAGCGCACCGCGGGCAAAAAATCCCTGCGCGATGCGTTGCGCTATCTGGTGGAATGGAGCCGGAAGAATGAGCGGGCGTTCAAGATTGAAGAGCTGCCGGTGCGTTTCCGGGAGGCCACGGGGGTGGACACTCAGGACATCCTCGAGCGCTGGTTGAAGCCGCTGGACTAGGAGCGGTTTGATGTAGCACAGACCCGCTATCAAGCTAGGCGGGCCTGCATCTGTTTGAAGGCGAGATGCTGCCCTGAAGGGGCAGCGCTACAAAGCTACAAAGCGGGAAAAATCTACTGAGCGAGCTGGCCGGGGTCGATGCCCTTGTCGAGCGCAAATGTCGCGCCGACCGCCCCCACCACGCAGGCACGACGCGGCAGACCGAGGTGGTCGCGGAAATAGTAAACGCTGTGCAAGCCGGTGCAGTGCGCACCAACTAAATTTTCGAGGCCGAATTCACGCAGCTTGCCCGCCGTCCACGCCAAGGTTTGATCGTCCGCGCGAAACAAATGGAAGCCGCCGATGGCGGCGTGAAGCGGGGCGGGCCGCACCGTTTGCCGCGCGTATTGAACCGTATTGATGATTCCGGCGTGGCCGCAGCCAGCCAGCAGCACCAGCCCGCGATCGGTGTCGAAGATCAGCGACTGGTCTTCGGGGATGTTGTCCTCGACGACGCCCTCGGGCGTCTTGACGCGGTCCGAGCCGCTCCAGTTGCGCTCCGGGTAGACCCGCGGCACCGGCCCGGTGAGCCACACGCCGGGAAAAATCTGCTCAGGCTTGTCGTGCTCAACGATCGAGCCTCCGGTGGCCTCGTACTCCTTCTTCAGCGCGATCATCGGGTTGGTCTCCGCACCTTTCTGCCCCGGCCGGCTGTAAAAGATGCCTTGGCCCACGTGGACGCGCGACATTGCGGTGACGTCTTTGCGCATGAGATCGCGTCGCAGGGTGAGCAATCCGCCGGTGTGGTCGAAGTGGTTGTGACTGAGGATCACTTCCTTCACTTTGGTGAGATCGATCCCCAGCTCGCGGGCATTCTCCAGCACCGTGGCCGGGCGCGCGCCGGTGTCAAACAGGATTCGGTTGCCGTCGGCTTCGACCAGGGCGGCGAAGCCCCATTCGCCGATGCCCACATCGGCGAGCATGGTCGAGAGTACGGTGATCTTCAGCGCATGCACGCGTCCTTTTGCTTCCGGTGGCGTGACGCCACGCGATACCTGCGCGGCGGCGAGGGCCGAGGCCATGAGCAGGAGGGCTATCGGTAGATGCAGAGACCGGCGTCTCATCGTATCCTCATCCGGAAAACGGGTTCCGCGGAAAAAGATATCACATCGCACCGAAAGCCACGGGATGGGCAGGCCGTGCAGGGGAAAGGTATATGGACATCGAATGGATTCGCGCGTTTTGCCTGGCGCTGCCGCACACCACTGAAGACATCCAGTGGGGCAACGATTTACTCTTCCGCGTCGGGCGCAAGATCTACGCCTCGGTGTGCCTCGATCCCGCTTCGCCCTCGCGGCTCTCGTTCAAGTGCACGCCGGAGGAATTCGCTATGCTGATCGAGCAAGAAGGAATCTCCCCCGCGGCGTACGTGGCGCGGTACCACTGGGTGAGCCTGGAGCGGCTCGACGCGCTTCCGCGCGAAGAGCTGAAGCGGCTGGTGCGCGATTCGTACCAGATGGTCCTTGCCCGGCTGCCGAAGTCAGTTCGAACAGGGCTGGAAAGTGGAAAAAAGAAGCCAGCGCGCCGGTCAAAGAAGCCGTAGCGCCGACACCACGGCGAGTCACTGCTGGAGCCTTTCATAGACGGCGCGCGCATTGGCGAGCATCTTCAAGACCGCGGCGCGCTCGGCGTCGGTATTCCAATCGGGATACTGCTTCACATCCTCAACCACATGGTCCACCCAGGCGAGAAAGTAGGCCGCATCTTCGGGCGAGCGCGGCGGCGCACCGCCGACGGTGACATAGATGGGGCTGGTGGTGGCGTAAGGATAGATGTCGAGAACCGGATGCTCTGCGTGCTCCGCCCAGGCGCGCAGAACGCACCAGCCGCTGCGCGAGACCGGCAGCGTGCCGCTCACCTGCGCCGAGGTGCGGTCCTTGTCCAACTCGAGCGCCCGCACCACTTGTCCATTGCAGACGATTTCCAGATGGTCCACAGGAACGATGGAAGCCAGCGCGGCGGTGAAGGGCACGTCCTTGGCCGCGTCGAGCTTCACTTCCCCGCCGATGGGTTCGCCGCCCAGATGGAAGCGCAGCAGCGGGCCGTTGGTGGCAAAGGTACGGCCGCGCTGCAGGCCATCAAGCCACGATTCCATCTTTAGCCCGCCCGCGGGCACTTGCACAAAGACGCGGTTCATCCCCACCGGACCCCGCAGTGAAGCGAAGTTGGCCATAGCATCGGTCCCCGCTCCGGTGGGCAGGCGAAAGCCCAGGTTGAGCAGCCGGTACCAAACCGCGGCGGTGGATTTGTGGTCGCTGAAGCCGACCACTTCGATGTAATCCACTTTGCCGAGGGCCACGTCCACAGGAAGCGCGTTGTGAAGCGGAATGCCCGCCTGCGACGGGTCAGGCACCTCTTCGAAAGGATGGACGTAGCCGACCAGCCCTCCCTGCGCGTGGGCCAGGTCAGCGATGTCCGCGTTCGTGGGCACCAGGCTCGACGCGGCGGTGCCAGGATATCCGGCGTAGCCCGGCAGCAGAAGATTGTGCGTGAGCCTCAGCAACCCGAGATGCCCCCAGTAACTGGTGTGGAATTCCTGACCCTGCCAGAGCAAAGTCTCGTCGGTGGACGCCAGGTCGAGTTTCCCGGTGAAATTCGGCTGGTCGGGGAAACGCTGCTCCTTGTTGACGATCAGACT
>JBGPJC010000191.1:0-4508 GCA_041485165.1 Terriglobia bacterium | reverse complement strand
GGCGATGATAAAGGGTCGATAGTCGACTGTCGGAGTCGCCCTGCGCTCTTCTTCGCTCATCCGTGTGCGCGCGAAGTGTTGGTTCTTGTCGGCCGTGAGAAGTGCTCGGACCAGCCCGGCGGCCTCGTTTGGTACCTGGCTGAGCGGGTAGCTTGCCAGGTCCGGTCCTGGATCCTCTGAGAGCGAACCCCTGGCGGAGGTCGCCCAGCCGCCAAGGTAAATGCCTACTATCCCCATCCGCTTCAGCGCAACCGCCTGGCCCGGCGAATAGGGACCGAAGGTCGTGACCTGCTGGCGCTGCTCGAACAACTCGCGCAGGAGCGCGTAGAACTCCTCGGCTGTGCGTCGCGCGACGGTGTAGTCGCTGGAAATCGTACCCTGTTGCTCGGCCACCTCACGCGGAGAGTAGAGGCGGACGATGCCTGCGAACCGCGGACTCGCGAACCATTGCTTGGCGGCCGCCACCTGCTGGTCGAATGTGGTCATACCGTCCTCCTGGCTCTTCGCGTGATAAATTCAAACTCTCCTTATGGAGTTCAGAAACGGCGTGTATTCTACACCGACTCGCCGTGAATTCATTCGCTGGCAGCTCGCCTCTGTAGCGCCATTGCTCACGAAGGGTTTCAGGGGCGCCTGTCGAGGAATGCGAGGAGCTTGCGAAACGCCCGTCCGCGGTGGCTGATCTGATTTTTCTCGGCGCGGGAAATCTCCGCCGTGGTTTTTCCCAGCGGGGGATAGAAGAAGATCGGGTCGTATCCGAACCCGTTGGCTCCGCGTGGCGAATCGAGCAGCGTCCCTTCCATCGCGGCGGAGAACACCGCCACGGTTCTTCCCGCGCGTGCCAGCGCCAGGACGCAGACGAAGCGCGCGCGGCGCTCTTCGCCTCTCCGTCCGTCCATCTCGCGCAGCAGCTTGGCGACGCGCTCGGAGTCCGAAGCGCCGTGGCCCGCGTACCGGCTGGATTGCACGCCCGGCGCGCCGCCCCAAGCGGGCACGACCAGACCGGAATCATCGGCGAAGAGAAGCGGGCCTGGGTCATGGGGTGATTGTGAAAGGCGACTGTAGTGCAGTGCCTTGCCGGCGGCATTTTCTGCAAACGTCGGTGCGTCCTCATCAAACTGGGGCAGGGCATCAATTCCCGCGAGCGATGCGACCACCACGCGCGAGCCCGCAGCCAGCTCGGCGTACTCTGCGAGTTTGCCGCGGTTGGATGATGCCAACAGTAAATTAACGGGGGCGCGCACCGAATTTCATCTGCAGCAGGTCTTGCTGGGCTTCGGCGAGCTTGTGGATTCCCTGCACGGCGAGCTCCAGCAGGCGGTCGAACTCCGCGCCGGCGAAGGGGCGCCCTTCGCCCGTGGCCTGCACCTCGACGAATTCGCCGCGGCCGGTGAGGACCACGTTCATATCCACGTCGGCGCGGGAATCTTCATCATAGGCAAGGTCGAGCAGGAATTCCTTGTTCACAATTCCCACGCTGGTGGCGGCAACAGAGTCGCGCAGGGGGATCTGCTTGAGGAGTCCCGCGGCGACCATGCGCTCAAACGCCAGCGCGAGAGCGACAAAAGCGCCGGTGATGGAGGCGGTGCGCGTGCCGCCGTCGGCCTGGATGACGTCGCAATCCACCCACACGGTGCACTCGCCCAACGCCGGGGTGTTGGTCACGGCGCGCAACGAGCGGCCGATCAGGCGCTGGATTTCAAGCGTGCGGCCGGTCTGTTTTCCGCGCGCCGACTCCCGTGGCGTGCGCTGCTCGGTGGAGCGCGGGAGCATCCCGTATTCGCAGGTCACCCAGCCTTTGCCGGAGCCCTTGAGGAAACCGGGGACGCTTTCTTCGACGCTGGCCGTGCAGATCACGCGCGTCTTGCCGATCTCGATCAGGACGCTGCCTTCCGCGCTGGGGATGTAATCCGGCGTGAAACGCACCGGCCGCAACTGGTTGTGCGCGCGTCCGTCGCTTCGCACTGCTCCTCCGTCATGCCGAAACTATTAAGGCTGTTTCCCAGAAGCCGGTTTCAGTGTGCCGGGGGTGACGGCCGGTGTCAACGAAGCTCCGGCGCCGGTATTTTGCGGCGCAGTCTGCGGCGCTCCGGCGAGATCGAAATTGCCGCTCAAGTCCACGTGTCCGGCCAGCGTTTCTACCTCTTGTCCTTGCACCAGGATTTTCAACCGGCGCGCGGTGGGGACCGCGGCGCGCACCGTCCGCGCTATGGAGTCGACAGCCAACATCTCGCTGGAGATGCCCGAAGGAGTTTTGTTTGCCAGGGCGTCGGAGAAATCCGCGATCGCCGTGCCGTCGGCGAGCAGGTAAAACTCCAGCAGCAGAGTCTCGGCGGGGAGAGTCCGCTGCTCGGGGTCGGGCGGGCTGGCGATGAGCGTATCGAGAGCCAGGCGGGCGCGCTCGGAGGGTTCGTCCGTCTGCGGCAGCTCCACTTCGACCGGCTCCAGAGTCCCCGGGCTGGAAAGCGACGCCCAAAAGATCTGCGTCTTGAACTTCCGGTCGGCCGGCGCAGTCACCGGCGGACGCGTCACCTCGCGCCGTGCCTGCTCTTCGCTGCGTTCGAGATGCGCGAAGCGCAGGATTTCACGGTGCAGGCCGCGAAAGTAGATGGCTCCGATGGCGACCCCCATCAACAAAATGGCCAGCGTGATTTTGAACTGGCGAGACATCAGGGTTTCGCCGCTCCGGCCGTTTGGCGGAAAGCGGCCAGCGCTCTCGATATGCTTTCGGTAAGGCCGGGCGCCATGCGCTCGAGCGGCTTGGCATCGGGCAGATCGACGCTCGACAGCTCGATGGCCACGGCGGGATGCGTTACCAGGCGAAGTTGCCGGACATTTCCGGAGGACGGACTCTCCGGGGATCCGGGAAATTTTTGCGCGAGCTGGATCTGGAGGAACTCGGCGAGGCGGCGGCTGTCGGCGATAAAGGCGAGCTGCGCTTCCTCCCAGGGCACTGGCGCGCCGGGATCGCGGCGCTCGGGCATGGTGCCCATTGGCGGCGTCTGCGAATACGCGGTGGCGATTCCCGGTTTGCCGGTGGAAGAGACGTGCAGGCTCAGGAACACTGCGTTGGGCAGAACATTGGCGATGCTGGCGCGATCGTCAAAGCTCGCCGCGGTATCGCCCTGGCGCGTGAGGATCACGCGCATCCCCTGGCGCTCGAGTTCCCGCTTGAGAGACTGGGCTAGAAAAAGCACCACATCTTTTTCCGCCACACCTTGCTCGCCCCTGGCCCCGCTATCTGTGGCGCCGTGCGCCGGATCAATTACCAGAATGGCCAGCGGCGGCGCCGGGCGGGGAATCGGCGGGGGAGGCAATTGCGGTTGCGGCGTGGACGATTGCTGCTGTGGCTGGGGCGTTTGCGAGAACAGCGCACCTGGGAACAGGAAAAGTGCCGAAGCCGCGAGCACCCGCCACACGATTCGAGAGTTTTTCACCCCGCTGAGAATACCAGAAACGCCGGCTGATGTAGCCGGCGGCCACACCTGCGGGAGACTGCCCCAGCGCAGGGCGGCTGCCCCGGGGCCAATTTACCGGCTCAACGATTACCGGAGAAGCGTCAGGAAAGCCCGCCCTTACGGAGACCATGGCGCCTGTGGTGACGCTGCCGGCGAATTTGATGCCATTTCTTGCGCTGTTCCGGGGTGAGGAGTCCAGAGATCTGTTTGTTGGAGGCCTTGCGGATCTGTTTGGCTTTCTGCCGCTTTTGCGCAGGGGTCAGCGAAGGGTCATTCTTCACCGCTTCAAGCTGCTGCTTTTCATTTTGGTGAATGGCTTGAATCTGCTTCTTTTGATCGTCGCTCAGGTCCAGGTCGTGGATACCTTCGCGATCGCCACCGCGGGGCTCGTTGGCCTCCGGCGTGGGATTGGGCTGCTGCGGCGGCGAGCTGGTTTGCGCGCGCAGCGCCGGGACGGCGAGCAGGGCCACAGCGAGGGCAAGGAATCCGCATCTGGAAATCTTCGTCTTCATGATTTCAGTCCTCTCCCGGCAACGCTTTGGTGCTGTTGCCGCATGAGCATAGAACCCCGGAACGAGAGATAAGTTGCGGCGTACGGCCGGAGGTGCGAGACCGAAAAAGGCCGGGTCGCCATGAAAAAAAAGCGGGGGAGGGCGCAGCCCTCCCCCGCGGGAAGCGATCCCAGGTTAGTGCTTGGCGGCCTTCTTGTCCCTGTGGAGGTCCTTCTTGTCCTTGTGAATGTCCTTGTTGTCTTTGTGGAGATCCTTCCTGTCCTTGTTGATATCGCGCTGGTCGGCGTTGCGGTCCTTACGGTCTTTAGAGAGGTCTTTCCTGTCCTTATTGATGTCCCGCTGATCAGCGTTGCGGTCCTTGCGGTCCTTGGAAATGTCCGTCTTCTGGGCCTTAACCGCCTGGCGATCCTTGGCGAGCTGGTCGGCGCTGGCGCCGTTCTTCTTGTCTGCCCGAAGCTGCTTTTCCTCGGAGGTCAACTGCCGCTTGTCCTTGTTGATGTCGCGCTGGTCGGCGTTGCGGTCCTTGCGGTCCTTGTTG
>JBGPJC010000190.1:0-4547 GCA_041485165.1 Terriglobia bacterium | reverse complement strand
TTTTCTGACCCGCAGCGGCGTGGTCAGCTCGGTCCACGCCTTCGCGCAGTCCACCATCGGCCCGTGGTTTGTGGGTTTCCTGGTGGTGATCATCGCCGTCTGCCTGGGGGCCTACTTCCGCAACCGCGATTATCTGCGCAGCGACAACCAGCTTGATTCGATGATCTCCCGCGAGTCCAGCTTCCTGTTCAACAATCTCATCCTGCTGGCCGCGGCCTTTGCCGTCCTGTGGGGCACGCTTTTTCCGGTGATCTCCGAGGCAGTTACAGGGAGCAAGATCAGCGTAGGACCTCCATTCTTCAACAAGGTGAACATCCCCATCGGGTTGTTCTTGCTCTTCCTGACCGGCGTCGGCCCCTTGCTGGCCTGGCGGCGTACCTCACTCGATAGTCTGAAGCGCAATTTCGGCTGGCCCCTGGCCGGAGGACTCCTTGCTGGCGTCGTTGCGTTTGCTCTCGGGTTCCGCCACTTTTACGCGCTTACTTGCCTGGTGTTATCGGTGTTTGTCGCTCTGACCATTTCCAGCGAATTCTTCCGCGGCGCGCGCGTCATTCGTTCGCATACGGGGATGAATTACTTCTCCGCCGTGTCCCACCTGACCATGCGCAACACGCGGCGCTACGGCGGGTACGTGGTGCATTACGGGATGGTGCTGATCTTCATCGGCCTGGCCGGCGCGGCGTTTAATCAGGACGTGCAGATGTCCATGCCCCCCGGCAGCCACATGACCATCGGGCCGTATACCCTGGTAACCCAGACCTTCGAGCCGCGTCCCGGCCCGAACTACGAATCCGAGCGCGCCACGATTGAAGTGCTCACGGGCAATCGCCAATTGATGCTGCTTTATCCCGAGCGCCGTTTTTTCCCCTCCGGCGAGCAGACCAGCACGATGGTGAGCATCTATTCGACACTGCGCGAAGACCTCTACGTGGTATTTGCCGGGCGCGATCCGACCAGCAACGCGCCGGTGATCCACGCCTACCTAAACCCGCTGGTGAAGTGGATCTGGCTCGGCGGAGTTGTCCTGGTGTTTGGCACCCTGCTCAGTCTGCTCCCCAACCGCCAGGCGGTGATGGTGCTCTCGGCGGCGACGGAGAGTGCGCTGGCCGCAGGGGTGGCTGCCTCCCCGGCCGCGCAGTCGGTGACGGCCTATGGTTCACATGACTGACCGCGTTCTCAACGCGCGGGAGAGGGGCAGGCGCCTGTTCGTTACATGCGCTCTTGCTCTCGCCGCGGTTTCCGGGTTACTCGTACTTCCGGGCCACGGCCAGCAGTCCAGCCGCGCCAAGGTTATAGGCAAGCGATTGATGTGTATGTGCGGTTGCAACCAGATCCTAATCGAGTGCAACCACGTGGGCTGCACCAAGTCCGCAGGGATGCTGCAGAAACTCGAGGCGGCGGTGGCCACAGACTCGAGTGACGATCTGATCGTGCAGGGCTTTGTCCAGGAATTCGGACAAAAAGTTATGGCCGAGCCGCCCGCGCATGGCTTTAACGCTGTGGCCTGGTGGATGCCTGGTCTGGTGGTTTTGTTCGGTGGCTTGCTGGTGCGCACCGTATTGGTGCGCTGGCGCCGGACGGTTCCCGCCACCGCGGGAGGCGCGGCCCCGCCGCCGGAAATGCTTGCGCGGGTGCGCCGCGAAGCCGGGGAGGAGGAATAAGATGTCTACGGATCTGGCGGCCATGCTCGCCTGTGTCACTCTGGGTTTGGCTACGCTCATATTCATATTTTACTTCCCAGAGGACCCTGCGGACTCCTCGCCCCTGCGCACCCGCCTCGACCAGCTTTTCGAGCGCCGCGACGTGATCTATGAAAATCTGCGCGATTTGCGCTTCGAATATCGCTCCGGGAAATTCTCCGAGCACGACTTCGAGCAGGTCAAAGAGTCACTGGAAGCCGAGGCCGCCGGTGTCCTGGCGGAGATTGAAAGCGTTGCCCGTCCCGGAATGTCACCCCAGCGGAGCGCCCCGGCGCAGAAAACGGGGAACGCATGAAGTCATTTTCGCGGATCACCTATGTTTTCTGCCTGAGCCTGCTGCTGCCGCTCGCGGCGCTGGCCGGCACGCTCACCGGCGTCGTCCGTAACGGCACGTTAGGAAGAACAGTGGCCGGTCAGGATGTCATCCTGATTCAAATGCAGAGTGGGATGCAGCCGGTAGCAACGGTCAAGACGGATACACAGGGGCGTTTCTCGTTTGACCGCCCCGAACTTGGCTCAGCGCCCGTGCTGGTGCGCGTGGTCTTCCGCGGAGTGAACTACCACCAGAGTGTTCCCCCGGGCAGCGGTACCGCCGATGTCGAAGTCTTCGAGCCCAACGCACCGGCTGCGGCCATCGAACTCACCCAGCGTGCCATCGTCTTCCAGCCGAATGGCGAGACGCTGTTGGTGGGCGAAGAGTTCACTCTCAATAACCGTGCGCAACCTCCGGCCACTTATGTGGACGCCAACGGCACCGTTGAGTTCGCCATCCCGGACGGTGCACAGCTCGCACAGGTAACCGCGACGGGCCCCGCCGGCATGCCGTTGACCCAGGGAACACTGGACAAGGCGAAGAATCGCTACGCTATCGCTTTCCCGCTCAAGCCTGGTGAAAGCACCATCCGTGTTTCCTACCAGATGCCGTATACCGGAAATCGCGCGCGGGTGATCGAATTGACCGCCTCTGCCGCACAGCGCATCCTGCTCGCTGCGCCCGGCGCTGTTCAGCTCGCCGGTGAGGGCTTCGCTCCGGCAGGGAATGAGCAAGGGTGGAATCTCTACGCTCGCAGCAGAGTTCCCGCAGGCACTACCTTCTCCGTCGAGGTCTCCGGGACGGCGCCACCGCAAGCAGGAGGCGGAACGCAGCAGGATCCCGCTCCTTCTTCGCAATCGCCTGCGAATACCGGGGCGGAGACCTTGCCTCCACGTATCGCCAGTGTGCAGTGGGTCCTGGTGGCCGGCTTCGCGCTGCTGTTTGCTCTCGGAGTCGCTTTCTTATTGCGCCAGCCGCGCATGGCCGTGGTTGGTCAGGCGACGGAGGAAACTGCGCCGCGGGGTGCAGGGCGCCTGCGAAAGAACCGCGGCGTTCCTTCGCCCGCAGAAGGCGGATCCTCAGCGCGGCCTCCAACCGCGCCGCAATCGGCTGGCCCGGTGGCCGGTGCGGCAGCGAGCATCGACCGCGAAGTTCGACTCAGCCTCGACGAGATGAAAGACACTTTGTTTCGCCTGGAACTCAGGCGTCAGGCCGGGACCATCTCCGAAGAGGAATACGCACGCGAGCGCGGCCGGCTGGAGACTTTGCTTCGTGAGCTCGTCCGCGGGTGACATCATGCGCGCACGGTTCGGATGGTCGTCGTTGTGAGCCCGCCGCTGCGGGCGATGAATCGCGCTGTGGGTAGAATCGAAGGACAAGAGTCAACTTGTCGAGCAGCCCTCACAATCCTCCCGAATCCCACCAGCCAGCCGGCCTGGGGATCTTTTTTGATCGCGTGGAAAAGCGCTTCGGCCCGGTCCGCGCCCTTCGCGGTGTCACCCTGAAAATTGCCGCGGGGGAATTCGTCGCCCTGCTCGGGCGCAATGGCTCGGGAAAAAGCACGTTGTTGCGCATCGCCGCAGGGCTGACGCAGCCCAGTGCAGGAAGAATCGAGCTGCGCGATTCGGGCGGCGGGTCACTGGGCAATCCATTGGCGCTGCGCGGCCGCATCGGCATGGTGGCCCATGCCACTTTCTTGTACGACGATCTGACTGCGGAAGAAAACCTGCTTCTGTTCGCCCGTCTCTACGGCCTCGAGAACCCGGCGGAGCGCGTCAGCGAGCGCCTGGCTGCGGTGGGCCTCGGCGATCGCCGCAGCGATCTGGCGCGCACGTTTTCACGAGGTATGCGCCAGCGGTTGGCTCTGGCTCGCGCCCTGCTGCACGCCCCGGCGCTCCTCTTGCTCGATGAACCTTCCACCGGCCTCGACCGCCAGGGCCTCACTTGGCTCGGGGAAGAATTGCGTGGTCTACACGCATCCGGGTGCACGATTTTGATGACCACTCACCAGCAGAGCGAGGCAACAGAGATGTCCTCGCGCTCGGTATGGCTCGAGGCGGGAGAGCTGGCGCGCGACACCGCCCCGGCCGCGCTTTCGCCCGCGGCGCTGGCCTTGGCCGGGGAAGGGAAGCCATGACCACCGGCCTGCCCATGCTGCGCGGCGCCGCCGCTTTGCTTGGCAAGGAGCTGCGCACCGAATTCCGCACCCGCGAGCTGGTGAATTCCACCGTGGTCTTCGCCCTCGTCGTGGTGGTCATGTTCAGTTTCAGCTTCGATCCCACTTCGGAAGAGTCCCGGCGCATCGCGCCGGGACTGTTGTGGATTGCCTTCCTGTTTGCCGGATCGCTGATGCTCCAGCCGTCCTTTCTGCGCGAGCAACCCAATGAGACGCTCTCCGCTCTGCGTATGGCTCCACTCGACCCCTTCGCCATCCTTCTGGGCAAGATGCTGGCCAACTTTGCTTTCTTGGTTGTGGCCGAGGTCGTATTGCTGCCCGTCTTTGCCGTGCTCTACAATGTTCGCGTGGCGCCCGT
>JBGPJC010000189.1:0-4587 GCA_041485165.1 Terriglobia bacterium | reverse complement strand
CTCCACCTGCTGGGCCTGCTCAGCGACGGCGGCGTGCATTCGCAACTCGACCACCTGCTGGCCCTGCTGCGCATGGCCCGGGAGAATCACGTCGAGCGCGTCTTCGTCCACGCCTTCACGGACGGGCGCGATACGCCACCCAACAGCGGCATCGAGTACGTCCGCAGGCTCGAGCAGAAACTGCGCGAATACGGCGCCGGGCGCATGGCCACGCTCTGCGGCCGATACTACGCGATGGACCGCGACAACCGCTGGGAGCGCGTCGAGCGCGCTTATCGCGCCGTGGTCCACGGCGACGCCGCGCAACGCTCGAACGACCCGGAAGACGCGCTGCGCCGCAGCTACGAGCGCGGCACCACCGACGAATTTGTCGAGCCGGTTGTCCTCACCCAAGGCGAGGGCGGCGCGCCACGCGGGCCCATCCGCGACGGCGACGCAGTCATCTTCTTCAATTTCCGCGCCGACCGCGCCCGGCAGATGACCCGCGCAATGGCCGAGCCGGGCTTCGATAAGATCGCTGATCCGCGGCGTCCGAAAGACCTTCTCTATGTGGCCATGACGCAGTACGAAAAGACCTGGCCGTGGCTGCGGTACGTCCTGTCCCCGGAGAAAGTCGAACACCTGCTGGCGCAGGTATTTGCCGAAGCCGGACTGCGCAACCTGCGCTGCGCGGAGACGGAGAAGTACGCACACGTCACTTATTTTTTCAACGGCGGCATCGAGAAGCCTTTCGGCGGAGAGGAGCGCATCCTGGTGCCGTCACCGAAGGTAGCCACGTACGATTTGATGCCGGAGATGAGCGCCGCAGGGATCACCGACGCGGTGGTCAACGCTATCGAGAAGGGCGACTTCGACGTCATCGTCATGAATTACGCGAACGCGGATATGGTGGGACATTCCGGCAAACTCGAGGCGGCGATCAAGGCCGTCCAGGCCGTGGACGCGGGACTCGGGCGCATTTACCCGGCCATGCAGCGGCGCGGCGGCGCGTGGATCATTACCGCGGACCACGGCAACGCCGAGACCATGATTGATCCGGTTACCGGCGGCCCGCACACCTACCACACCACCAATCCCGTGCCTTTCCTGTTGGTCAGCGGCGAGGACCAAGTGACCCTTCGCCCGGGGGGCGCGCTGCAGGATGTTGCGCCGACCATCCTCGGCCTGCTCGGCGCGCAGCAGCCGGCGGAGATGACCGGACGGGATTTGCGCTCACCCCTATCTGGCGGTTTCGCAGCGGGCCTCGATCGCTGAGCCAGACGGAAATCTCCACCTTGTGAGTTGCGGGCTGTGGCGGTGATACAATACGCAAAGCGTTTGGCGCACTCCGGTAGACTGCCTGATTCGCGCGGGGGAAGGGATGCCGGCTGAGATTATCTTTACCGTCGAAGAAGAGCCCGAAGGCGGATTTGTTGCCGAGGCACTGGGGCACGCCATTGTGACCCAAGGCGAGACCATGGAGGAACTCCGGCGCATGGTCCGTGACGCCGTGCGGTGTCACTTTGACTCCGAGGAAATGCCGCGCCTCATCCGGCTGCACCAAGTAAAAGAAGAGGTGCTGCCGGTTTGAAGGTGCCGCGCGACCTGAGCGGCAGAGAATTTGGCCGGCTTCTGCAGCGCTATGGCTACGAGGTCGTTCGGCAGCAGGGCAGTCACCTTCGGCTCGTCTCGAACCACAGGGCAAATCCGCACCACATCACCATTCCAGACCATCCGGAGTTGAAAATCGGGACGCTCCGTACACTTGTCCGCCTGGTGGCTGACTATCTGGAAGTGGAACCTGCCGTCCTGATGCGAGAGCTCTTCGAACGGTAAGTGGCCGCCTTTGCTCTCCGTCAGTCTGACCACTATGTTAGCCTCTCTCCTTCGATGAAGACTCCGAATCCCGCAGAGACGAAGCTCCTCATCTGCGTCTGGCACACTTTCTCGCTGTGGCGGCCGACTGCGGAGGTCGCGGCTCGCGTCCGCGCGCGCTTCCCGGAGATGAACGTAGTCCATCTTCCGACCTATGACGGCATGCTCGAGGAGGTGGCCGATGCGGACATCTTTGTCGGCTGGTCGCTGCGCCCAGAGCAGTTTGCCGCCGCGCGCGGCCTGAAGTGGCTGCATTCGACCGCCGCCGGCGTGGCGCAACTCATGTACCCCGAGTTACGCGCCAGCGGCATCGCGGTCACCAATGCCCGCGGCGTCCACACCATCCCCATCGCCGAACACGTGCTGGGGATACTGGTGGCGCTGGCCCGCCGGTTTCCATCGGCGTACCGCTACCAGACCGAGCGCCACTGGGCACAGCAGGAGATTTGGAACGCCGCCCTCCGTCCTCGCGAGCTGCACGGCCAGACGCTGCTGATTGTCGGCCTGGGCGAAATTGGGAGCGCGGTGGCGCGGCTGGTCCAGCCACTGGGGATGAAGATCTGGGCGGTGACGCGGTCGGGGGGCGGTACAACGGAATTTGCCGAGCGGATTCTGCCCGTCGCTCACCTCGACGAGGCCTTGCCGCAGGCCGATTTCGTCCTGTTGGCCGCGCCGGAAACTCCCGAGACGCATCATCTGCTCGATGCGCGGCGCCTCGCGGCGATGAAGCCAACCGCATATCTGATCAACGTCTCACGCGGGTCGCTGGTGGACGAGGCGGCGCTGGTGGAAGCTTTGCGGGGACGTGCCATCGCCGGTGCGGCGCTGGACGTCACCGAGGAGGAGCCGCTGCCCCCGGCCAGCCCGCTTTGGAATCTCGACAACTGTATCCTGACTCCCCACACCAGCGGGGTCAGCGAGGAGTTGTGGACGCGCCAGACTGACTTACTGCTCGACAACCTCGAGCGGTGGTTTGCGGGCGGCGAGCTGCGCAACCGCGTGAACCTTGAGCGCGGCTACTAGGGAGTGGGGCTTGCGGGAAGAAAAAAGAATTTTACACAGAGAGCACAGCGAACATAGAGAAAACATGCGGAACTAGTCGGAGACGCCGCCCTTCGGTGCGTTGTACCCTTGGCGCGCGTAGACCACGATTTTTACCTTCTTGCCCTTCTGGTTGGTCATCACCAATGGGTTGCCGTCGTCACCGACCAGCACGACTTTTATTTTGCGAAATTTTCCGTCGCGGCCCTGGTTGGTAGGCGAATAGCCCAGGCTGTACTGCGCGCGCAGGAAAGCGGCCACCTCCCGCATGATGTCGGGGATCTCGCCCTGGAATTGAGGGAAGAAGCCGCGGCCTCCGGTCATTTCCGCAAAGCTCTTGAGCTGATTTTCCGCCTGGTAAAAATTCAGGCGGCCAAAGGCCCCTAGCTGGCCGTGCGCGTCCATATAATTCGAGAACGCGCGGGCCACGCCTACGGAGAAGATGGTCACGTCAGTCTGGCGCAGCCGCTTCAGGACATCATCCAGGGTGTGCTTGCTGAAGGTGTCCAGCCCGGAGGCCAGCACGAGGATGGACTTCCTGCCCTTCAGATCCTGGATGCGATCAACCGTCTCGATCACCGCGTCGAAGAGGTTAGCCTCGGAGAAGCCGGGGAAAACCATGTGCGACAGGTAATTGCGTACGTCCATCTTGTTCTGGGTGAAGTCCACTTCGATGCGCGTGCGCAGGTCGAATGAAACCAGCGCCACCCAGTCATCCTTCTTGAGCTGGCTGGCGAACCGGTCGGCCCAATCCAGGGCGTTGTAGGCGAAGACCTGATACCCCAGTTTGCTGAATTCGATCAGCATTACCGTGGTGATGGCCGCTTCGGTGGGCGAAAAATTGGTGATCTGCTGCTGCACGCCATCCTCGAATACCTGGAAGTTCATTTTTCGCAGGCCGGTGATGGTGTTGCCGTCCGTATCGGTGGCTACCACTTCCAGGTTGACCAAGGGCACTTCAACGGTAATGCCGAACTCGCCCTCGGGTTTCTTCTTTTGATCTTTCTGGTCCTGATCCTTTTTCGGGGCTTGCGGGTCAGGCACGCGAATGGGCGGCTGCTGTTGCTGTGCCAGCAAACGGAACTCTGCGCTGGGCAGGGTCAGCACTCCGAGCAGGATGCCCAGAACCGCGGCGCGCCACATGGTCAATCGCATGATGCCCCCCTCGTCCTATTGGATGCTGACACGGGCTGCCGCGGTGGTCAATGCAGGCCGCGGAAAGAAGCGCAAACGGTTCCAGGAGAGTTCTTCAATCCGCAACCCGCAGCGCTCCGAGCCGGGGAATCGTTCGGCGGGCGTGATAGCATGATTTGTCTTCAAAACGGCGCGATTCCCGCAGGACGAATCCGCCAGGTGGAGGTTTCCCTGATGATGCGTAGTTTTTGGCGTTGGGCATTGGCGGCTGTGGCCTGTGCCGCGCTCTGTGCAGGCGCGCAGGCCCAGCAGGCAACTGCGGTTGATTATGCCAAGTTGTCCGAGGAGGCCCAGGGCTGGCTGCAAGGACTGGTGCGCATCAACACCATTTATCCGCCGGGGAACGAGTTGGCCGCAGCAAAATATCTGGCCGGCATCCTGGAGAAGGAAGGCATCACCCCGGAGGTGATCGAATACGCCCCCGGGCGCGGCATCGTCATCGCGCATCTGCGCGCCGGAGCGGTGCCCGACCCTGCACGGGCGCTGCTGCTGGTGGGT
>JBGPJC010000188.1:0-4621 GCA_041485165.1 Terriglobia bacterium | reverse complement strand
GACTCCATCGACCTGAGGTTGGCGGCTGTGGCCGTTGCGTCCCCCGGTACGACGATACTGCCCCGGACAAACAACTCACCGACGGCGCCGAGGACGATGATGATCAGGTACAGCACGCCGGCGATCCTGGCGTAGAGACGCGGCGACGCTTCTGCAATTCGTTCCGTCATTACTGCTGCGCTCATATTCGTTTCTCCTTATGCGAGCGATTGAATCAAGCGTTCATGCGAACCAGATCGGTCCACGCCCGGCAACCTTGGCCTTGAAACGCGGCGACGCTTCTGCATTCCGTTCCATCATTTCATAGCCTCCAGGAGGGGCCGCCACATGAACGCGGCGACGCCGACTATCCCGACACCCATCAGGGCCGTGAGCACAATTAGACCGCCCGCCATGGCGAACCGCCCTCTGGGACCAGTGCTTTCCTTTGCGCGCAGGTAGAGCTCAAGAACGACGAGGGGTAGCAAGTAGCAGCCGAAAACCCAAAAGTTTTGCAGGGAATGCTGTTTTTGCGATGCGGTGCTGTTTTGCAACTGTGGCAGGTAGCGCGGGCGGATGTAAGTCGCGTGCACGAGGACACCTCCACTGTTGGACTATACGCACCGGGGGAGCGGTTTATTTCATAGCATGCATGGGTTCGTGACTGGGCCGCCCCACCGGGCGCGTCAGCAGTTCCTCGATGTCCGCAACGCTGCCCCACGCTCCCAGATCTTCTCGGAGCCGATCAAGCGGAAGGTCGGATCTTGCGACAGCCGCTCCGCATCGTTCACATCTTCTTATCCTGCCAAGCGACTGTAGATGGACTGTCGCAGCAGATCCGGGAGCGGCAACTGCATGTTCTTTCCCCGCCGACGGTCCATCATGTTTTCGAGGATGAGCGCACTCAATCCCAAACATTCATCCAACTCGCGCACCAAAAGCAGATCACTGTCGGAGGTGACGCGAGAACCTTGGAAATCAACTTTCAAAGACGGGTTAAACGAGAGCTGAAAGGGCGGATTTTGTTTCTCACCCAGTGGGTCGAGGCATCCGCGAAGTCGATTTCACTTTCAAAGCCGCATGAATGCTGGCGTTGGCGCCATCATAAGGCGGCTTACGCTAGATTCAAAAAGGAAATGTGGATTAGACCGCGTGATAGGCATGCCGCCGGTTCATCACATCGCAGAGCGCCGTTTCCACCGCTGCGCCCATTTGGCTGGTGCTGACCGGGCGTCCGGACTTCCCGCCGCGGGCCGGGAGCAGGTCCGCGGTACGGTAACCCGCCTCCAGGACCTCCCCGATGGCGTCTTCGATTTCACACGCCTCGCATTCCAGTCCAGCAGAATAACGCAGCAGGAGCGCGGCCGAACCGATGGCGCCCAGCGGATTGGCCACGCCGCGGCCGGCAATGTCCGGGGCCGAGCCATGCACCGGCTCGTAGAGGCCCACGTCCCCGCCGATACTGGCTGAGGCCAGCATTCCCAGGGAGCCGGGAAGCGCAGCAGCTTCATCGGAGAGGATGTCGCCAAACATATTCTCAGTGACCACCACATCGAAGCGGGTGGGATTCATCATCAGGTGCATGGCGAAAGCGTCCACGTAAAAGTGTTCCAGGGTCACTTGCGGATAATCGCCTGCGACGCGAGAGACCACCTCGCGCCAGAGCTGCGAAGTCTCCAGAATGTTGGCTTTGTCCACGGAAGCGAGTTTGCCCCGCCGGCTCCTGGCGGCATCGAAGGCCACGCGGGCGACGCGCTCGACCTCGCTGACGGTGTAGCGCATGGTGTTCACCGCGCCGGTCGCGAAATCCACACTGCGCGGCTCGCTGAAGTAGAGCCCGCCCAGCAACTCGCGGACAAAGAGCAGGTTTGCACCCCGGGCCACTTCCGGACGCAGCGGGGAACACCCGGCCAGGGACTCGTAAAAAACCGCGGGGCGCAGGTTGGCGAATCCGCCCAGCGCTTTCCGCAATCCCAGCAGCCCGGCTTCAGGCTTCCGCTCGCGCGGCAGGCGGTCGAACTCCGGGTCGCCCACTGCGCCGAGAAGGACGGCGTCGGCCTGAAGGCAGGCTTGCAGGGTATCGTCCGGCAGAGGCGTGCCGGTGCTGCGGATAGCCGCGGCGCCGAAGGGCTTTTCGATGAAGCGGAAATCGTAGCCGGAAAGCGCGCTGACTGCCTGCAGGATGCGCACCGCTTCCTGGGTAACTTCGGGTCCGATTCCATCGCCTGGCAATACCGTGATTGAGAGCCTCATGGCCTTTCCGCCTTTGCTTTCGTCCGCAGGGTGAAGCAATCCTTTAGCCTACTGGTGTTGCGAAATCCCCGCGATTTGCACTGCCGGGGGATTTCCAGCTTTTTAGCGAATACCCGCGGCCGCTGTCTTCGGCCGCAGGTTGATGTCGCCGCCCTCGATCGGAGCGGGTTGAGAAACGCTCCTGAGGTGCGCGGGCAGCAGGGAGAGCAGATCCTGGTCGTAGATGTTTTTCTTGCGGTCGGCGAGCTCGGTGAACTTCTGGTATGCGGCATTCAGATCGGCGCGCGACAGGGAGAAGCCCAGCTCACCGTAGCGGCGTCCCAGCGCGTGCCGCCCGGAATGCTTGCCCAGCACAATGCGGTTGGCCGCCAAGCCCACCGATTCCGGGGTCATGATTTCGTAGCACAGCGGGTTGCTGAGCACGCCGTGCTGGTGGATTCCGGCCTCGTGGGCAAAGGCGTTGCTCCCCACAATGGCTTTGTTGGGCTGCGCGGCGAAGCCGATGAGCTCAGAGAGCAGCTTGCTCGAAGGACAAATCTGTTCGGTGTGAATCCCGGTGCGGTAGGGCAGGCGGTCACTGCGCACGCGCAGGGCCATGACCACTTCCTCCAGCGCGGCGTTGCCGGCGCGCTCGCCGATGCCGTTCACCGTGCACTCCACCTGGCGCGCGCCGGCCTCGATGGCCGCCAGACTGTTGGCCACGGCCAGGCCCAGGTCGTTGTGGCAGTGAACGGACATCGTTGCCGTGTCCATGCCCGCGACGCGCTCGCGCAGCGTGCTGATGAGCTGGGCGTACTCAGCCGGGACGGTGTAGCCGACGGTGTCGGGGATATTGATCGTGGTCGCGCCGGCGTCTATCGCCGCCTGCACCACGGCGCACAGAAAATCCACGTCCGAGCGTGTGGCATCTTCGGGGGAGAATTCCACATCGTCACACAGCGATTTCGCCAGCGCCACGGAGTCCCAGGCCTGCTCGAGGGCCTGCGCCCGGCTGATCTTCAGCTTGTGCTCCAGATGGATGTCGGAGGTGGCCAGGAAGACGTGGATGCGGGGATGCGCAGCTTCGCGCAGGGAATCCCAGGCCAGGCTGATGTCTTCGCGCTTGGCGCGGGCCAGGGCGGCGATGCGCGGCCGGCGAACTTCGTGCGCGATGGCGCGCACCGCTTCAAAATCGCCTTTGGAGGAGATGGGGAAGCCTGCTTCGATCACGTCCACGCCCAGGCGGTCGAGCTGGCGGGCCATGCGCAGCTTTTCTTCGAGGTGCATGCTGCAGCCCGGGGCCTGTTCGCCGTCGCGCAGGGTGGTGTCGAAAATGGTGATCGGGGTGGTCATGACCGGGCTCGGGCGGTGGGGGTGGAGACACCGCGAGAGACAGGCGATTTTGGGCGCGGAGGCAGGGATAATGCAAGATTATAATTCTTCTGTGAGCATAAGTTTCTGTTATTGTATTACCGTGCGGGCGTGGCCCCGGACCCTGCCCCGGAGCGTATATGGACCTCGGCGATCTGGAGACTTTTCTGGCGGTGGTGCGCGAGGGCAGCTTTTCCCGCGCTGCCCGCCGCCTGCACCGCACTCAGCCGGCCATCAGCCAGGCGATTCGCAAGCTCGAGCTGGACCTCGGCGAGCCGCTCTTCGACCGCTCCTCGCGCTCCAGCAACCTCACCGACGCCGGGCGCCTGCTCCAGGAATATTCCACCAAACTGCTCAACCTGCGAGGCGAAGCTCACGCGGCGCTGGCCGAGCTGCGCGAAACGCAGCGCGGCAAGCTCTCCATCGCCGCCAACGAATTCACCTGCCTGTATCTCCTTCCGCTGCTCGACGAGTTTCGGCGTTCCTGCCCCATGGTCAAGATTTCCGTGGAACGCTCGCTGGCCAGCCGCGTCCCGGAAGCGGTGCTCAACCACAGCGTGGAGCTGGGCATGATCTCTTATGCGCCGGAAGATTCCGCGCTTCGCTCGATTGTGGTCTGCGCGGATGCGCTGGCTTTCGTGGTGCACGCGCGGCACCCGCTGGCGGCGGCCAAGCAAGTAAGCATCCGCCAGCTCGGGGCGCAGTCCTTTGTCGCCCACCACGTTCCATCGCCGTTCCGCGCGCGCGTGCTGGAGGCCTTCCGGCGTCACAAGACGCCGCTGCACATGGACGTCGAGCTGCCCACCATCGAGGCCATCAAGAAGTTCGTGGCCATGGGCAACGGCGTGGCGCTGGTGCCTGGAATCTGCGTCGAGGCGGAGGTGGCGCGCGGCGACCTGGTGCGCATCCCGGTGCGCGAGATTCAGTTTGAGCGAAAATTGCGCTTGATACACCGCAGGAAGGCCAGCCTGTCGCACGCCGCACAGGCTTTTCTCAAGGTAGTGGAGGCGCAGTCGAAGAAGGCCAACAGCCGTTACCT
>JBGPJC010000187.1:0-4831 GCA_041485165.1 Terriglobia bacterium | reverse complement strand
CGGCTGCGCCCGCACGAAGGCTCCCGGCCGCCTGGCTGTGCTCCAGGCCCTCGAAAAAGGCGTCCATGCGATTCTTGATTTGCGCCTCGGAAAAATAACGCGGATCGGCCAGATCCGATTCCAGATAAAGCGTGGGAATGCCCAGCTTCCTGGTGAAATAATCGCGCATATCGCCCTGTCCCGCCGAGAACAGCCGGCAACTCTTCACAAAGTGAATAATCAGGCCGTGCGCGTTCCATTCCTCGATGTAGCGCCGGATCTGTTCGTAGCGCTGCAGGTAATTCCGGTTGACGACGTTGTGCTGGAGCATGTGCATGGCCACTGATTCGAAGGGATGGTCGGGGTCATGGCGGAAACCGAATTCCCACAGCCCGCCGACAGTGGAATAGGTGGAGGCCACGGCGCATGCTTTCCACTTGGCAAACATGTCGCGGAAAGCGCGGAAGAATGGGTAGGGAGGCGGCCCCTCCATCACCAGGCGAAATCTCTCCTGGTCGTAGACGCCTTCACCCCGCGCAACTTTCTCTTCCATCTCCCGCAGCGCGAGCTCGAAAAATTCCACTCCCTCAGGGCGCGCGCGGTGGACATAAAGCGGCCCCATGAGCGTGATGGCGTCGAAATAGGCGTCAAAGGGGGAAGGCGAGCGCTGCGCCAGGCGCTTGATGCGCGACCACGATTCCTCGACCTGGCTGGAGCAGCGCACGGCCTCGCGGAAGCGGTCGTAATCAAACTTCCGGCCGGTCAGTTCCTCGAGCTTTTTGATCAGCTCGTGCATTTGCTGGATGACGTAGGCGATGTCTTCCTTGCTGGGCTCGTCACCGCGCAGAAAAGGGACGTCGAGCATGAACAGCGGAGCGTTCTGGAATTCAGCCAGATGCTCGAACCATTTGATGTAGGTATTACAGCCGACGAAATTGCAGAATACCAGGGTGGGCTTCGGCAGTTTGCCGCCCGTCGGCGTGATGCCCTTCAGCATGGCGCCGATATCCGCCTTGACGTAGGCACAGTTATCCGCCGCATACCCCATCTCCTCCGCCGCGAGGATCGGCTCCAGCGATTGGTGCCGGATGGCCAGTTGCAGCGCGTTGATCTCCGGATAGATCGGAACGGCGCCGAAGGCTTCCAGCAATTCGACGCAATTTCCGGAGATCATCAGACTGACGGCCGGAGGGCTGCCGGTGCGCGCCCCTTCATCAAGCCGCGCGTACCAATCGAGCATCAGCGCCTTCTGCCGCTGGTGCATTCCGCCGCGATATTCCGCTTTTGATGTTTCGCTCATGGCCACCTCAAACGAAGAGCAGCGATTCGACAAATGTTTCCACCTCGGTGCGCAGGCGGTCGAAGGTAAAGGCTTTTTCTTCGAACTCGAGTAGCAGGTGCGGGATTCCGGCTCCCTCCAGTTCCTTCTTGAAGAGAACGTAGTCGAAATAAGCGGGCTCGCAAAACTTTGCAATCAGCAGAATCACCGCTTCGGCGCCGGTGCGCTTGACCTTCTCGAGCAGGGCCTTGTGCCGCGGGTTGCGCCAGTCATGCCGCACGGACGAATAGACGGCGCGGTTCACATAGCTCTCGGCCAGGGCGCGCAGCGGATCACCGTCCACAGGAACGTCCTCGGTAAACCAGCGCCGCCCGAGGATGAAATCATCGTCGACCACGTAGCAGCCAGCCTCCTCGATCAGGCGGATCAGATCGAGAGGCGGCTGCTCGCAGAACGAGCCCTCAATGACCACGCGGATGGAATCACGCCGCTTCCCGGCGCGCAGGTTGACCCCGGCGAGCACCTCTTCCAGCCAGGCGTTGTGGGTCTCCACGGGGACAAAATTTCCGGCGCGCATCGCCGCGTACAGCTCCGAAGTGCGCAACAGTTCGGGCCGTTCCGCGCGCAGCGCGTAGAGCTGCTGCAGCAGCGTGCGGTTTTGGTTATACAGGACAATGGCGCGATGCAGACCCTCGGGACTCATTTCGCAATTCCCCAGTTTTTCGAGCTCGCGCTGCAGCCGCCGGTATTCGCTTTCCAGGAAATCGGCGGCCGCGGAAGTACTGGGGTTGTGCGGCAGATGGAGAAAGTCGACGTACATCTGGGGAAAATTCCGCTTGAAGACAAAGCAGAGATTGCGCGCAGAGTCGCAGATCGAGGAAAAGAGCATGCCGTCAAAGACGTCAAGATGCCCGGTCATGCCCATCTCCATAGTGGTTTTCACGATGGAGCAGATGAACGAGCCGAAGCGCGCGTCCGCGTACTGAATGTCCAGGCGGTCGCCGGCCCCGTTCAGTCCCACCGGGAGCATTCCGCAGGCGTGGATGATCTCCAGCGGGGCATAAACGGGAAAGTAGGCGATGGACTTCTTGCCGGGGTGCTCTTCTTTCCAGCGCCGCACCTCGGTGAAGGTCAGGTCCTGGAGGATCTCCGAGAACCGTTCGAACGTTCGTTCTATTTCCTGCGCCATAAATAACCTCCACCCCATCGCGGATGGATGCTCGCCCTTTCAGCCCACCATGGTCAGACCGCCGTTGATGCTGGTCACCTGACCGGTGATATAGCCCGCAGCCTCCGACGCCAAAAAAACGACCATCGGGGCGATGTCTTCCGGCTTGCCCAACCGCTTCAACGGCACCGCATTTACGATCGATCCCAGAATCTTGCGCCCGAATTCTTCCTGCTGGAGTTCTTCCAGCAGCGGGGTCTCCGCGAGCCCGGGACAAATGACGTTCACGCGGATGTTGTCCCGGGCATGCTCCCGCGCCAGCGTCTTTGAAAATGCCACCACCGCGGCCTTGGCCCCGGAATAAATCGCTTCCCCCAGGGAGCCCACGCGAGCCGAGTCGGAGCTGATATTGATGATGCTTCCCTGCTTCCGTTCGACCATGTGCGGCAGGACCGCATGGCAGGTATGAATGACGCCAAGATAGTTGACGGCGATGATCCGTTCCCACAGTTCAGGAGTTGTTTTCAGGAACGGGAGCAGACGATCCCAGCCGGCGTTGTTCACCAGAATATCGATCTTGCCGAATTTCTCGAGCGCGGCATCGCACAGCGCGCGCGCGTCTTCCAGTTTGGTTACATCCGTGCGCACTGCGGCAATGCGGCGGCCGGTCTGCTGCTGGATATCTTTCGCGGCCGCTGTGGCCTCCTCCAGGAGGAGGTCTCCGATCATGACGTCTGCGCTTTCCTTCGCCAGGGCCAGGGCAATCGCCCGCCCGATGCCGCGCGCACCTCCCGTTACGATCGCCGCTTTATCCCGGAGGCCGGTATCATTCATGGAATTACAGCGCTCGTTTCGCTCGTCTTCGCCGCGGGGTGGGTTTCTTCCAAACCGAACAATTGCATCGCATTTTCCCGCACGAGCTTGCGCTTTACTTCTTCTTTCAGACCGAGCGTGTCGATCTGTTCCAGGCTCTCTCGCCATGGCAGGCCATTTGTGCCCCAAAGGCAGCGGTCCCGCCCCAGGCGGCTGTTGAGAAACTGGATGATCTGCGGGGAAAGATATTTCGGCATCCAGGCGTCGATGCCCAACCATACATTTTCCCATTTGTAGCAAACGGAGAGCAGTTCATCGACCCACGGCCAGCCGGTGTGCGCGCCGATCAGCTTCAATTGCGGAAAATCACAGGCCACGCGGTCGAGCTGCATCGGCCGCCCGTGCTCGCTGGGCATGGCTTCGAGAACATGACCCACCTGGAGCGAAACCGGGACGCCCAGACCTTCGCATTGCGCATAAAGCGGATACATCTTGCGGTCATCGAGGGGAATATCGAAGCCGTAGATGTGAACATATACGCCCTTGAAACCGTGCTTCACAACCGCAGTTTCGATTTCCGCCAGGCTATCCTTAATGCGAAAGGGGTTGTAGCCGGCCAGCCCGGCGAAGCGGTCAGGATACTTCTCGGTGTACTGCAAGACGTCTTCGAGCTGGGTATCCATGTACATCCACTTGCGCCAGTACGACCACATCTTGCACTGGGCGATGAAGACTCTCTCCACCCCGGCCTCATCCATGCGCCCCAGCATTTCCTCGATGGAATTGAAGCGCGGCAGACCGCCGATGGCCCGCTCCATGCGGCAAAGGAGTTCGCCTTCCTTGGCCTTGTCCCACTGCGCCATGAATTCCCGGGTGGCGACGTAATACATGAAGTCGATCGCTTGTGTGCGTTCAGGCATTGAATAATCGCTATGAAGGATTACGCGAAATTGCAGACCTTCACTGTGACGTGAATCACCATGGGCTGTGATGCAGGCCACAATGGGTTAAGAACTGCCGTCGCGTCCGGCAAGTCGAGGGGAATGATGCAACTACCTGCTGCGCCAGACGGGCTGGCGCTTTTCCAGGAAGGCGCGGATGCCTTCCTGGGCGTCTTCGGTCTTCATCAGCTCGTTCAGGTACAAGTTTTCCGCTTCCGCGAGTGCCTTTTCAAAATCCATGCCAAAATGCCGCCACAGGGCGCGGCGGGTCATACGCAGGACTG
Source organism: Terriglobia bacterium (assembly GCA_041485165.1). Classification (GTDB taxonomy): domain Bacteria; phylum Acidobacteriota; class Terriglobia; order Acidiferrales; family UBA7541; genus JAAFGT01. Next base: position 367 of record JBGPJC010000187.1, on the reverse strand, counting down.
CCGGGCTCAAGCCGCGCAGTTCGGAGATAAGCTGGGACACGGCGGTGGCCAGGTTGCCGTCGGGCACCAGGCGCGAAACCAGACCGAGCTCGCGCGCTTCGCGGGCGGTGATGGTGCGGCCGGTGAGGATCAGATCCATCGCCGCGCGGAGGCCGGCCATGGCGGGAAGCGTGACCAGGGCGACCGGCGGGAAACAACCCAGCTTGATTTCGGGCTGGCCGAAGGTAGCAGACTCCGTAGCCAGGACGAAATCACAGAAAGTAGCCAGCTCCATGCCACCGCCCAGGCAGTGACCTTGCACCGCGGCGACCGTGACGGCATTGGCACGCGCGAGCTGGCGAAAGATGTCATGGAACACATCGAGCAT
>JBGPJC010000186.1:0-4931 GCA_041485165.1 Terriglobia bacterium | reverse complement strand
TTGTGGTTGGCCCCGCGCAGATCTTCCTGCGCCTGCTTCTGATCGGTGATGTCGGTCAAGGTGACCACGGAAAACACGCGGCCGTCGGGGTCTTCCAGCTCGCGCGCGCTGATGATCACCGGGACGCGCGACCCGTCACCTGGGCGGGGGAGAAAAAACTCGTAGCGTCGATGCCCGCGCTGCTGTCCCAGGGAGATGTGTTCGTTCAGTTTTTCGAGGTCTTCGCCTTCGTAGAAGCGCGCCGGGGTATTGCCCAGGATTTCCGCGCGGGGCATGCCGCCCAGTCGTTCGAAGCAATCATTGACGAACAGAATTCGCTGGCAGTCATCCATGATCATGACGCCCTCGTTGAGCGTCTCGAGGATGCCCTCCATCTGCTCGAGCCAGCTTGGTTTTTCGATCTTCAATCACCCTCCCGGCAGCCTGTGACGCAGACTATCCTCGCGCGGGCTAATCCGCCGTGGAGCCAAAGGTCTTACTTGCGGCGCGGTTGGAGGCATTTCCAGGTGACGCCGGGGGTACTTTGTCCAGCGGCAGGGCGCCAACGCCGAGAATGCGCCTGCTCCGCCGCTCTTGTACGAACGCGACCACGCGCAGGTTGGCGCGCCGCCAGCCGGGTTGCACCGAGAAAGTGGCGCTGCCGGCGAAAGCCGTGGCTGGTGGATGTACTTCGCCAACGCGAGCTCCCAGGCGCATCACCGCGGAGTGCGCCAGCCGTCTTCCGGCATTCTCGCCGCGCGGCACGTCGGTCGAGATTTTATCTTCGGTGACGGCGAACAGCACGTCCGCGGGTTCGGAGGCGCCAATGCCTTCGGCGCGCACGGAGAAAATCATGGCGCCGCCGGGCGCCGCTCCATTTCCACGTTCAATCGTTACCGTGGCCTTGGGGACCCGGGCGGCCTGCTCGATGCTATGTTGCAGCCGCCGTTCGTCGCTGCCTACCATCTCGCTGCGGCCGTCCACCACCGCTTGCGGCGTGTACATCGAATCAAGGCCAAACACTTCCGCGTACTGGTTCTGCCGCAGAGTGAAAACCTCGGCGGAGTAGGGGTCCACCCAGCCGATGCGGTTCCAGTAATCCACATGCTCTTCGAGAACGACGATCTCCGCATCATTCAAGGGCTGCGTTTCCAGCAAACGGATCAGCAACTGGTCGGCGGGTGGGCAGTTCGAACATCCCTCCGATGTGAACAACTCGACCAGGACTGGGACGCGCTTGCCCGCCGACGGCCCCGGCGCGGCAAGTATGCGCGGTTCAAGGCTGCGCCTGGTGAGCAGGATTCCCCCGGCCAGCAGCGCGGCGAGACCCAGCAGAACGAAGAGTGCGTATAAACTTCGCGTTTTCATGATTCCTTCCGGCCTTCGCAGACTACAGCAACCAGGCGGTACCTGCGCTCCGGGGATGAGTGCACAGTAACATATTCCCGGCAGCGCAGCCCTCATGTACCCTGTGCGTAGAGCCCATGAACAAGCAGATGCGTTTTGCGCTGATTGGATGCGGGGAAATTGGCGGTTTACGCGCCGGTGCCCTGAAAAAAGCCCCGGGCGTATGCCTGGCCAAGGTCTGTGATGTGGACGCCGGGCGCGGGGGCGCGCTGGCGTCGCGCCACGGCGTGCCGTTTGAGAGCGACTGGCATGCCGCGCTGCGCGATGACGTGGACGCGGTGATCGTCTCCACGCCGCCGCCGCTGCACGTGGAGATGTGCGTCCAAGCGCTGCGCAGCGGCAAGCACGTGCTGTGCGAAAAGCCCCTGGCGCGCAACCCGGAAGAATGCCGCCAGATCGTCGAGGCCGCCCGCGCAGCCAAACGCCATCTGGCCACCGGCTTCAACTACCGCTTCTATCCCGCCATTGTCACCGCCCGGCGCATCCTCGATTCCGGCCGCATCGGCGAGTTGGACCACATCCGCAGCTACGCCGGGCATCCCGGCGGCAGCGAGTTCACGCATCCCTGGGTGCACGACGTCAAAGTGATGGGTGGCGGAGCGCTGGTGGACAACGGCATCCACATCCTCGACCTGACGCGCTATTACCTCGGCGAGGTCGCCGAAGTGAAGGGCTTCCGCACCGGACACGTCTGGGGCTTCGAAGGCTGCGAGGACAACGCCTTCGCCCTGCTCAAGAACGCGCAGGGCCGCATCGCCCAACTCCAGGCGAGTTGGAGCGAATGGCGCGGCTACCGCTTCTGGATCGAAGTGTTTGGTACGCGGGGATGCGTGCGCGCATCGTACCCGCCGATGCTGGCGCAGGCCACCTGGTTCGAAAAGCCCGGCGACGCGCCGAGACGCGAACGCTTCCTGTACCCCGCGTTGCAGGTGAATGAGCGGCTGAAGTCCTATCGCTACACCGTAGTGGGCAGCTTCATCGAGGAATTTGGCTGCTTCGTGCGCGCAGTAAACGGTGAGAAGACTCAGGCGGCCACAGGCTTTGATGGCGCGCGCGCGGTGGAGATTGCGGATGCCGTCTACCGCAGCTCTTCAGGCGGCGAAACAGTAAAATTCTCGCTCTAACAGATTTCTTCAGTCGTCATTCCGATTCAGCCGCGGCGGACTCAGGCGCGCTTGTGCGCGATCGCCTGCAAGAGCGGGCCGATCGCCTCCAGCACTTGCCGGCTCACCGGTAATCGCGCCGCAACCTCGTAGAGTTGCACCATCTTCTGGATGGCCGTGGAAAAGCGCTCGCGCTGCGCTGCGGGAATCCGCGGCAGGAAAATCGTGGTGTCAGTAAACCCTGCGTCCCGCAACAGAGACTGGAGAGAGCCCGCAGATAGCAGACGCCGAATCGGGGGGATGCCGCCCTGGCGGAGAACAATGGCCGCCGTCCACTTTTCCGGCAGCCAACTCCCGCACCAAATGCCTGTCTGCGGGTCCGGCCCGATGCTGAAGCGGTTCGGCGTGGCGATGAACAACGTCCCGCCGGGGCGCAGGACTCGGAACATCTCCGCGAGCGAACGCGGCTGATCGCGCAAGTGTTCGAGCGCCGAATCGGCCACGGCGCAGTCGAAGACCGGCTCGCGAAACGGCAGCGCTTCAGCGCCGGCGCAGAGCAGCGGGATGTTCAATCCGGCCTGCTCCATGCGCTTCTTTGCCACCAGCAACCAGCGCAGGGCAATGTCTACGCCGACGCGCAGCCGGTAGCCGTCCGCTGCGACCAGCAGAGGTGCGGTCCCACAACCGATTTCGAGCAGGGCGCTGCGGCGCTCAACTCCGCCGGCCGCGGCTTCCCAGTCGTCGAGCCAGGCCCGCGCCCGCTCGACGCCCGCCAATAGCCCTCGCGTGTAGGCTTGCGCATGCTGCGGCGGCACCACCGAAGTGATGCTGTAGTAGAAGTTAACGAAACCTTCGAAATCGAAATCGCCGAAGCGCGCGGCGAGCTTGTCCACCTTGGCGCGCTCCTCTTCGAACCCGATGTAAGGGTCAGGGGCCAGCCGCAGGTCGGGAATGTCCAGAACAACGGGATAGCGCCGCGCGCATCCCCGGCACACCATCTCGGCGTCGCCGGGCCTTTCCAGCTCCCCGCGACACGCCGGACAACAAACGTCAATCCCCTTGAAATTCATCCCTCGGAGCTTTCTTCCTCTGTGGTCCTCTGTGCTCTCTGCGCCTCTGGGTTGTCTTTTGTTTTTGTCTTTGTTTTCTCTCTCTGAAACTCTCCCACACCTACTTCACCCGCCCGGTGACGTATCCCACTAGCTCTCCCCAGCTCCACACCACCGCAAACAGCACCAGGTAAGGCATTGCCGCGAAGCACGGGCCGATGTACCGCCCCTTGCGCAGCACGCACTGCAGCACCCGCACCACCATCACCAACGGCAGCAAGGGAGACAAAGCAATCAGCACCAGCCGGCGCCCGGCAGAGACTCGCGCCACGCGCTGCCCTCCGTACAGCCTCCCAAACGCGTACCTCTCGGCGATTGCCGGGCCGAAAAGAATCTGGCGCTGCTGGTAGGTGAGCATGCCCGCGGAAAGCCACAGCGTCCCCCCGCGCTGGCGCAGCGCTCCATGGACGCCGGGCTCGTGGAATTCTTCCGCCCACTCGTCCGCGATGTCCTCCAGCGCCGCGCGCTTGTAGCTGACGTTGCAGTCGGTCAAAGCCTCGCTGGGGCCTTCCTGGACGGGCGTCATGTAGCTGCCGAGCTCACGCAAATAGATGGACCAGTTGATGGCGGTGTCCGGCTCGAACTTGTCCACCGGACCGCCGATAGCGGCGTGCGGGGCGGTGTGGACCGTGACCACGTTGGCGCACCAGCTCTCCGGCGGGATGCACTGGTCCTCGGTGATGGCCACAATCTTCCCGCGCGACGCCTTGACCCCGGCGGTGCGCATCGCCGCGTAGGTCTGCTCTCCGCCCATGGGCACAAAGCGCACGCCGGGAAAGAGCGCGCGGAGCGATTCCTCGTCTTTGTCGCTGACGCGCGCATCGCGCGGCACGATGATTTCCATTTCCGGCGCGCCGCGCTGCCGCGCAAAGGCTTCCAGGCAGCGCACCAGGTGGGACCCGCCGCCGAGGACGATCACCACGACAGAAAGTTCGGGGCTCGATTCGGCGGGATTCAAACCAATTTCCTCCGGTCTGGGAACGGCACCGGTGGGGAAGAAGGAATTTCAGCGCGCACGGGAAGGAGGCGGTGCGCCCGCGCCTTCCAGGGCTGCGGAAGAGGAGCGAAAAAACTCGCGGTACCACTCGACGGAGCGCTCGATGCCGGTTTGCGTGGGAAACCGCGCGCGCCACCCCAACACGGTTCGCGCCTTGGCGCAGTCCAGATATTGTTCGCGGATCTCGTGCGACGCCTCGTTGAGGATCACCGGTTCGAGCTCGCGCGCGTCCATCACCCGGAGGATGTGGTCCACCAGCTCGAGGACCGTCACCGGAGTCTCCGTGCCGAAATTAAACGCCTGGCCGTGCAATTCGGTGCGGTCGAGCTGCTCGGC
>JBGPJC010000185.1:0-5088 GCA_041485165.1 Terriglobia bacterium | reverse complement strand
TGACGAGCGCCCGGAAGAAGTCACCGACATGCAGCGCACGGTGAAGGGCGAGGTGATCAGCTCGACGTTCGATGAGCCGCCGCAGCGTCACATCCAGGTGGCCGAAATGGTGCTCGAAAAGGCCAAGCGGCTGGTCGAGCACAAGCGCGACGTGGTCATCCTGCTCGACTCGGTCACGCGCCTGGCCCGCGCCTACAACGCCGTTACCCCGCCGTCGGGCAAAGTGCTCTCCGGCGGTATTGACGCCAACGCCTTGCAGCGCCCGCGCCGCTTCTTCGCCGCCGCGCGCAACGTCGAGGAGGGCGGTTCACTCACCATCATCGCCACCGCGCTGATCGACACCGGCAGCCGCATGGACGACGTGATCTTTGAAGAGTTCAAGGGCACCGGCAACATGGAAATCAACCTCGACCGCCGCCTGGTGGACAAGCGCGTCTTTCCGACCATCGACATCAACCGCTCGGGCACGCGCAAGGACGAACTGCTGCTCCCGCCCGACGAGCTGAACCGCATCTGGGTACTGCGCAAGGTGCTCAGCCCGCTCTCCACCGTCGAGGCTATGGAGTTGCTCCTCGGCCGCCTGGTGAAGACCAAGTCGAACGCCGAGTTCCTCAACTCGATGGCCGCGCCGAATTAGTCCGCTTTCCTCGTAGGGGCGGCCTCTTTCTCCCGCGCCAGCATAACAATCAGACGGGCGACTTCCTCGGCATCCATCGCCGTCGAGTCCACATAGACGGCATCCTCGGCCGGGCGCAGCGGCGAGATTTCGCGCTCGCGGTCACGCCGGTCGCGGTCACGCACATCTTCGACCAGTTGGGCGAAGTTCACCGGCTGGCCCTTCCCTTCGTACTCCAGCCAGCGGCGCCGCGCGCGCACCTCGACCTCGGCGTCGAGATAAATCTTCAAGCCGGCTTGCGGAAAAACCACCGTGCCGATGTCCCGGCCCTCGACCACGATGCCCCCGGCGGCGCCCAGTCTCTGCTGTTCGGCCACCAGCACGCGGCGCACTCCTTCGGCCACCGCGACGCGCGATGCCAGCTTTGACATCTCCGGGGCGCGCAGCGCCTCGGTCACATCCTCGCCATCCAGCGTCACGCGCAATCTTCCATCCGCCGCTTCCAGACCGATCCGCGTGTTCTCCGCCAGGGAGGCAAGCGCGCCGGTGTCGTCGAGCGGAATCCCGCGCCGCTCGGCTTTCAGCGCTACGGCGCGATACATGGCCCCGGTATCGAGGTGCGTGTAGCCCAGCAGCTCGGCCACGCGCAGCGCCACGCTGCTCTTCCCCGCCCCCACCGGCCCGTCTATGGCCACGACGATCTTCGCCATGCGCTTCTGTCTCCGGTCTTGGTCCCTGCTCGGGGTTTCGGCGCGGTCAAATGCGCTTGAACGCCTTCTCGATTTCGCGCACGGAATAGCGCAGCACGATCGGCCGGCCGTGCGGGCAGCTCATCGGGCATTCTGTGCGCGCCAGCTCGGCCAGCAGCCATTCCATTTTCTGCTGGTCGAGCGGCATGTTGACCTTGATGGCCGCGTGGCAGGCGGTGGAAGCGGCAATCTTGGCTTGAAGAGTTTCAATGGAGATGGCTTGCTCTTCGCGCTCCACGCCGTCGAGGATTTCGCGCAGCAGCCGCTCGGCATCGGCCGCCGAAACCTCCCCCGGCGCCGCGTGGATAGCCACGCTGCGCGCGCCCATGGGTGTTACCTCGAAGCCGTTTGCCGCCAGCTCCTCGGAGATGCGCTCGACGGTAGCCAGTTGCCGCGGAGACAGCTCGACCATCAGAGGCATGAGCATGCGCTGTCCGGTCATGGGGCCTTCGCGCCGCGCGCGCAGGTGCTGCTCGAACAGTACGCGCTCGTGAGCCACGTGCTGGTCCACAATCCACAACCCTTCGCCGTTGATGGCCACGATGAAGCTCGAATTCACCTGGCCGAGGGGCCGCAGGTCGCCGAGCTGTTCAAGCTCGGAAGTTCCTGCGGGCGCTTCGAATGCGTGGTGCGCGCCTGCCGCGCGGAATTGCGGCGCCAGGTTGCCTCCACTTTCTCCTGCGAATGCCAGCCGCATCGCTTCTGGCTGCAGCGGAGCGCCTGCAAGTGTGAACTCCGCGCCCGCGGCGGCGGCTTCGGCCACTGCCGGCTGCGCGCCAGTGACCACAGGCCACGCGGCAGTACTCGGCGCGCCTGGCGCACTGCTTGTCGGGACCGGCGCGGGTGCGGCAGCGGCATTCGGCGCGCCGCTGGAAGCGCCGGCGCCGGCAGCGGCCGGGAAGCTGGCAACCGGACGCGCGCGGGAGAGTGCGCCGCGCACCGCGTCACGCGCGAAGTCATGAACAAATTGCTGGTGGCGGAAGCGCACTTCGATCTTCGACGGGTGAACATTGACGTCCACCTCTTCGCACGACAGCTCGAGAAAGAGCAGCGCGCACGGAAATACGCCGGGCGGAGTGACGTTGCGGTAGGCCTCGGTGATGGCGTGGAGCACCAGGCGGTCGCGCACCAGGCGCCGGTTGATGAAGATGTAGATGCCGTTGCGGTTGCTCTTCTGCACCTCCGGCCGCGAGACATAGCCGCGTACGCTCATCTTGAGCGATTCCTCGCCCGCCTCCATCCCCGCTTCGGTGATGCTGGCGCGGATCGGCCCGCTGGTCTCCGGCACTTCGACCAGTTCATCGAGCGCCTGCCGGCCAAAGACCTGATAGACGCGCTCGGCCAGCGTCTCGACCGGCGCCGCGCCGAGGATTTCCTGCGTAGGCGTGCGCAGCTCGAAGTGCTTGTCGGGATGCGCCAGAGCGTAGTGGGTGACCACAGAAGCCACGTGGCCTAGCTCGGTGGTGTCCGACTTCAAAAATTTGCGCCGCGCCGGTACGCAATAGAACAGATCCCCCACCGTGATCGTCGTGCCGGCGGGGAACCCGGCGGGCTTTACGCCAATCAGCCTTCCTCCCGCGAACTCGACGCGCGTGCCTTGCTCTTCATCCGCCGCGCGGGTTTCCAGCACCAGCCGCGAAACCGCGGCGATGGATGGCAGCGCTTCTCCGCGAAAGCCAAGGGTAGCGATGGTGAGCAAATCGTCAGCAGTGCGCAGTTTCGAGGTGGCGTGGCGCTCGAAGGCCAGCAGCGCGTCGTCGTGGGACATCCCGCTGCCATTGTCGGTGACGCGGATTAGCCGCCGGCCACCTGCTTCGACCTCCACGCGCACCGCCGTCGAGCCGGCATCAATGGCGTTTTCGACCAACTCCTTGACCACCGAGGCAGGCCGCTCCACAACTTCGCCCGCGGCGATTTTGTTGGCGACGTTTTCCGCCAGTATGCGGATTTTGCTCATAGTGTCAGCGTCCGACTACCACCTCTCCCGGATTTTCCGCGGGAGCGCCCGATTCACCAGAAGGAGGGCGACCGCGATACCTCCCACAAGAATAAGCGGGGAGAGAAGCAAACTCATCCAGATTGGCAATGAGAGCCCTATATACACAACGGTTAGGCAGCAAAGAATGGCGATCGGGGTGATGACGAGGAGTGACGTGAGCCGGTACTTTTCGTCCTTGAGGCCCAGGAGGCCAAGCCCAAGGCCATATTCACCGATGCCGATGATGATGCTCGCCAGAACGCCGAGAACCACGCCCCAAATCAAGACATTCATGACTTCTCCGGCAGCTTCAGTGCGATATGCAGCTCATCGAGTTGGTCTGCGGGAACGGGCGAGGGTGAATCCGCCATTAGGTCCTGCGCCGCGGTGGTCTTGGGGAAGGCGATGACTTCGCGGATGGATTTTTCTCCCGCCATGAGCATGACCACGCGGTCAAGACCCAGCGCAATCCCGCCGTGGGGCGGCGTTCCATAACTCAGCGCATCGAGAAAAAACCCGAAGCGCTGCCTGGCTTGCTCCTCAGAGAGCCCCAACGCCTTGAAGACTCGCGCTTGCACATCCTGGCGGTGAATCCGCACGCTGCCCGAACCTAGCTCGGTGCCGTTCAGCACTAGGTCGTAGCCTTTCGAGCGCACTTCCCCCGGCGCCGATTCGAGCTTGTCCAAATCTTCTTCGACGATGCCGGTGAAGGGGTGCTGCGCGCTCACCCAACCCTTATCCGCCTCGCTCCATTCGAACAGCGGAAAGCCGGTAAGCCAGAGCAGCTCCCAGCGGTTCGTCTGTATCAGGTTCAATCGTTCGGCGAGCAGCAAACGCAACTGCCCGGCGATCAACGCCGCGGCTTCCGTGCCCTGGATTTGCTCCTTCGCCGAGACGGCCACCAACAGGTCGCCGGCCTTCGCGCCCGACGCAGCGACCAGGCTTCTCAGTCCGTCGGGACCCAAAGTCTTTTCGAGCGGCGATGCGTTCCCTTCAGCAGTAACCTTGACCGTGTAGAGGCCGCGTGCCCCAAGCGATTTCCCTTTCTCCGCCAGCTCGTCGAGCTGTTTGCGACTGAACGACGCCGCTCCCTGCGCCACCAAACCGAATACCGGTCCCGTAAAGCCCAGCGTCGCGCGCGCCGGCTCGAACTGCGGCGTCAGCTCGACTAATTCCATCCCGAAGCGCAAGTCGGGCTTGTCGCTGCCGAATCGGCGGATAGCGTCTTTGTAGAGCATGCGCCGGAACGGGCGCTCGACCTTCACGCCAATCACCGCGAAAGCGCGCTGCATCACCTGTTCGATGACCTCCCAGACGTCTTCGGGCCGGACAAAGCTCATTTCCAGATCAAGCTGGGTGAACTCTGGTTGCCGGTCGGCGCGGTTGTCCTCGTCGCGGAAGCAGCGCACGATTTGGAAATACTTGTCCAGGCCTCCGATCATCAGGATCTGCTTGAAAATCTGCGGCGACTGCGGCAGGGCGTAGAACTGCCCGTGGTGGATGCGGCTGGGCACCAGGTAATCGCGCGCGCCTTCGGGCGACGAGCGCGTCAGCATGGGCGTCTCGATTTCGTAGAAGCCCTGCTCGTCGAGCGCCTTGCGGATCTCGAGCACCACCTGGTGGCGCAACGCCAGATTGCGATGCGGCCGCGGCCGGCGCAGGTCGAGATAGCGATAGCGCAGGCGGGTCTCCTCCGAGGCGGTGGTGTCGTCTTCGATGGTGAACGGCGGTGTATTCGCGTTGTT
>JBGPJC010000184.1:0-5103 GCA_041485165.1 Terriglobia bacterium | reverse complement strand
TGGGATTCGAATACGCCGTCCGGTTCCGTTCCCGGCCCCAAAGAGAAAACCTTGCCGGGGTTTGCCGAGCCGACGAAGACCCGGCCATCGGGCGCGGTGGCCAGCGCGGTCACCTGCGCGGTGAAAGTCTTGGCGACATTGGAATACACGCCACCGCCTTCGAGCTGGTACAAGATGCCTTTGGCCCCCGTGCCCAGCAGCAACTTGCCGGTGGACGAAAACGCCAGAGAGAAGACCAGGTCTTCGCGCGAGCTCCAAAGTCTCTCCGGCGCGCCGTCGGCAGCGATGCGGTACACCTCACTGCCGCCGAGCGAGGGGATGGGAAGAAAAAACGCAGGCGGGATCTGCGGCGGGATCACTTGTCCGGGGAACTGTGGAGTCGGCGGCACATTCGGCGGCACGGCCACGGGGTTGACGGGAGTTTTCTCCCCCACCGCGGCGACGAAAACGTTTCCGGCCTTGTCGGAGAGAAGCGCAGTCACCTCTTTCTTAGCTGTCTCGTAGACTACAAAGGCCTGGGCCTCGCCGCTCTTGCTCGTTTCCACGCGCAGCACCAGCCCGTTGGGCTCGGTGCCGGCCAGCAGACGCCCTTGGCGGTCAAAGGCCAGGCAGCGCACGTGGGTTTCATCGCTCTTGTAGAAGAGCTTGCTCTTGCCGTCGGGGGTGACGGCAAAAATCTCCCCTTTGTCGCCGGTGGCCACGAAGAGCGTCCCATCGCGGCCGAGAGCGAGGTCCCAGATATACTTTGTCCCGGGCGCGAAAAAAACGCTCTGCTGGCCCTGCGGCGTGATGCGGTAAACCTTGCCGTCCGGCTGCGTGCCGACGTAGAGGTTGTCCTGAGCGTCGAGCAGGATGGTCTGCGCGGCCAATTCGGGGGATTCAAAGACCGTGGTGGCGGCGCCCTTCTCGTCGAAGCGCACCACTTTGGCGTTCGAACCGCCCGCCGCGTAGACGCGCCCTTTCGAATCCACGCGCAGCGCCCATAGATAAGCGAGATTGGGGTCGGCAAATGGAGCGAATCGCGGCGCGGGGACCAACCGGCCGTCGCTCTGCAGCGCCACACCCTTGGGCGTGCCCTTCTCAAACTCTTCGTAGTTGGTCTGGCGCCAGAAGCGCGTGCGCTCGGCGCGGGCAGGTTGCGCAGTGCCGGCCGCAACCAGGACAAAGATGGACAACAGAAGAATGCGTCGTGATGACATCAGCTCTCCCCTGAATTTGGCCAGCGCGCCGGGCGTCACTTGACCGTGATCACCAGCGTCTGTTGGCCGGTAATCACCTGGTTCATGGCCACGGACCACTCCCCGGCGGACGATTCGCGGAGCAGGAACGATGTGCCGGGCGCCCGCTGCTGGTCCAGGACGCTGATCTGCGAAAGCGGGGCGTTAGGAAGCTCTTTGTCTTCTACCAGCAGCGTGGGCGCGGGCTGCAGCAGCGTGACGTACAGGCGGTTGTTCCGCCGCTCGCGGTTGAGCAGGGTGATGAGCTGTTCGAGACCGGAGAGCCGCGCTTGCGGGTTGAAGGCCATGCCGCCGCCCATGCGGTTGAGCGTATCCGCATCGCTCACCAGGATGCGGAGCTGGCCGCGCGCCGACGCCGGGATGACGATGGGCACTTCGCGCAGCACCGGCGCGCCGCGGTATGGCCGCACCAGAACCTTGATGTTCAGCCGCTCGCCGGCGCTGGCTTCGTTCTTGTCGCTCCAGGCTCCTTCGATCGCGCCGGTGCGGCGTTCCGGGATGCTCTCCACGCGCAGCGACACGCGGTTGATCCGCGCCCGCTCGTAAGGGTTCGAGTAGATGCGTCCGAAAACGCTTTGCACCATCAGGGCCACAAAGATCCCGTCGGGAACGCCGAATTCGGACGGCGCAAACATGTTTTCAAGCTGCACCGGCGCATGGCCTTCCACCTCGATGCTGCCGGTCAATTGCAGGGTGGTGCCTTCGCTGTAGATCGCGTTGGCCACCAGGCCGTTGAATGCGGAAATGGCCACCAGGAGCGGAGTCAGCCGGGGATGGTTGATGACGTCGAAGTGGAGTTGCTTGGTGCGCGAAGGGGTAACCAGCGAGAGTTCGATGGGGATCATGGGCGGCGCGACGCCCAGCTTTCCGACCACCGCCGTCAGGCGATCCTGCGTGATCGTACCGATCACCCCGCCGGCATTCATCATCTTGACGGAATTGAAAGAGGAGGAGAGCGTGGTCAGCACACGCCCGCGCGCCATGGGCAATGCCACCGGGCCGAAGTCGAACAGGGGATGCCCGCAAACCAGCACGCGGTCGCCTTCCACTGCCGTGACGCTGCATCCGGCGCTCAGAGAAATATCGCCCGAGGCCAGGATCATGGAAACCATCTGCCCAGGTTCGAGCCGCGCGTCGTCAGCCTGTGGGGCCGAAGTTCCGCCCTGCACGGCGACCAAACCGTAGGCGGTGAGTTGCGGAGCGAAGCGTTCCAGCGTCTGGTGATCGAATCCGGAGAAGACCAGCGGCGCGGCAATCGGCTCGAGGTACGCCCCGGTGCCGAGTCCGACCCGCCGGGTAAACTCTTCTGGAAGGGGAAACTTCTGGAGTCGCGCGTCGGCCGAGACCGGCAGTGCGGGGCTTTCGAGCGAGCCTGGGCCATTGGGCGGAAGCCATGCGCTCGACCCCGGAGCATTTCCCGCGGCTTCGGCTTCCAGCATCCCGGCGATGGGCGTGACCCCGCCGATCGCTTCTTTGGTAAAAATTCCGAACTTCAAAGAAAGCGCACCAACCAGCTTGCCGTCAATATAGACCGGGCTCCCGCTCATGCCCGCTACTACGCCGCTCACTTCGACTTTCGGGCCGCGGAGCACCACCAGGATAATGTCCTGCTTGGGTCCCAGCAGGTTGGGCAGGATGCCGATCACTTCCAGGTCGATTTTTTCAACCGTGTCACCGGCGAAGATGGTGTACACCTCGCCTTTCATCCCCGGCTTCACCTGGTCGAGCGGGAGAGTGTCGTGGATGTTGCCGGTGGCGGAGAAAAGCGGCAGGGCCGCGGCCAGCAGGACGGCAAATAGCGCAAGCGAGCGACGCAGAGCAATCATTCTCTTTCCATCATAATACAACCGCGTGCCGGGAGCGAATTCCTCACTCCGTAGAGGCCTGGGCAGATGAAAAGGTTGTGCGCGGCTATGGAGTGTGCGCAACGGCGGGGGTGATGCGCGTGCTAGAATTTCGCCGTGGCGAAAAAGCGCATCGCTCCGGCGCGGGCAATCTCCGGGACGCTCAGCGTACCCGGAGATAAATCCATCTCCCACCGCCTGGCGATCCTCTCCGCGCTGGCCGAGGGCCCCAGCGAGATCCATCATTTTTCCTCTGCTGACGATTGCGGGCGGACGCTGGAGTGCCTTAAGCGGCTCGGCGTTTCCATCGAGAAGGCTGCGGACACAGTTCGGATCGCGGGTGTGGGCCTGGATGGACTGAAGGCTCCCCGGCGCAAGCTTGATGCCGGAAACTCCGGCACCACCATGCGGTTGCTGGCCGGCGTGCTCGCCGCGCAGCCGTTTGCCTCCGTGCTCACCGGAGACGCCTCGCTGCGCAGCCGCCCCATGCGCCGGGTGATGGCCCCGCTGGGGCTGATGGGCGCGGGGATCCGCGCCCGTGATGACCGGTTCGCCCCGCTGAACATTCTCGGCTCCTCGCTGCAACCCATCGAGTACACCTTGGACACGCCGAGCGCGCAAGTGAAGTCCGCAATCCTGCTGGCGGGACTCTTCGTCTCCGGCATCACTTCCGTGGTCGAGCCAGTACGCACACGCGACCACCTGGAAATTGCGCTGGCTGAATTCGGCGCCGAAATCGAGCGCAAAGGGAAGACCATCCGCGTCACCGGGCGCCCCCGCCTCACCGGGCGGCGGATGGAAGTGCCCGGGGATTTGTCCTCGGCGATATTCTTCCTCGCCGCGGCGCTGATCCTGCCGGGGTCAGAATTGTTGGTCGGCGGCGTGGGCTTGAACCCAACACGCACCGCCGTTCTAGACTTTTTGGTCTCTATGGGCGCGCCATTGCGCGTGACGAAACTCGAAACGCGTTCCGGCGAGCTGGTGGGAGACCTCGCCATCCGCCACGCGCCGCTCGCGGGCGGAACGATTTCCGGCTCCCAGGTGGCGCAAATGATCGACGAGCTGCCCATGCTCGCCGCGCTGGGCCCTTACACCGAGAAGGGAATCGAGATCCGCGACGCCGGCGAGTTGCGCGTCAAGGAGAGCGACCGCATCGCCGCGCTGGCCGAAAATCTCCGCAGGATGGGCGCGCAGGTGGAGGAGTTCCCGGACGGTTTGCGCGTGGCCGGCCGCGCGGCGGGCCGGCTGCGGGGAGGCGAGATCCAGCCCCGCGGTGACCATCGCATCGCCATGGCCTGTGCCGTGGCCGCGCTTGGGGCTACCGGGGAGAGCGTGCTGCGCGACGCCGAATGCGCCGGCGTATCTTTTCCGGAGTTTTTCTCCGTCCTGGAAAAATTATTAGTGCGGTGAGGTCTTCCAAGCGCCGGCGGAGCCGAGGTGATTTCTAGTCGGACTTGCGCAGGCGGATCTGGCCGTAGGTGGTCTGCAGGTTGATGCGCGGGCCCTTCTGGCCGTGCTTGCCGTGCAGCGAGCTTTTGCCGTTGTCGTTCTGGGTCAGCTTCAAATCACTGTCCTCGAAATCGTTCTCGATTTCGCCCGACCGGGAGGAAGCGTCCACCTCGAAGGTGGCCCGCGAGGGCAGGGACAACTCGACGCCGCCCGATTCGTTGCTGATGCTGATCTCGTCCTTGGGCTCTTTGCGCATGCGCACAGTCACCTCGCCGTGCTTGTTCTCGATGCGCACCTTTCCGCTGATATTTTCCATGACCACATCTTTTTCGCGCGTGGTGAGCAGGATATTGCCGGAGGCGTCGTCCACGCGCAGGTCCCCGGAATCCATCTCCATCTGTCCCGGAAGGCTGCTGAGGGTCAGGTCGGTGCGCGAGGAAACGAAGCGCGTGCCCCGCGGCACGTTGCGCACGCGGATGGGGCCGAAGAATTCGCCTTCGATAGTCGCGTCGCCGCCCACATCGGCCACTTCTACTTCACTGCCGTGGCCGGAGACGTGCACGTTTCCCTTG
>JBGPJC010000183.1:0-5114 GCA_041485165.1 Terriglobia bacterium | reverse complement strand
GCTGGTCAGTTTTATGGATTATGATCTGGGCTACTTCGATCTTGATACCCGGGTGCTGGAACCTCTTGACAACCCGTTCGGCCCGAGGTTGTTACCCATGTAGCCGGTACGTTCTGTAACCCATGTGTCCGGGCTGGACCCAAAATCGCATGGAGCCGAGGGGCGGACTTGAACCGCCGACCTGCCGATTACGAATCGGCTGCTCTACCAACTGAGCTACCTCGGCTCGAGTTCTTGACAGTAGCATCCCGCTGGAAACAGTGTCAATTGACGGCCAGCACCAATCCGCGCTCTCTGCCTTCTCTGTGTTCTCTGCGCGCTTCGCGCTCTCTGTGTAATCTTTCTTTCGGCGATCACCGGAGTTTCACACGAAAGCTAGTGGGAGAAGGGATACATCAGCCAGCCGATAGCGATGGCCGCACCGACGAAAGTCAGGAAGGACTTCAAAGCGTAGCGAAAGCGGTCCGCAGCGCTGAGCCGCGAATGGAATGCAAACGCCGGGGAGACCGCGGCGGCGAACAGCAGCAGGGCCTGAAAGTGCGTGATGCCGGTCTCCATGATTCAGCCCTTTCTCCCCGTGGCGATCTCAAATGCCTCGAGGGCGCAGACCAGGTTCAAAATCCCCGCGGCCGCAAAGAACCGCGTGCCATAGTCCCCCGCGGCACGGGATACATCGGCTGACCCGGCGAAGTTTTTGGCCAGGAAGTAGAACGAGCCGGTTCCCAGGTCGGCGATATAGCCTAGCGTGTCAAATGGGTCTCCGGTGCCGCCCAAGAAAATGTTTCCACGCAACAGCACACCGGCCAGGGCCAGCGCTCCAATGCCGCCGAAGTAGACCGCGGCGCGGCCCCAGCGCCGCAACAGCAAGTGCCCAAAGCCCGGCAGGGCCCACCCGGCGATTCCGGCGAAATATGCCATCAGAGGCGCTCTGGCTTGGCGCGCCGGGAGAGTCCGGGATGTATTCATCTGCGCCATGGAATCTCAGGCCAGGAGCGGAACGATCGCATCCTGCACCGCGCCGGTCACCCGCGCCTGGCTGGCGTCCACATAAACATTCACTTCGCTGCGCACGCCGAACTCCGGGAAGTAAATGCCGGGCTCGACCGAGAAACAGGTGTGCGGGAGGACGCGGCGCACATCGTGGACTTCCAGGTCGTCCATGTTCGCGCCCGCACCGTGGATGTCCCGCCCGATGCTGTGGCCAGTGCGGTGAACAAAATATTTGGCGTAGCCGGCTTTGCGAATCACATCGCGCGCGGCGCGGTCCACCTGCCAGCCGGCGATGGTGCGGCCGGCGCAAATGTTGTCCTGGACAAAGGCGACCGCGCGATCGCGCGCCGCGCGCACCACAGAGAACACCTTGGAAAACTTCTCCGGCACAGTTGCGCCCAGGTAACCCATCCAGGTGATGTCGTAATAGACGCTCTCGGGCGCCACCGTCTTTCCCCAGATATCGAGCAGGAGCAGGTCGCCTTCGCGGATGGGCTGGCTGGCCTCTTTACGCGGCTCGTAGTGCGGGTTGCCGCTGTTCGCACCCACCGAGACGTTGGGTTGCTCCTCGGTCTGCAGCCCTCCGGCGCGGAACCGCTCAAGAATCCATTGCTGTAGCTGGTATTCGGTCAACTGCTGGCCGCGGCGCACATGCTCGCCGGCGCGCGCGAACGCCCCGCGCGTTATCTCATCAATGACCTTGCCGGCGGCGAAGTGGGTCTCCGCCTGCTGTGCAGTCCAGGTGGCCTCGAACTTCTGCACCAGGTCGGCGGAGCTGACCACGCGGCGGCGGAAGCTGCGCACCAGTTCGACCATCCCCGCATCCACCAGGGAAACGTAAAAGATGGAATTCATCGGGGAATACTGCATGGCCAGGGTTTTCGCCCGGCCCAGGATTTTCTGCAGATTGCCGCGCAGCTCCTGCTGGCTTGCATAGACCAGCTTCTTCCCGGGCAGGCTGTCCAGGACGCCCGATTCGATGCGATGGACCAGTTTGCGCGGCTCGCCGCGCGACGGGATCAGGTAGAACCACCGGCGGGTAACCATGCCGTCACCCAGGCCAAGGATGCGCGCGGCGATGGGGTCGCGATGGTGGTGGTCGTAGAACAGCCAGCCGTCCATTTTGCCGGCGCGTAACTCCGCCTGGATTGCAGAGATTTCCAGCATCCTGATCACTTCCCTGGTGAAACACTTGCGCGGCGCTAGGAACACCGCGCTGGACTCACGCTGCCCCCGCGCCCGGCGCGGCGAGCAATTCCCTTACCTGCTCCGCGCTGACTCCGTCCACGGCGACTCTCTTGGTGCGGCTGCGCTCGCCGGAAAGAATTCTAACAGCGGACACCGGCACATTCAAACGCGCGGAGAGCAGGCGGCGCAGTGCCAGATTGGCCTTGTCGTCCACCGGGGGCGCGGTGAGGCGTACCTTGAGGGCGGTCTGCCATTCGCCCTCGATAGCCTCGCGGCTGGCGCGCGGCTGCACGCGCACGCAAAAGACAGCCGCACCGTCCTTTAGGTCAATCTTAAACATAAGCAATTCGTGCCCCCCGCCAGGGAAGCTGACAAAAACTCTGTGACACGACTGCGATCTCAGCTCGTCGCGTTTCTCTGTGCTCTCTGTGTTCTCTGTGTATTCCTTTTGCTGTGCTTGTCCGACCTGATGAATTCAGAAGCAAGAACTAACACAGAGGGCGCAGAGAGCACAGAGGACACAGAGGGAATCAGCCCGAGTGTCGCGGGCTATGGTCAGACACTCATTTCCCCCGTTCCCCGAAAATCGCCGTGCCGATTCTCACTTGCGTCGCGCCTTCCTCGATGGCCATCTCGAAGTCGTGGGACATGCCCATGGAAAGTTCCGGCAGATTACAGCCATGTCGCTGGCAAACGGCGTCGCGCAGCTCGCGCAGGCAGCGGAAATAAGGACGGGCGCGTTCGGGCTCTTCAAAAAACGGCGGGATGCACAGCAGACCGCGGAGGTGGAGATGCCGGAGCGAGAGTACTCCTTCTGCCAGGGCGGGCAGGAGAGCTACCTCCACGCCGTTCTTGGTTTCTTCTGGCGCCAAACGGACCTCCAGGAGGACAGACAGCTTCTCAGCCGCGGAGACTTCGGCAACCGCGCGGTCGAGCCGTTGCGCCAGTGCCAGGCTGTCCACCGAATCAATGGCCTGAAATAATGTCGCCGCCCGGCGCGCTTTGTTGCTTTGCAGGTGGCCGACCAGGTGCCACTGGGCGGAAATCCCGGCAAGTTTTGGCTGCTTCTCCTCGAACTCCTGGACACGGTTTTCGCCGAATTCCCGCACCCCGGCGGCGAAGGCCGCTTCGATTGCGGCGGGCGACTGGGTCTTCGAAATTGCTACCAGAGTGATTTCTTCAGGCCGCCGGCTGCTGCGCTCTGCGGCGCGTGCGATGCGCTCGCGGATGCGCTGGTAGTTTTCTTCGATTGAGGAGCCTGGGCCCGGCATCTTTGAAATCTTAACAGAGCTCGCGCGCCGCAGGGATTGCGCTAATGTGGAGGAGGTGATCTCCGAAGCGCCAGCAGCTCGCGCGCCGCTTGCTGGCGAGTTCCGCCGGACTTGGGGAATTGCACAGAACCCGCGGCGGCGAGCCGCCGCACTCCAGGAAAGCGGGAAAGACGACACCAGGACACTGAGTCCGCGTGCTTTCAGTTGCTAGGCTTTTCTCCTGCCGCTACACTGAGTCTGCATGCCGCCTCGCGGATCGTTCATCGCCATCGAGGGTATCGACGGCGCCGGGAAGCATACCCAGATTGCAATGCTGACTCGCGCCCTGGCGGCGAACGGCATCCCCTACGCCACGATCAGCTTTCCCCGCTATACCTCGTTCTTTGGCCGGCTGGTGGCGCAATACCTCAACGGCGATTTTGGCCAACTGGGCGCCGTGGACGCGCACTTTTCCTCCCTGCTCTACGCCGGGGACCGTCTGGAATCGAAACCCGAAATCGAAGCGGCGCTGGCATCCGGCAAACTCCTGATGGCCGACCGTTACGTTAGCTCAAACCTGGCCCACCAGGGGGCGCGGGTTTCCGCGGCCGATCGCGAAGCATTCCTCGCCTGGCTGCGACAGCTCGAATACCAGACTTACGGACTCCCTGCCGAGGATCTGGTTCTGTACCTGCGTCTCCCTCCCGCCGAGGCGCAGCGGCGCGTGAGCAAAAAAGCGACCAGGCAATACACCGCCCGGAACCGCGACATCCATGAGGCCAACCTGGATCATCTCGAAGAGGCCGCACGCGTCTATGATTCCCTCGCCGCCCAGCCCCATTGGGTGACCATCGAATGTTTAAATCCGCAAACCGGAGCAAGGCGGAGCCCGGTTGAGATCCACGCCCAGGTCTGGCAGGCCGTCGAAGGCTTTCTGGAACGCTCGCGCCGCGTGCAGAACGCCAACGCCTGAGCGGGACTAGTCAAAGGGAGACAAAGGTCACACGGCGATGAAGCATGTTTCCTTGTACTCGGCGGCGCATCTGAAAGGCATTGAACTCTAATGGGCTTCGGAGAATTTCTCGGCAACCAGCGCATCGTGGCCGCCTTGCGGTCCATGCTTACGCGACGCCGCATCCCCAACGCCCTGCTGTTTGCCGGTCCGCCGGGCGTGGGCAAGTATACGCTGGCGCGGATGTTCGCCCAGGCCGCCAACTGCCAGCGCCTGGAGGACGATTTCTGCGGGGAGTGCAGCGTCTGCCGGCTGGTCGGCGAGTTGGCTGATCCCCGGCCGCTCATCGAGCGTAGCCTCAACGAGCGCGGCGCGAACCCCGAACCCGCCAGAGTGGACCGCGAGCCGCTGATTATCCAGACCCACCCGGACGTCTGGCTGCTGGTGCCTGACCCGGTGCGCGCGCGCAGTCCCGTGGCCCGGCCCATGCTGCGCATGGGGCAGCTACGCGCGGTGCAGCGGGCGGCGTACTTCGCCCCGGCGGTGCGGCGGCGTGTCTTCCTGCTGGACGGCGCGGAAACCATGCGCTGGACCGACGCCGATGCCTTCCTGAAGGTGCTGGAAGAACCTCCACCGTCGAGCACGCTCATCCTGCTGACCCAGAACGCCGACGCGCTGCTGCCCACCATTCGCTCGCGCTGCTTCCAGTTCGTCTTTGCGCCGGTTCCTGCCGG
>JBGPJC010000182.1:0-5221 GCA_041485165.1 Terriglobia bacterium | reverse complement strand
TCCACGTTTTCCTTCTTGCGGGGAATCGTCTCCTCCGCGAAGCCCTAACTCGTGTCTTGCGGAAGCGCGCCGACATCACCGTCGTCGGCGCTTCTCCTTATTCGCCGCAGGCGCTTGCCGAAGTGACGGAATCCGGGTGCCAGGTTCTGCTGCTCGATTCCCTGACGAGTGCGCTTCCCGACGTGGACTTCGTGCAAGAAGCCATCCGCGCTGTGCCCGGACTCAAGGTCATCCTGATCGGTATGGATGAGGACGAAGCCACTTTCCTAAGGGCTGTGCGCGCGGGTGCCGTGGGCTACGTTCTGAAGGACGCCTCAGCTCTGGACGTCGCTGCCGCCGTCCGCAACGCGGCGCAGGACGAAGCCGTCTGCCCGCCGCGACTGTGCCGCAGCCTGTTCCGCTATATGGCCAAGGATGCGACGGGCATGCCCGACATCCGCGTAAAGGTCCAGCTTGGACTGACGCGCCGCCAGCAGCAATTGGTTCCCTTGATCGCGCGGGGCCTGACAAACAAAGAGATCGCCTCACAACTAAACCTCTCCGAGCAAACCGTGAAAAACCACGTTCACCGCATGCTCCAACGGGTCGGCGCGGATGACCGTCTCACGATCGTGCGCATGGTTCGCCTCCAAGGTCTTCTGATCTAAATAAAGGGCCAAGTTGGCGCCGTGATTGGCGTCTCCATTGCAAAGCATTTGGGCGGTATGATGCACCATCCATCTCGCGGGAAACCTCAGGACATTTTCCTTCTTGCACGAAGGCCTGCCTCGACGCTGCGCAGTGCGCTGCTCTGTCTGCTGACCGCTGCGTGGCTGTGCGCAGGGCTCGCCCGCGGACAACAGCCTGCGCCGGATTGGCGGGCGGAAGTGCGGCGCGCCGCCGCGGCGCAGGATTGGACAGCGGCGCTGCGCATCGTGGAGCGGGAAATCACCCGCGCGCCTCAGGACATGGATGTGCGGGCCTGGCGCGCGCGCGTGCTGGCCGGAGCCGGGCGGCTGCCGGAAGCCGAACGCGAGTACCGCGAGATTCTCGCCGCCAGCTCCAACGATCCAGACAACTGGCTCGGACTGGGGAGCGTGCTGATGCGCGAAGGACGCGCAACGGAGGCGCTACGGTCCTTCGACCGCGCGGTAGCGCTGGCCCCCAGACGCGCGGACCTGCATGCCGCGCGCGGCCGCGCACTGCGCGCAGGTGGAAACGCGCGCGCCGCGAAACGCGAATTTCAGAAGGCGCTGGAGCTCGAACCAGGGAACGGAGAGGCCCATGCCGGGCTGCTCTTCGTGCGCAGCGAGCCCCGGCACGAACTGCATGTGGCCATGAACACCGACCTGCTGAGCTTCGCCGATGCCCGCCATGACGAAGGCACGAGCCTAATCTCGCGCTGGACGCCAAACTGGAGCACCAATGTAGGGGGCAATTTCTATCAGCGCGCGGGCGTGAACGCCGGAAAATTCGTGGCCAGCGTAAGCGCCAGCCGGGCGCACTGGGGTGCGCTGACCCTGGGCGGAGCCGCGGCCCACGACAACGACATCATTCCCAAGAGCGAGGCGTTCTTCGACTACGACCGCGGCTGGAACCTGAGAGAGCAGGGAGCACTGCGCGGCATCGAGGTCACTTACGGGCAGCACTGGTACTGGTTCACCACGGCGCGCATCCTGACGCTCAACAGCACGGCGATTTTCTACCTGCCGCGCGAGTGGACCTGGACTCTGGGCGTCATCGCGGCGCGCAGCCATTTCTCGGGGACCGGCGTGGAATGGCGCCCCTCCGGCGTAGCCAAATTGGGCTTTCCGCTGCGCATGCGTGGCGACCGGCAGCTCACGGGGAATCTCTTCTTTGCCGTGGGCACGGAGAATTTCGCGAAGGTGGACCAGATCGGGAGTTTTTCCTCGCAGACCTATGGCGGCGGCCTGCGCTTCCAGTTCACCGCGCGCCAGTATCTGTCCGGCTTCGCGGCCTATCAGCGACGCACGCAGGACCGCCAGCAGACGAGTCTTGGATTTGAATATGGCGTCCGTTTTTGAATCCTTCCAAAGGCTGGGGCCAGCGGCATTCGTGCTGGAGGCCATCCTCGCGGCCGTCATCCTGGACGGGCTGCTGCTAGGATTCATTCTCCTGCGGCGCGGCTACCGCCGGCGGTTTTTCGCGCGGCGCGATGCGCGGGTCTTCGATATCCGCCAGCAATGGGCCGCCATCATCTCCGGCACGCTCCCCTTCGATACATGGCGCAACAAGCCCTTTGACTGCCACATTGTCCAGGCCATCGCTCTGGACGCCTTCGAAGCGGCGGAGCCCACGGAATCGGCGCAGCTGCGGAAATTTCTGCGCAGCAGCGGGCTGGTTGACCGCCTGATTTTTGACGCCCAGCAGCTACATGGCTGGCGGCAGCGCCGCGCCCTGGTGGCGCTGGGGCGCACCCGGGCTCCGGAGGGGATTGCCACGCTGGCCGAAGGCCTGCGCGACCGGCCCCTAGAAACCCGCCTGGCGGCGCTGCGCGGCCTGAGCCGCACCGCTTCTCCGGAAGCCGCGCAAGAGATTCTGCGCTGGGTGGGAGAAGTGGGGCTGGCCGTGCCGCCACTGCCCCTGCAGGACGCGCTGGTCCAGTGTTGCGCGGAAAATCCCCAAGTGCTGCTGCCGCACTTGCGGCGGGCGCAGGGCGCCGTGCGCGAGGTCCTCGGGCGGGTCCTCGGCGAAGTGGCCACACCGGCGCTGGGCAGGGAACTGCTGGAGTTCGCCAAGGATGAACTGAGCGAACTGCGCGCGGCCACGGCACGGGGGCTGGGGCACGCGCCACCGGCCCTGGCGCTGGAGGTTCTGGGGGTGCTGGCACAGGACCCGGTGTGGTTCGTGCGGCTGCGCGCTTTAGTAGGTCTCGCCAAGCTCAGCGACTCGGGCGCCGTCCCATTGCTGTTGCGCGGGCTGAGCGACACCAACCGGCTGGTACGTTTGCGTGCCGCCGAAGGACTGGTAAAGCCGGAGACCGAGATGGTGCCCGTCTTCGCGCAGGTTGCGGCGTGCGAAGACCAATACGGCTTGCACGCCTATTTCACGGCGCTGGAAAACGCCGGCTTGCGCGCCAAGCTCGAAGCCGAACTGGCCACGTCGCCGCGAGTGAGCGAGCTGGAGCGCAAGCGCTTGTTCGATCTTCTGCGCAGCGGGAAGCGGCCCGCGGAGCCGCTGAGCAAAACTACGCCCCTGGGAACGGGGCCTCATCCATGATCCGCTTTCTGGACCTCGCCAACCACGGCTTCTTCTACTACTACCTGGTGTGCAACCTGACCTACCTGGTGCTGCTCATCGTGGCCCTGAAGACCAGCGTGGCGCACCAGCACCGCCTGGAGAGCCTGCGCCTCTCCTGGCTCAAGGAAACGCCGCTGGTGCCCCCCATCACCATTTTGGTGCCTGCGCATAACGAGGAAAAATCGATCCGCATCGCGGTGCACAATTTGCTGAGCCTGGATTATCCGGAGCTGGAAGTCATCGCCATCAATGACGGCTCGCAGGACCGCACGCTGCAGGAGCTGCAGGAGGAATTCCACCTGCGCCCGGTGAACGTGGTCTACGTGCCGCATATCCAGTGCGCGCGGGTGCGCGGGCTCTACCGCAGCGACACGCAGCCGCGGCTGCTGGTGGTGGACAAGGAGCCGGGGGGAAACAAGGCGGATGCGGTCAACGCCGGGTTGAACGCGGCTACCTCGCCCTACGTCTGCGTGGTGGACGCCGATTCGGTGTTGGAACGCGACGCCCTGCTGCGCATCATGGTGCCTATTCTGATGGACCCCAAGCGCGTGGTCTCCGTCGGCGGCATCGTGCGCGTGCTGAACGGTTCGGAGATCCAGAGCGGCAGCATCCTCCGCGTGCGCCTGCCGAAAAAAGGCCTCGAGGTGATCCAGGTTATCGAATACCTGCGCGCCTTCCTGATCGGAAGAGAAGGATGGGGCGACGGAAACATGCTGATGATCATCTCCGGGGCCTTCGGGCTGTTCCGCACGGACCTGGTGCGCGCCGTGGGCGGCTACCGGGCGCGGGCCATCGGCGAGGATTTCGACCTGGTCGCGCGGCTGCACCGCTACCTGCTGGAGCACAAGGCCGACTACCGCATTCAGTTCATGCCCGATCCGGTGTGCTGGACGGAAGTGCCCTCGGACCTGCGCTCGCTGGGGCGCCAGCGGGCGCGCTGGCAGAAGGGCCTGCTGGATGTGCTGTGGCCGAACCGCAACATGCTCTTCCGCCCGCGTTACGGGCGCATCGGCTCCATCGCCCTTCCCTACCTCTGGGTGTTCGAGCTCTTCGCGCCGGTGATCGAGATGGGTGGCATCAGCGCCATCATTCTGGCCGCGTGCTTCGGGGCGCTCAGCCGTCATTTCTTTTTCCAGTTCCTGCTCTTCGGCTACGCTTTTGCCACAGTGATTTCCATCGGCGCCGTGCTGCAGGAAGAGATCACCTACAAGCGCTACAACGACTGGCAGGACATGGTGCGCCTGGTGAGCTACTGTTTTCTGGAACATTTCCCCTACCGCCAGCTGCACATGATCTGGCGGCTGCAGGGCCTGTGGCAGTACATTCGCGGGGACATGGTCTGGCGGGCGATGCGCCGCAAAGGGCTGCAGTCGGCGCGTACGGAATAGGCGCGCCCGGCGCGTGGACCGGAAAAGAATTGAGCCCGCCCACTCCGGTTGAGGTAGAATCGCCTGCAGTCGATAATTTCCTCGTCACTCTGTAAAACGGCCATCCGATTCGATCCAGTCGATCATCGCCATAAGTTCCAATTCCGAGTATTCCGTCTAAAACCCCTTTCTTTCCGGCCGGAATGGGTACGGAATGGGTACTCCTTTGGGCCCCTCCTTGAACCCCACGTCCCCAGAATGTACTGGTACAGAATGGCTCACACTGCGAGCCCGTTAAACGCTCTCATTTGAACCTTCCCTTCTGCAGCAGCGCGCGGATACTTGCGGCCAATGGAGCAGACCGTGCAAAAAACCATCCGCGTCATGGTGGCAAATCGTCCGCGGCTGATGCGGGAGTTGATTCTGGCGACGATCTCCGATCAGCCCGACATCGAGATTGTTGGGGAAGTCCAAGACGAAGCGGAGATCGCCCGCGTCGTCAAGGAGACCCAGCCCGACTTCTTGATTGTGGCGTTGGATGAGCCCACCCAGCGACCTCCGATCTGCGACGAATTGCTGAGGACCTATCCGGAGATGAGAATCCTCGCGCTCGC
>JBGPJC010000181.1:0-5327 GCA_041485165.1 Terriglobia bacterium | reverse complement strand
TGCTGGCGCTGTTTGTCACCCTGCTTGCGAAGCTCAACCTGGCGTTGCTGGTCGGCGTCTTGCTGCTTTTTGAGCTCCTGCTGTTTCTTGAGATCGTCCTGCTGCTGGCGCTGTTTGTCGCCCTGCTTGCGGAGTTCATCTTGGCGCTGCTGGTCGAGTTCCTGCTGCTTCTTGAGGTCCTGCTGTTTCTTGAGTTCCTCCTGCTGCTGGCGCTGCTTACCACCCTGCTTGCGAAGCTCATCCTGGCGCTGCTGTTCGAGGTCCTGCTGCTTCTTGAGGTCCTGCTGTTTCTTGAGTTCCTCCTGCTGCTGGCGCTGTTTATCTCCCTGCTTGCGAAGCTCATCCTGGCGCTGCTGGTCGACTTCCTGCTGCTTCTTGAGGTCCTGTTGTTTCTGCTGCTGCTGATTGGTCTGCGGCTGCTGTCCCGGCGGCGTTTGAGTCTTCGTCGGCTGCGGAGGAGGCGGAGCAGTCTGCGTCTGGGCAGGAGTTGTGCCCGTCGTAGGCGGAGTCTGCGTCTTGCCGGGAACCGGAGGAGTAGGTCCAGTCTGCGTCTTGGCGGGGGTTGTACCCGTCGTAGGCGGAGTTCCCGTGGGAGTCGGGTTTGCTGGGCGGACATAGGTCTGCTGCGGGGCCTGCTTGCGCCGCAGGTTTTCAACTTCGCTGCGGTCCAGCGGGCGCCCGGGATTCTCTGAAAGCGCCTGCTGCCTGGCCTTAAACGGCACCGGCGGAGGCGGAGGAGGCGACTTAACGACGACCGTGCGGTTCACCACGGTTTGCGGCGGCCGCACAACGGTGGCATTCGGTCCGAGGACACTGTTCTGTCCCGGAGCCACGGGCGCCGCTTGGACTACCTGGGCGGAGTTCATGGCCGACGGCGAGACCTTCACCGCGTTGGTAGCCACCGGCCTCGAATTGGTCATGGTCTGGTTGGAGACCGCTGTCATCCCGCCGGGAACGTTGCGGTTGACATAGGTGATGTTGGTCACGTTGGTGACGTTGGTGATGTTGGTGGTGTTGTTCACCCGGCCGATGTAGGCCGGAGAGGTGCGGTAGGCGGGGACGTAACGTTCGCCGGGTGCCAGGGGAAACCAGCCCACGCCTCCTCCGCCGCCGCCAACCGAAATCGCCAAGTTGAAGTGGCTGCCGCCAACGAAAACCACCAGCGCCGGCGCGTAGACGGGACGTGCAACCACTGGTCCCGGCACCCACACCCATCCATTATCGACATTCGCCCAGCGGCCGTAATGGAATGGCGCAAATCCCCAGGGAGCGTCGTCTACCCAGGTCCATCCCCAAGGCTCAATCCACGCCCAGTGGCCGTAGCGGTAGGGCGCCCAGCCGGGCGCGACCCTCGTCGGCGTCCACACCGGGCCGTATCCACGCACCTCGCGCCAGGTGCCGTAATCGTCGAGGTCCTCGTAGCCCACCATCTGGCGGGAAACGTAGCGTTGGGGATGCGGGCGGTCTTCGCGTTCGTCGCGCGAACGGTTCCAGTTGTCAAAATTGTCCGGGGACGGGGCGTTGGAAACATTAAAGCTGAGCGAATCGATCCCGCTGAAGGTGGCCCGCTCGCGCGGATGGATGGTGTAGGCCTGGCCGCCGCCGGTGGCTTCGCCTTCGCCGCTGCGCACGATGACGGTGGTGGTGTCGCCGTCCGGGTTCACTTCCACGCGGTACACTCCGGGACGCAACAGCGAGAAGGCCAGGTTTGGCGTGTCCACCTCGAAGGCTTCGTTCTCATTCAGCTCGCGCAGGCGGATTTCAATCGTTCCCTGGTTCAACTGCATCTGCACGGAGTTGTCATCCAGGTTGAGGAAAGAGAAACCGGTCAGGCTGCTCAGGCGAATCGCGGCGTTCCCCAGGTGCAACTCGGCGCGCGCTCCGCGGTCGGTCCACAGCCGATCGCCGATGGTCAGCGGACGGTTGGCGTTCGCCGCCACCCAGTCATCCACCCCCGCGGGCTGGAAAGATACCGCGCCATTGAGATAACTCAGCCGCGCCACGCGGCTCGGCGGGTCCGCCTGGGAAGCCGCCGCGGGCGGCAACGCGGCAGCCGCCAGCAACACCAGGCAAATCACGAATACCAGGAACATTTTTTTGCTCATCGGCTATCGGCTCCTTCCAAAGTTCTGTACAACATAGTATCTCGCATTTCAAGAAAATTTGCTTCCGGTCTCCGCTGGGCCGCGCTTTTCGAGGATGCCCACAGTCACAGGAGCACCCCCTGGTATTAGAACCCGAAACGCCACGGTGAAGTTGCATGAGGCTTTGCCGGCGGAACGTAAAGCCGGCGGAGAGAAGCTGTTGCTTTCCCCCGGCTCGCTTGAGGGACTACACGATTGGGATGGGAAAAGCGTAGAATCTTCCGCGTCCATGAGTCCGGGCAAGAAGGCCAAAGAAAGCATCGATCCGCGCCACGCCTGCTTCCGACTGCGGGTGGCCCGTTCGGGCATTCACGGCAGCGGAGTTTATGCCTGCGAAACAATTCCACCAGGCCGCAAAGTGATTGAATACACCGGAGAAAAGGTCGGCCGCGCAGAGAGAGAACGCCGGGTGTTGCGCGCATGGGCACTCAGACGCCCCCCACTGCTCTACCTGTTCACCCTCGACCGATACTGGGCCGTGGATGGAGCGGTGGGAGGCAGCGGCGCGGAGATCATCAATCACAGTTGCGAACCCAACCTGCGCACGCGCAGGTACAAGGGACACATTCTTTATTTTAGTTGCCGGAAGATCCGGGCCGGCGAAGAGCTGACCGTTGACTACCGGTTCCCGCGCACCGCGGCGAGAGTAGCGTGCCGCTGCGGCGCGCCGCGCTGCCGGGGGACCATCAACCAACGCTGAGGTGCGGGGTCATGAGACTCTCACTTTATTCGCCACAAAGCATGCCATGAGTAGATCCACATGCGTACCAGGCGGTTGTGCAGACCGGGGTAAAGAGGCCGGACATCCAGGTGGAGCGAACGGAAAACCGGCAGCGAAGAAAGAGTAAGTTGCCGGTTGCGCCGGGCGAATCGGCAAAGGCGGTCGCCGAATTCCAGAGTTTTGCGGCGGGTAAGCTGCGCTAGAATTGCGCGTCGTATCAGATCACCAACCTCGAGGAGGTGTTGCCATGAGATTACGCGTGTGCCCAACAGGTGGAACCCGATGCGTGATTCTCCTTTGCGTGGCCGCGCTCGCGGCCTTGCTGGCTACGGTTCCGGAAAGCGCTGCCCAGGCGAAGCGCACGATTGTGCGCCCCGGGAAGATTCTCGACGTTCGGTCTGGCGCCATGCTCACCGGCCAGGCGGTGGTGATCGAGGGCGACAAGATCGCGCGCATCGTTCCCCTGGGCGATGCCAAGCCCGACGCCGGGGACATCATCATCGATCTCCCCAAGGCCACGCTGCTGCCCGGCCTGATTGATGCGCACACCCACCTGACTTCGGATACCCGCCACGGAGGTTATCTCTCGTTGGGCATCTCGGTACCGCGGCACGCGCTTTATGGCGCGAGGAACGCCCGCGTGACACTGGAGGCCGGGTTCACTACGGTGCGCAACGTGGGCGCGCCGGGCTATTCCGACATCGCCCTGCGCGATGCCATAAACGACGGCGACCTGCCCGGGCCGCGCATGCTGGCCTCCGGGCCCGCCCTGGGCATCACCGGCGGGCATTGTGACAATAACCTTCTGCCCTTCGAATACCACCGCTCGAGCGATGGCGTGGCCGACGGCATTGACGGCGTGCAACACAAAGTGCGCGAAGTGATCAAGTACGGCGCCACGGTAATCAAAATCTGCGCCACAGGCGGCGTGCTCTCGAAAGGCGACCTGCCCGGCACGCAGCAATTCACCTACGAGGAAATGTCGGCCATCGTGCAGGAAGCCCACCGCCTGGGGCGCAAAGTAGCGGCGCACGCGCATGGCACCGATGGCATCCGCGAGGCCATCCGCGCCGGTGTGGATTCCATCGAACATGCCAGCTTGATTGACGACGCAGGCATCGAGCTGGCCAAGCAACGCGGCACTTTCCTGGTGATGGACATCTACAACGACGACTTCATCCTCAGCCATGGCATCGAGTCCGGGATGCTGCCCGAATCCATTGAGAAGGAGCGCAAGCTGGGCCAACTGCAGCGCGACAATTTCACCCGCGCGTATCGCGCCGGTGCGCGCATGGCCTTTGGCACCGACGCCGGAGTCTACCCGCATGGCGAAAATGCCAAACAGTTCGCCTACATGGTGAAGTACGGGATGACTCCGCTGGTCGCCATCCAGGCGGCTACGATCAACGCCGCGGAGCTGCTGGGATGGTCCGACCAGGTGGGTAGCATTGCGGCGGGCAGATGGGCGGACTTGATCGCCGTGGATGGCGATCCCACTCAGGATGTCACCACGCTCGAGCGCGTCAAGTTCGTAATGAAAGGCGGCGCGGTGTATCGGAACGAATATACGGCGCGGTAGCGGCGGGTTGTATGTCACGTCCCGGCTGGTATATCGCCGGGAGCGACGTTTGGCTTTCTTTCCGGGATGCAGGAAAGAGAAAAGATTTGGAGAAGGCCTCAGGTCAGTCCCGCCCACAACCCGGGCGGGACTGGACCTGAGCTACACGTTATTCGTAGCGCAGCGCGGTGATGGGATCAACGCCGGCGGTGCGTCGCGCGGGGATATAAGTGGCAAGCAGCGCGACGGCGCCCAGCACTACGGTGACAGCGATGAAGGTCACTGAGTCGAGAGGCTTCACATTGAAGAGCATGCTCTCGATCAGCCGCCCCAGCGCCATGGCCCCGGCAAGGCCCAGCGCGAGGCCGGCCAAGGTGATGCGCAGTCCTTCCCTTACAACCATGCGGACAATCGCGCCCGGCTGCGCTCCCAGCGCCATGCGTATGCCGATTTCCTGCGTGCGCTGCGTGACGGCATAGGAGATCACTCCATAAATCCCCACCGCGGCAATCACCGCAGCCAAACCGGCAAAGATGCAGATGAGCATCATGGTCAGCCGGCGCGGCGCGAGCGTGGTGGAGAGCAGTTCGCCCATGGCCGCGACCTCGTACACCGGCTGGCCTTTGTCTACCGCCGAGATCTGCTGGCGCACGGCGGCAACCAGCTTTTCTGGGCTTGACGAAGAGCGGATGGCCAGGACGACCATATCGTCCGGCCACTGCATGTTTGGGAAATAGGATTGCATCGTCGGCGGCTCGTCCAGCCGGTAGTGGCGGACATCGCCAACTACTCCGACCACCGTCCGCCACGGACCATCCAAGCCGCCGCTCTTGACCCGCTTGCCGAGAGGGTCCTCGTTCGGCCAGATCTTCCGCGCCGTGGTCTGATTGATCACTATCACCGG
>JBGPJC010000180.1:0-5329 GCA_041485165.1 Terriglobia bacterium | reverse complement strand
TAGGAGAAGAAGCGCAGATTCCATCAGGGCCCGAGGAGCAACCCGCTCCTCAGTTGTCAGAGGCCGGATATATGCATGCGTCTCAATCAAAAGCGCGACTTTCCGCAGCTCTTGCGTCCGGGATGGGTCCATATATGCCCCGTAGGAGTGTATCAACTCGAACGCCAGTGGCGTCGCAGTTCCGTCGCTGCACCCCAGGCTCTATGCCTCTCCACCGACGCCCGCAATCTAGCGACAGGCCGCCACTGACAGCGGCCCATTCCGCCCAAGGCAGGAGGTCAATTGTTGATCAGGATGATCCCCGCGAAGATCGCTGCGATGCCGATCCATTGCCGCGGCACGAGTCTTTCGCGCAGGAAGATCCACGCCAGCAACAGCGTGACCGCCCCGAACAGCGATCCGAGCACAGTCACAATTCCCACCTGCTCGCTTTCAAAACCGGCGCTGCTGGCAAGGAATCCGGAGGCATCGAGGATCCCCACTGCAACGACCAGTAACCAGGCATTCCGCGGCGCGAGCAGGCTCTGCCGCAAGAGCGGCCTTACCAGGGCGAGGGTGCAGAGGCTCAGCAGGCGCTGCAGCCAGACCGTGTTCAGCGCGCCCCACGCGGGGATCATCTGGAATCCAATGATCCAGTAAACCACGCCGAATCCCGCTGCGGCACACATGGCCCAGACGACACCGGGCGCGAGGCCGCCGGTGTGTGGCGATGTTTCGCTAGAAACTCCAGGCGCAGGGGGGGAGCCCGCCGCCATCGAAGTGAGAATTACCCCACCCAGCGCCAAGGCCACCCCTGCCAGCCGCACCGGAGTCAGCACCTCTCCGCTGAAGAATGCCAGCAGGACAGTCAGCGCCGGGTAGCTGGCAGCGATCGGCGCAACAATCGACAGCGCTCCTACTTCGAGAGAGCGATAAAACGCGAGCATGCTGAAGCAGGTCAGCACGCCGCCCAATAATGCAAAGCTCCAACCGCGGCTGCTGCCGCTGGCCAGGCGGCCAAAATGGTGGGCCGCAGCCATCCAGACGGTCACGCCCGAAAAACCCACCAACTGCATATAGAAGAGCGTTCGGAATGTTCCGATCCGGCGGGTGGCATAGCGGGCCATGAAGTCGGCCGCCCCCCAACTCAGAGCGGCGGCGAGACCGAGCAGGATCCCCAAACACACCTCCGAAGTTGCGCTGGTGTCTGATTGCTTCCCGGGAGAAAACCGGCCGGGGCTAAGCGGACCGCGGCCTGGGCTTGATCGGTTTGAGGCCCAGTTCGGCCATGACTTTCTTGAGGTCGTTCCAGACGTCGCCCTTGGCGCTCGGATTGCGCAGCAGATAGGCCGGATGGTAAGTGGCCATCATCTTCGACCCGCGATAGTCAAACCACTGCCCGCGAAAATGGGATATAGATTTGTTGGTGCCGATCAGCGCCTGCGCGGCGACGTTGCCGAGGCAGACGATCACTTTCGGCTTGATGACCGCGAGCTGGCGCACCAGGAACGGCGAGCAGGTGGCCATCTCCTCCCTCTCCGGCGGGCGGTTATCCGGCGGGCGGCACTTGACCACGTTGGCGATGTACACGTCGTCGCGGGTCAGGCCCATGGCCTCGATCATCTGCGTCAGAAGTTTTCCGGATCGGCCGACGAACGGCAGCCCCTGCACGTCCTCATCGTGGCCCGGACCTTCGCCGACAAACACCAGCTCGGCCCGCGGGTTTCCCGCGCCGAAAACAATTTTGGTCCGCCCCTTGTGCAGGCCGCAACGCGTGCACTCGCCGATAAACTCACGGATGTTTTCGAGCGTGTCACCTTCCACGCGCTCGACAGACTCGAAGAGCGAGGGAGCCGCGGCGGCGATGGGCTGGATGATGGGAAGTGACGCCTGCGCGCGCGCCGCGTTCCCTGCCACTGAAGAGGCAACGACAGGCACGGCGGGGAGCTCCAGGCTTGCGCGATCGAGATAAAAGGGCGCGAGACCGAGGTCTTCAAAGTAGCGCAGCCAGGCTTCCGCCTGCGCAGTTGTCCCGGGATCGCGGGGGGAACTCATGGGTGGCAGCCTAGCGGGCGCCGCGGCGCAAGCGCAGGACTTCGTCCAGGACGCAGCCGGCCACTTCCAGCTTGCTCATCTGTGGCAGCGACAGTTCGCTCGAGTCGCGGCGAAACAAAGTGACGATATTGGTGTCCACATCGAAGCCCGCGCCTTCCTGGGTGACGTCGTTGGCCACCACCACATCGGCGCCTTTGCTGAGCAGCTTGGCCCGCGCGCTATCGGCCACGGCGCCGGTTTCCGCGGCAAAGCCAACCAGTATCCGCGTGCCCTTATTGCGGCTGAGTTCGGCAAGGATGTCCGGAGTGGGCTCCAGGGCGACAGTCAACAGCCCGCCTCCGCGCTTCATTTTTTTCGATTCGGTCCTGGCGGGCCGGTAATCGGCCACAGCCGCAGCCATCAGAACGGCGGTTGCAGTTGGAAAGTGTTCGAGCGTGGCGCGGCGCAGCTCCTCGGCCGAACGCACGGGCACGAACTCAACTCCGCGCGGCGGCTCGAGCGCGGTAGGCCCGCTGATCAGGACCACCGTGGCGCCGCGACGAATTCCCGCCTCGGCCAGCGCGTAGCCCATTTTTCCAGAGGAGCGGTTGGTGAAGAAGCGCACCGGGTCGAGGTCTTCGCAGGTGGGCCCGGCAGTGACCAGCAGCGTCTCGCCTTCGAGGTCGCGGCGCAAACCCAGGGTCTGGCCTACCACCTCGACGATGGCATCGATGCTGGCCAGCCGGCCGGCGCCAGTCATCCCGCAAGCCAGATAGCCTTCATCGGGGTCCACCACGCGGACGCCGCGGGCGCGCAGCCGCGCCACATTTTCCTGCGTGGCGGCATGCTCCCACATGTTTACGTTCATGGCCGGGGCAACAATGACCGGCGCCTTCGTTGCCAGGCAGAGGGTTGCCAGGAAATCGTCAGCGAGACCTGCGGCCATCCGCGCCAGGAAGTCCGCTGTGGCCGGGGCCACTACCAGCGCATCAATGCGCTGGGCCACGGCGATGTGCTCGATGGCGCTTTCGACGTTGGCGGGTGACGTGGCTTCGCCGGCGAACATTTCGGTGATTACCTTGCGCCCGGTGAGCGCAGCGAAGGTAAGCGGGGTGACAAACTCGCGCGCCCCGCGGGTCATCACCACCTCCACCTCCAGCTTCTCCTGCTGCAGGCGCCGGACAAGCTCCGCCGCCTTGTACGCGGCAACTCCTCCGGTGACTCCGACCGCGACGCGCATGGGGCTCCTGCGGCTCTAACCGCTGCGGCGCTTGCCTTCCTTGTCTTCCGGCCCCGGGGGCAGTTCGGTAAGCTCAAATTCCAGCCGGCCCGCGTCCAGTTCTTCCAGGGCGATGCGGGTGAATTTGTGCGCGCGGCTGTTATCAATCAGGATCGGAGCGCCGATCATCAACTGGCGCGCGCGGCGCGCGGCCACGACCACGTAAGCAAATTTGCTGTCGGGTGGCTTGGTATCGATGGCCATTTTCTTCATCCTCCAAAAGTCTTCAGAATCTCGTGGACCAGTTCGCCGTTCAGGCTGGCCCGGCAACGCTCAGCGATGGCGATGGCCTGCATCTGGCGGCCGGCACGCTCGACATCGTCGTTGATCACCAGGTAATCGTAGTACCCGCTGAGCTGCAGGATTTCCTGCTTGGCCTGCGCCAGCCGCCGCTCGATTTCCTCTCCGGAGTCCTGCCCGCGTCCGCGCAATCGCTCTTCCAGCGCCTGCCGCGACGGCGGCAGGATGAAGATGGCGATCGAGGTGGGCAGCAGTCGCTTGACCTGCGCGGCGCCCTGGACGTCAATCTCCAGGACCAGGTCCTGGCCGCTCGCCCGCGCCTCTTCCAGCGAGCGCCGCGGAGTCCCATAACTGTGCCGGCCAAACACGCGGGCGAACTCGAGGAATTCGCCGCGCTCGGCCATCTTCTGGAACTCTTCCTCGGAGACGTAATTATACCATTTCCCGGCCTCTTCGGAGGGCCGCTCCTGGCGCGTGGTGCAGGAAATCGAAAACATCATCCCCGGCAGTTGGAGCAGCCTTTGTACCAACGTGGACTTGCCGGAACCCGAAGGCCCGGAGACAATGAAGACCAGCGATTCTCTGGATGGGGCGGTCATGGTTTGGGTGACGCCATCTTCTCCTCGATGCGGGATGTCACTCCACGTTCTGGATCTGTTCGCGCAAACGCTCGATCTCCGACTTCATATCCAGCGCCACGCTGGTGATCCCGATGCCCTCGGCTTCAACTCCGGGCGTCTTCGAAAGCATGGTGTTGGCCTCGCGCTGCATCTCCTGCAGCAGGAAGTCGAGCTTTTTCCCGGCGTCGCCGCCGGAGTCCAGCAGCTTGTCAAACTGCTGGATGTGGCTGCCCAGCCGGGTGATCTCTTCGGTGATGTCGCTGCGCTCGGCCAGCAGCGCGGCCTCCTGCGCCAGGCGCGTGGGATCCAGCGACGCTCCGCCCAGCAGTTCCTTCAGCCGCTGCTCGAGGCGCCGTGCGAACGCCGGGCGAAGGCGTTCGGCCATCTCCGCCACGCTCCGGGCATGCTCTTCGAGGCGGCGCAGGCGAGCGCGCATCTCATTGGCCAGCGTGAGGCCTTCGGCCTGGCGCATGTCGTCCAGTTTCTCGAGGGCTTCCGCCAGGCAGGCAGCTACGCTTGCCGAAACACGCTCCATCTCTTCTTCCTGCTCCGGCCCGGACGGCAGCCCGGCGGCCGCGACCACTCCGGGAAGCCGGAGAATGGCAACGAAGTCCGGACCACCGCTGCCGGGGAACTGCTGCCGCAGCTCCTCGGCGGCACGCGCGTAAGCAGCGGCGAGCTCGCGGTTGACATGCACTGCGGCCGGACCGGCCGGCTCGACGCGCAGGATCACGTCCACGTGCGCCCGGCGGATACGTCCGCGCACCTGCTGGCGGATGCCCGACTCGAACGACTCGAAGCCTTCCGGCAGGCGGATGTGCAGGTCAAGAAAGCGGTGGTTGACGCTGCGCACGCTCACGCGCAGCAACCAGCCGTCCTGCTCGGCGTGGGCCTGCGCGTAGCCGGTCATGGACTTCAGTGAGAAAGGCTTGCTCGCCGGCATGGTCAATTGGACTCCTGCCGGCGCACCAGAGCATCGGCGCCGGCGAATTGCAGCTCGTATAGACGGGCATAAAGGCCGCCGCGGGCCAACAGCTCTTCGTGGTTGCCTCGCTCGCGGATCACTCCGTCTTCGATCACCACGATGATGTCCGCGCGGCGGACGGTGGAAAGCCGGTGAGCGATGACGAAAACGGTGCGGCCGGCCATCAGGTTGGCGAGCGCCTGTTGCACCAGC
>JBGPJC010000179.1:0-5371 GCA_041485165.1 Terriglobia bacterium | reverse complement strand
CCTCGTCGCGGAAGCAGCGCACGATTTGGAAATACTTGTCCAGGCCTCCGATCATCAGGATCTGCTTGAAAATCTGCGGCGACTGCGGCAGGGCGTAGAACTGCCCGGGGTGGATGCGGCTGGGTACCAGGTAATCGCGCGCGCCTTCGGGCGACGAGCGCGTCAGCATGGGCGTTTCGATTTCATAAAATCCCTGCTCGTCAAGCGTCTTGCGGATCTCGAGCACCACCTGGTGGCGCAACGCCAGATTGCGATGCGGCCGCGGCCGGCGCAGGTCGAGATAGCGGTAGCGCAGGCGGGTCTCCTCGGAGGCGGTGGTGTCGTCTTCGATGGTGAACGGCGGTGTATTCGCGTTGTTCAGGATGTGCAGGCGCGTGGCGAAGAGTTCGACTTCGCCGGTGGGAAGCTCGGAGTTGGGCTTCTCGCGCCGCACCACGCGGCCCTCCACCGCAGCGACAAACTCCGCGCGCAGCGTGTCCGCCTTGGCGTGTGCTTCCGGCGCCTGGTCCTTGTTGAAGACAATCTGCGCGATGCCGGACCGATCGCGCAGATCGATAAACAGCACCTGGCCGTGGTCGCGCCGCCGGTTTACCCAGCCCATCAGAACGACGTCTTTCCCCACGTCGCCCACGCGCAATTCACCGCAGTAGTGCGTGCGTTTCAAGTCCCCGAGAAAATCGAGCAAGCGCTTTTGCTCCTTCCGTTCCCGTAGGGGCACGGCATGCCGTGCCCCTACGAATTTACTTGTGCGCGGCCTTCAAATGCTCCACCAGCGCCGCCTCAGCGATTATTTCTTGCGTGCCGTCGGCCAGTCGCTTCACCGTGCAGGTACCGCCAGCCATTTCCGTTTCACCGATGAGCACCACGAACCGCGCACCCATGCGGTCAGCCAGTCCCAGCGATTTCTTGAACTTCAAGTCCTCGTGCACCATCTCCACGGAAAACCCGGCGTCGCGCAGTCGGCGCGCCAGGCGCGAGGCCATGGGATAAGTGACAAAGCTGAACCACGCCACGAACACGTCAATCCCGGCAGCGACGGCGCCTGCACCGGCTTCCTTCAGGGCCAGAAGGAAACGGTCCGTGCCCAGAGCAAAACCGATGCCCTTGGTGGGGGGCCCGCCGAGCAGCTCGACCAATCCATCGTAACGCCCGCCGCCACAGATGGCGTCCTGCGATCCCAGTCCCGGCGCCGTAATTTCGAACGTGGTGCGCGTGTAGTAGTCCAGCCCGCGCACCAGCCTCCAGTTGTCCTGGTAGGCGATGTGGCGCATCTTCAACTCCATGCGCAGTTGGGTGAATTGCGCGGCGCAGTCCTGGCACAGGTGCGCGGAGAGGCGCGGCAGCGCCTCAATGACTGCCTGCTCCCCGGGCAATTTCGAATCCAGCACCCGCAGCGGATTGGCCTGGATACGTCGCTGGCTGTCGGGACCGAGTTGATCCTTCACCGCGGCGAGCGCAGTCCGCAGAACCTCGATGTACGCCGACCGGCACTTCAGGCAGCCAATCGAGTTGATGTGCAGGGTGTGCTCTTTCAGCCCGCAACGACCGATGAAAATGAGCAGCATTTCAATCAGCTCCGCGTCAATTGCCGGGCGCTCGGACCGGCCGAGCACTTCCGCGCCGATCTGGTAGAACTGGCGGTAGCGGCCCTTTTGCGGCCGCTCGCGGCGGAACATCGGCCCGATGTAGTAAAGCTTCACGTCGCCCGGCAGAGTGTGCATACCGTGCTCGATGTAGGCGCGGACCACGCTGGCGGTGGCTTCCGGACGCAGAGAAATGGATGCGTCGTCGCGGTCGGCAAAGGTGTACATCTCCTTGCCGACGATGTCGGTGTCCAGGCCCACCGAGCGTGCGAACAATTCGGTCTGTTCGAATTCCGGCAGGCGGATTTCGCGGAAATTGTAAGCGGCGAAGACTTCGCGGGCGGTCTGTTCGACTCGGTTCCACAGCGCCGATTCCGGCGGGAGGATGTCGCGGACGCCTTTGACCGCTTGGATCTTCTTCGACTCGCTCACAGGCCGGCTTCCTCCCGGTAAGTATTCTTGTAGTCGACGTAATTCGCGGCGTAGCGGTCAATCGAGGCCAGGTCCTCGGCGGTCAGGCTGCGGCGCACCTTGCCGGGATGTCCCATGACCAGCGAGCCCGGTGGGATGACCGCGCCTTCGGGGATCAGCGTCCCCGCGGCCACAATGCTGCCGCTTCCCACCCTGGCATTGTTCAATATGATGGTTCCCATGCCGATCAGGCAGCGCGATTCGATGGTGCATCCGTGCAGCAACACACCGTGGCCGACGGTCACATCGTCACCCAGAACGAGCGGGTAAAGGTCCTTCATCACGTGCAACACCGAGCCATCCTGGATGTTGGTCCGCGCGCCAATGCGGATGGAATGCACGTCGCCGCGAATCACCACGCACGGCCACACGCTCGAGTCTTCGCCGATGGTCACATCGCCGATGATCACCGCGGTCTGGTCAATGTACGCCGATGCGGCGATCTGCGGCTGGCGGCCGCGGTAGCTGCGGATCAATTCGGTTCCCTCACTTTCCCCTGCCCGGGTAAGCGCTCGCCGGCCCTGGCACTCGGCCGAATGTGAAGAAGTGAAGATAACACAGAGAACACAGAGGGCGCAGAGGTCACAGAGTCAGAAGGGAGAATAGAGTGCTGGAGAAGAACAACCGAGACGTTTCCGAATGTTTCCTCTGTGATCTCTGTGCTCTCGGCGTCCTCTGTGTAAATCCTTCTCTTTGTCTTGGCGTTCTTGTTGCTCGAACTTAAAGAATTTGGACCACGGGACCCTTGGAGCCGGCGGTAAGGGCCCCGAGCCGATCCACGACGCTGCGCGCCATGGCGTAGAGGCTCTTCGCCCCCGGCGCGTCCTCGCCGAAAGCCGCCACCGGTTTGCCGGTGTCCCCGCCGATGCGGATCCCTGGGTCAATCTCGATCTCACCGAGGAACGGAACGCTGAAGGTCGCCGCCATGCGCCGGCCCTCGCCATGCCCAAAAATATCAATCTGTCCCTTGCAGTGCGGGCAGGCGAAATAACTCATGTTTTCGACCACGCCGAGCACCTCGACGTTGACCTGGCGGAACATCTCGATGGCTTTCTTCACGTCAGCCAGCGCCACCACCGACGGCGTGGTGACAATCACCGCGCCGGTCACGGAAACGTTCTGGATCAGCGTCAACTGCACGTCGCCGGTGCCCGGCGGCAGGTCCACCACCAGGTAATCCAGCTCGCCCCACACCACGTTGCGAAGGAACTGGGTCACCGCGCCGTGCAGCATCGGCCCGCGCCAGATCATGGGCTTGTCCTCGGGGACCAGCAGCCCCATGGAGATCATCTTGAGCCCGTAGGCCTCGACGGGGATGATGCGCCGTTCGCTTTCGGCGCGGGGCTGTTCGCTGGTGCCCAGCATCACCGGGACGTTGGGGCCGTAGATGTCGGCGTCGAGCAGGCCGACGCGGCCGCCCATGCGGTTGAGGGCGATGGCCAGATTCACCGCGCAGGTGGTCTTGCCGACGCCTCCCTTCCCGCTGGCTACGGCGACGATGTTTTTCACGCCGGGAATGGGCTGCCCTTGCGGAGCGGTGGGTACTTTTGGCGGCATGGTAGCCATCATTCTGTCCTTTCTTCCCCTCGAGTCCCTGCGGCGCGCGGGCCGCATGCGGCCGCGCCAATCCGGCTGGATTCGCGCAACGGAGGAAACACCTTATTCATCATAGACGCTGGGCCAGCGTTCGGCAAGATCGCGACGAAGCGCTGCACGACCGGGCACCTTTGCGCCCAGGACGCAATTACCGTTACAATTGAAGCTGGCAATCATTGGGGAATAACCGAATCCTCCCCGTTCCGGCCGCGATCGGACCACTGTGACACCGGGCGCCGCCCCGGCATCCACCGGCCTCCGGCCAAAAGGATTTCATGCAGATTGAACACCTGGTCAACCGGGTTGTAGCCCGGTTTATCGGCACCAAGCACGAGCGCGACATCAAGCGCATCCAGCCGCTGGTGGACGCGGTCAACGCGCTGGAGGCCGAAGTCCGCGGGCTCAGCGACGAGCAGATGCGCGAGCGCATCGCGCAATACCGCCAACAGGTTGCCGAACTCTGCAAAGACCTCGACCCCACTGAAAAGACCTACAAAGACCAGCTCAACGCCGCTCTCGAAGAGGTGCTCCCGCCGGTATTTGCCCTGGTGCGCGAGGCCGGGCGCCGCCACGTGAACATGCGCCATTTCGACGTGCAGATCATCGGCGGTGTCGTTCTCCACGAGGGCCACATCGCGGAGATGAAGACCGGCGAAGGCAAGACGCTGGTGGCCACGCTGCCTGCGGTACTCAACGCCCTGGCCGGGCGCGGGGTCCACGTAGTCACCGTGAACGACTACCTGGCCCGCCGCGACGCCGAGTGGATGAGCCCCATCTACCGGACGCTGGGGCTTTCCGTCGGCGTCATCCTCAACGACCTGGATGACGCCGAGCGCCGCGCGGCCTACGCCGCGGACATCACCTACGGCACCAACAACGAGTTTGGGTTCGACTACCTGCGCGACAACATGAAGTACGACCTGGCGGACTGCGTGCAGCGCGGCCACCAGTTCGCCATCGTGGACGAAGTGGATTCCATCCTGATTGACGAAGCGCGCACCCCGCTGATCATCTCCGGCCCGGCCGAGGAGTCCACCGACAAGTACTACCGCACCGACAAGATCATCCCCAAGCTGATCCGCGAGATGGATTTCACCGTTGACGAAAAACACAAAGCCGTGACGCTCACCGAAGAAGGCGTCTCCAAGTGCGAGCGCCTGCTTGGCCTCGGCAACCTCTACGACCCCAGCCACATCGAGTCGCTCCACCACGTCTATCAGGGACTGCGCGCCCACATCCTGTTCAAGCTCGACGTGGATTACGTGATCAAAGAGGGCGAAGTCATCATCGTGGACGAGTTTACCGGACGGCAGATGCCCGGGCGCCGCTGGTCGGACGGATTGCACCAGGCGGTCGAGGCCAAGGAGGGCGTGAAGATCGAGCGCGAGAACCAGACCCTGGCCACGGTCACCTTTCAGAATTACTTCCGCATGTACAAAAAGCTTGCCGGGATGACCGGGACGGCAGATACCGAAGCGGCGGAGTTCCAGAAAATCTACAACCTCGATGTGGTCATCATCCCCACTAACCGCACGCTGATCCGCCTGGAAAACCCCGACGTGGTCTATCGCACCAGCCAAGAAAAATACGAAGCGGTGGTCAGCGGCATCCTGCAGGAAGACGGGACCGTGGCCCACGGCATCCGCCAGCTCCACGAACGCGGCCAGCCCGTGCTGCTCGGCACCATCAGCATCGAGAAATCTGAGTTGATTAGCACATTG
>JBGPJC010000178.1:0-5381 GCA_041485165.1 Terriglobia bacterium | reverse complement strand
GCAACCTTCCCCGGGAGCATAACCCCTGCCACCGCCGGCGGTTTTCGGTTGCTAGCCAATCCGGGCGGGGCAAGCCCCGCCCCAACGTCGCCTACACGCGGGGTGGACGTCCCGTTGGGGGGGGGCTTGCCCCGCCCGTGAGCCCGTAGGATTCGTCAGATATTTGTGGGAAACAACACTAGATCAGATTCGACCGAGGGCCGGAAAAGCCAACTAGGACTGTGCCTCCACTTTCGTTGACTCGCACCGGGGCCCTGACTATAGTGACCGGGACGCCGCGCAGCGGCCCGCATGGATCCCTCGGTCATCCGCGATCTGGAAAAGGCACTCGGCTCCTCCGCCGTCCTTTCCCGTCCCGAAGACCTGCTGCTATACGAGTACGACGGCTCAGTGGAAGAGGCGCGGCCGGACTGCGTCGTTTTTCCTCGCTCCACCGCGGACGTAGTAGCCATCGCGCAAATCTCCAGCCGCCGCGCTGTGCCCTTGGTGGCGCGCGGCGCGGGGACGGGGCTCTCCGGCGGCGCGCTCGCGCTCAACGGCGGAATCCAGATCGTCTTTTCGCGAATGAACCGCATCCTCGAGCTGGACATCGAAAACCAACGCGCCGTGGTCCAGCCAGGCGTGGTCAATCTGGACCTGACCCGCGCCGTTGAGCATGCCCACCTCTATTACGCGCCCGATCCTTCCAGCCAGAAATCGTGCACCATCGGCGGTAATGTAGCGGAAAACGCCGGTGGGCCACACACTCTGGCTTACGGTGTGACCGCGAACCACGTGCTTGGCCTCGAGTTGGTGCTGCCCGACGGCGAAGTGGTCCGCACCGGTGGCAAGACACTCGATACACCCGGCTATGACCTCACCGGCATACTGGTGGGCTCGGAGGGCACGCTCGCTCTGATCACCGAGATCACCGTAAAGTTGATGCGCCAGCCCGAAGCGGTGCGCACGCTGCTCGCGGTGTTCGACACCGTCGAGGACACCACCGACTCGGTGGCTGACCTCACCGCGCGCGGCATCACTCCGGCAGCCTGCGAGATGCTCGATGGCTGGACGCTGAGCGTCGTCGAAGCTTACATCCACGCCGGCCTTCCCTTGGATAGCGCCGCGGTCTTGCTGATCGAGGTGGAAGGCCTGGCGGAAGCAGTCGAGGCGCAGGCTGCGGCGGTGGCGGAAGTCTGCCGGCTGCACCACGCGCGCGAGGTGCGCGTGGCTCGTGATGCCGCCGAGCGCGATCTGCTCTGGAAGGGGCGCAAAAACGCTTTCGGAGCGATGGGGCGCCTGGCGCCCTCTAGCTATGTCCTCGACGGCGTGATCCCGCGCACGCGATTGTCGGAGACGCTCCGGCACATCGACGAGCTTGGCAAGCGCCACGGCTTCCGCATCGGAAACATCTTCCACGCCGGTGACGGAAACCTCCACCCCATCATCCTGTTCGACCCGCGCGACAAAGGCCAGTTCGAGCGCGCCGTGGCCCTCTCCGAGGAGATCATCGCCTGGTGCATCACCATGGGCGGCTCGGTCACCGGCGAGCACGGTGTCGGCATCGAGAAACGCGAGCTGATGTCGCAGCTTTTTTCCCCGGCCGATCTTGAAGCCATGCGCCGCATTCGCGACGTCTTCAATCCCACCGGCCTTCTCAATCCCGGCAAGGTCCTGCCGCTTGGCAAACGTTGCGGTGAAACGCGGACACGTCCGCCGGCCCCTGCCCGCGGCGCCTACGTCGAGTCGTGAGCATGACCCTGCCCACCCCGGCTTTGCAGCACATCGAACAGATTGTCGGCGCGCCGCACTTTATTTCTGACACCGCCAGCCTCGCCGCATACCAGGTGGACGGCATGTGTCCGGCAGCGGTGGCGCAGCCGGGCTCCGCAGAAGAGGTAGCGGAGATTGTGCGCCTGGCCGCGGCGGAAAAGATCGCCCTGGTTCCCTGCGCAGCCCGCACCGCGCTCGGCATCGGCGCGCCGCCCGAGCGATACGATTTGGCGCTCGACATTTCGCGCCTCAACCGGGTGATCGCTTACGATCCCGGGGACCTGACCCTGAGTGTCGAGGCCGGCATGTGCCTGGCACACATCCAGGCCCAGCTCGCCCCCCACAATCAATTTCTGCCCCTCGCACCGCCTTTCGCCGGCGAGTGCACGATCGGCGGCGTGCTGGCGGCAAATCTTTCCGGTCCACCGCGGCAGTTCTACGGCACGGCGCGGGATTTCGTCCTGGGGATGGAGTTTGTGACCGGGGAAGGCGCGCGGACGAAAAGCGGCGGACGCGTGGTGAAGAATGTTGCCGGAACCGATCTGCACAAACTTCTCATCGGCTCGCTGGGGACGCTGGGGGTCATCACCGTCGCCAATTTCCGGACGTTTCCGCAGCCGCCGGCAAGCGGCACGTTCGTCGCGGGCTACACGCGCCTGGAAGATGCCCTCGCGCTGCGCGCAGCCGTGGCAGCTTCTCCGCTCACTCCGCACGCCCTGGAAATTGTCTCGCCCGGCGGTGCGCGCTTGTTGGACCGTAATTCACAGGGCCTCGTCGCCGGCCGCTGGTCAGTCGCTATTGCTTCCGGCGGGGAGCAAAGCGTCGTCGAACGAGTGGCGCGCGACCTGCAGCGCTTGGCAGATGAGACTCATGCCGAATCGTTCGCGCGTTTGGGGGAGACCGAGAAGCAGGAAGTCTGGTCGCGCATCCAGGAATTCCCACGGCTGGCGCGCGAGGCTTCGCGGCTTGCGACTATCTTGAAAATCAGCATACTGCCCGGAGGGTTTGCGCCGCTGCTGGCTGCGGCCGAAAGCGCGGCCCGCGAGC
The DNA here is from genome assembly GCA_041485165.1 of Terriglobia bacterium. GTDB lineage: Bacteria > Acidobacteriota > Terriglobia > Acidiferrales > UBA7541 > JAAFGT01. The sequence continues at coordinate 2,582 of JBGPJC010000178.1, read as the reverse complement.
ACGCTGTGCCCGCGGCAGCAATTGTTCGCGGCGTGGGGATCGTCTATTTCGCGTTCCTGCCCGCCGCGGACACGGGAGAGGAGTTTGTGACCACGCACCTCGCTCCGGCCTGCCGGCAACTCCTTGAGTCCGCGCGAGCGCAGAGCGCCCGCGTGGTGATCGAATGGGCCCCGGTCGAAGTAAAGCGCGCTGTGAACATATGGGGATCTCCGGCCGAGGATTGGGGATTGATGCAGCGCATCAAGAAGACTTTCGACCCGGCCGGGATCCTGTCGCCGGGGCGATTCGCCGGCGGGATCTGAGACCCGAAGGCGCTATTCCATCTTCGTGGACGAGCAACCCACTATCGCCACAACTCCAGCGGATGGAGCGCCGCAGTGGGAGGACTACGCCCGCTGCGTGCATTGTGGTCTTTGCCTCAACCATTGCCCCACCTACCGGCTGGACGGTCTGGAAGCCGATTCCCCCCGCGGCCGCATCCGGCAAATGATCCTGGTGAACGAGGGGAAGCTTGAACCAGGCGAGACGTTTGTCCGGCACATTGACCTCTGTCTCGATTGCCGCGCGTGCGAGACCGCCTGTCCTTCCGGCGTCGAGTACGGCCGGCTGGTCGAGCACGCCCGCGCGAAGATCGAAGAGAACTATCCGCGCCCCATGCGCGAACACTTTTTTCGCTGGCTTTTCTTTCGCCACTTGCTGCCTCACCCGCGGCGCATCGCCACTGCCGCCCGGCTCATTCGCTTCTATCAGCACTCCGGCTTGCAGCGCGTGGCGCGCAAGAGCGGCGCGCTGCGGCTGCTGGGTCTTGCGGAGCGCGAGAAACTCCTGCCCCGCGTGGACGACCGCTTCTTTTTCTCACAGCTCGGCAAGGTGTTTGCTTCCCGCGGCCCGCGCCGGGCGCGCGTGGCTTTGTTCGCCGGATGCCTGGCACAGGTGACATTCACGGAGCTGCATGAGGCCACCATCCGTGTGCTCACCGCGAATGGCTGCGACGTGGTCGTCCCGCCGGGGCAGGTTTGTTGCGGCGCGCTGGCCGTCCATGGGGGGGTGCGCGGCGTCGCGCGGGAGTTGGGGCGGCGAAATGTGGATGCTTTCCTGCTGGCAGCCAGCGTGGGCGGCGGGTTCGACGCCATCCTCACCAATGCGGCCGGCTGCGGATCAACACTCAAGGAATATGGCAGTCTGCTGGCCGGGGTTGACGGCGCCAGGGCCAGCGCGTTCGGTGCGCAGGTGCGTGACGTCGCCGAGTTTCTCAGCGAGTTGGGCCTGTCCGCACCGCTCCAGCCGGTGCCCCTGCGCGTCACTTATCAGGATTCCTGCCACCTGGTGCACGGACAGCGCGTGCGCGAAGCGCCCAGGAAACTGATCCGCGCAGTGCCCGGAGTTGAGCTGGTGGAAATGCCACAGGCGGACTATTGCTGCGGCTCAGCGGGGATTTACAATGTCACCGAGACGGAGACGTCCTTGCGGATCCTCGAGGAAAAGATGCGTCACGCCGCCTCAACGCGTGCGCCCGCCATCATCACTGCCAATCCCGGATGCATCCTCCAGCTTCGCGCCGGCGCCGCGCTCTACGGGACCGGGCAGCAAGTCCTGCACGTGGTCGAGTTGCTCGACCGGGCGATGCAGGCACATTAGCAGCGTGCTGAAAAATCCGAATGAATGTTTGCCGCGACGGGAAAGATCCTCTTTTCCCGCGGATGCCTGGCTCGAGAATCGCTTTGCAGGGCTCCCCATAGCTTACAGCCGGAGTTGCTGATCTTCCTGACAGCGCGAACCAGGGACCTCCTGCTGAGCGGCCTCACCTATTGCCGCCCGAATGGCATCCTCATCCTCCGCCCACCTGGACCGCCCTGCCCCTCCTTCACCGTGTAGTCAGCCGGCACCACAAACAGCGTGGCGGGAGGCTCGGTGCGGACGATGTTGGTGACGCGGTAGATGGACTCTCCCATGCGCGGATCGCTGCGCTTGGCCAGGATCACCATGTGTAGATCGGCTGAGTACCACCGCTCGGAAACGATCTGGATGGGGCGCTCATTGCCGATCTCGCCCGCAGGAATGGTGACCGTCTCCCGCGTGCCCTCGGCTTCCACTCCCTCGATGATCTGCTTGCCGAGAGGCTCTTTGACCACTTGATGGTTCCCCCTTCCATGGGGGCCAGTTGAGGTTTGGCCGTCGGGCGAAGTTTGGCCGTCACCCTTGCCATGCCGCGGGCGGTTCGCGCCAAAATTACCTCCCCCAGCACCGGCCGGAGGCGTCATCTTCAGCGCCGTTTTGTCGTTGGCATTCAAGACATAACGGACCCCCGCTACCGGATCGTGGATCAGGATCATCTGCGGAACCTTGCCCTCGGCCACCCACGGACCAATCGCCGGCAGGGGATGCTCGCGGCGCGTGCGGCCCTGGCTATCCCGAAATACCTGCCCGGTGACGGTGCGGTTGATGTGGTTGCCGTCGCCCAGCGTTTGAGTAATCTGCATGGTGGTTTGAGCCGAGTAGGGCGCGCCCTTCACCAGCCGGCCGCCCAGGCTCATCTCAAAACCCACGAAGTCAAATCGATCGCCGGGCGGCGGCCCGCCCGG
>JBGPJC010000177.1:0-5390 GCA_041485165.1 Terriglobia bacterium | reverse complement strand
GCTGGACAGCAGAATGCGGGCGCGCACGTCTTCCGGGACCAACTCCAGTTGTTGGCGGAGGACTTTGATCATCCGCTCCCGGATGTGCTCCGCTTCCTTTTTATGGCCCAGCCGTTCCACAGCCTGGCCATAGGGGACATAAGTATTATAGTCGTCCCCGTTGGCTTCGAGGGCCCGCTCGGTTAGCGCGGCGGCCTCTTCGAAACGGCCGGAGGCGAAATACACCCGGCCAAGAATGTTCCACGAGCCCTCGCAATCGGGCTTGTGCTCGATGGCGCGTAGGGCCAGCAGCGCGGCTTCGTCGTATTTCCTTTGGGCATAGAAGAGCCGGGAGCGCGCCACCAGCACTTCCGGCAGGTCGGGCGCAAGCGCAGTGGCCCGGTCGCAGGCAGCCAGTCCCCGTTCGATCCATTTCGAGTTCTGTTCATGGACCTCGTAGATGAGCCCGCACAGGTGCGCAATGCCGGCGTGCGCCAGCGCGAATTTCGGGTCGAGCTGGATGGCCTGCTCGAACATCTGCAGCGCGTAATTGAAATCCTGGCGGCGCGAATAGTTTCGTCCGCGAAGGAAGAAGTCATACGCCAGCGGATTTTCCGTTGGCTTGCGCGCGATGGTTTTTTCTTCCTGCGGCGTCAGCGTGATCCGCAGGGCCTGGGCGATACTCCGGGCGATTTCCTCCTGGATGGCGAACACGTCTTCCAGTTGCCGATCGTAACGCTCCGCCCAGACGGAATGCCTGGTCGAGGCTTCCACAAGTTGTGCGGTGATCCGCACACGGTTGCCGGCGCGGCGGATAGAACCTTCGAGCACGTAGGCGGCGCCAAGCTGCTGGCCCACTTGTTGTGCCGTGACCGGCTTGTCGCGGAATGCCAGCATCTCCGAGCGGGGAAAGATTTCCAGTTGCGCGATCTTCGATAGCTCCGTGACGATATCTTCAGTAATCCCATCGCGGAAGTATTCGTCATCTTTCGCGCCACTCTGGTTTTCGAAATAAAGCACGGCAACTGTTTTCTGTGGCGTCGCCATGGCCGAGGGATGCGCTGGGCTGGCCGCTGCCTTTTCGGCCGCGGGCCTGCGGCTCGATTCCAGGTCGCGCTTGATCCGCTTCAGGTCGGAGCGCAACTCCGCCGCGGTCTGGTAGCGCAGGTCGGGGTCCTTCTCCAGCGCCTTGTTGAGGATGTTCTCCGCTGCCGCAGGCAGCCGCGGATTCACTTGCGTCGCCGGCTTCGGCGTCGCAGTCAGGATGGCATTGAAAATCACCGCCGCCGTCGCGCCGGAGAAGGGAACTGTGCCTGTAGCCATCTCGTAGAGAACCACCCCCAGCGAAAACAGGTCCGACCGTGCATCAATCTCTTCCCCCCGCGCCTGCTCCGGGGACATATACGCCACCGTGCCCATGGAGCTCCCCGGGCTGGTCAGGTGTTCCTCGCCGAGGACGTGCCCACGCGTCGCCCCTGCGGTTGCGCCCACCGTGTCAGCCGCGTGCTCTCGCTTCAGCGTCAGTTTCGCCAAGCCGAAGTCGAGAATCTTCGCTTGCCCGCGATCGACGAGAAAGATGTTCGCCGGCTTGATGTCGCGGTGGACGATGCCCTTCGCATGCGCCGCATCGAGCCCGTTGGTGATCTGGATGCCGATCTCGACCAGCGTTGAAAATTCGATGGGCTTCCCGTTGATGCGGTGCTTCAGGGTGTGGCCTTCCAGCAGCTCCATCGCGATGAACGGCCGACCTTCGAACTCGTCGATGTCGTGAATCGTGCAAATATTCGGGTGGTTGAGTGCTGAAGCGGAGCGGGCTTCGCGGCGGAACCGCTCGATGGTCAGCGCGTCCTGCGAAATGTCGTCGGGCAGGAATTTCAATGCCACGTTGCGGCCCAGGCGCGTGTCCCTAGCCTTGAATACAACACCCATGCCACCGCCGCCGATCTTCTCGCCGATGACATAGTGGGATATCGTCTGGCCGATCATCGGGCCGTTCTCCTTTGGCGGCCCCCTGGGGTGGTGGCTGCGCAAGTGTACGGCGTACTTTTCTACAAACTAGCCCGCGTGTCAATCACCACCGGCGGGCTCTTTTCCCTCGTCTTCCCGCGGAATCTAATTCTTTTCAAGTCGGTGACGCCTTACAGCTTTCAGCTCGCCACCGGCGCATCCGCATACTGGATCCCCTATCGGTTCAACAAGGAATAGAGCAGCAGGCCGCTAATCCCGATCGAAAACATGCCAGCGACGATGAACTCCCATGACCTTTCCATGGAGACACGCGCCAACATTCTTACCCCTTGCTTGGGAAAAACGAGGTAGATAAAACTTTTTAGCACCAGGCCCCACCCCATTAACGTAAGCACAATCGGCAAGCCATGCCACACGTTGTGGAAGGAGACGATCAGAGCGCCCAACGGAAAATGAACTAGCGCATTGAGGAAACTGCCGGCTGCGCCCTTATCGTGCATGGCGATGAAGAATTCCGCCCACACGCGAGGTTGAACAATGTGGGATACGCCGGTAACAAAGAAGCAGAGGATTGCAAATTTCGTGACCGCTATTTCCATACTTCAGTCCTCAACTCTTATTCTCATGGCGACCCGCCAACCGATTCATCCTCGTCCCCTACTTATGGCCAGCCTTCGACTTCTGCTCCTCCCGATACGCTGCCAGCACGCTGCAAAGCACCTTTCCCTTGTTCTCGGGGGCCTTCTGGTCCAGTTTTCCGTTTGCCAGGGCCTCGATTTCGCTGGAAGACTTGTCGTACGCCGATTGAAATGCACCCGGCGATGCAGTCCGGCGCACCTCACGCAGCGCCGCGGCCAGGTCAATCTCGTAAGCCGTTTGGACCTTTTCGAAAGCCGCGATTTCACCGCCCGACATCTCGCCGGTTTTCCAGTTCTTGCCTGCCAGCGACTCTATTTTCTTGGCATTTTGCGCATAGGCGACTGCGAAATTTCCCGTCGTAATTTTGGCCGCGGCGTCCCGGTAGGCGATCGCCGTATCAATCATCCTGGCGAGGAGAATCTTTTGAAGAATTTCAGCGTCCTCCTGCTCCACGTCCCCCGTTTTCCATCTCTTTTTGGCAACGGATTCCATTCTCTTTGCGTACAGTTCGTACGCGGCCGTGAAGGAACCGGTCTTTGCCGTCCGCGCCGTCTCCAGAATCGAGAGGGCGCCATCGATCACTTGTGCGTCTCGAACGGCTCGAATGCTTTCTCGCTGTTCGTCGGAAATTTCATCTGTCTCCGGATCCAGCTTGGCCACCGCTTCGAGATTCTTCTTGTGAAGTTTCATCGCCGCTACGAAGTTGCTTTCTATATTGACGAAACAATCCTCTGCGAAGGCAGCGCGGTCTACGGCCGTATCCACCGGGGGCGCAGGCGCCTTGGCTTCCTTGGGTGCCTCCTTCTTGCCGCATCCGGCCGCGCCAGCCAGCAACCCGGCTGTGAGCCCGAGGGTGAGTAGAAGTTTGTTCCTCATTGCCGCCTCCTTGCAGGAATGGCCCCTGTGACGCCCCCCTCCGCACCCGGTTGAGCGGCATTGCTCGTCAAGGTTGACGCAACTGCTGCTTCTCTTTCGTGAATGTCGGAACCGGGGAAGTTTTGCACCGCCTCGTTCCCGCCAAGTCTGGCGGGATGGCCGCCGGAAGACGCTCGCTGCCGCACGGACAGTCCTATTTCTCCATCTCCGAAGCCCAGTTGAGAAGGACGGAGAGCGGCGCGGCGTTGGCTTCATCCATTTTCGTGATGATCAGGAATCTCTGCCCGTCGCCACTCACATCGTAGGAGAAGACGTCCGACGCGGAAACCGGCTGCCGCCGGTGGGTCTGAAACAGCGCGACCGGGGAGCCAGCTTCGAAGCCGGCTCCCGTCTTCACTGCCACTGCCATCAACTTTCCGTCCGCCGACAGGAAGAACAACTCCCTGCCGTCCTGGCGCCATCTCGGCTCCTGCCCTCCTCCGCTCGACACCTGCCACTTGCCGTTGCCGCTCAGAAAGGGGGACACGTAAATCTCCATGTTCCCCGTTTCATTCGAGGCGTAGGCCACCCATCGGCCATCGGGGGAAAACTGTGCGTTCCGCACCGTCCACTTGGCCTGCAACAGCGGCTTGGCTACACGCTCCGGCAAGGAGAGGTACCACAGCTCGTTTGCCTTCCTGACCAGTACGTACTTGCCGTTGCGCGACCAGTCCCAGGCATTGACCTGCAAACCCTCGCCGAGATCGGCCACCTCTTCCTCGGAGCCGGACCCATCGGCGTTCTTCAGATAAAGGTGGAAGCCGAGCTTGCGGTTCCAACTGAACAGAATCTGCTTACCATCGGGACTCCAGACAGGCGCCTGATCCAACGACGGATCGAACGTCAGCCGCGTCGTCGCACCTCGGGCCGGCTCATGGATCCAAATATCAATGTTCCGTCCGTCCGTGTCCGTTTGGTCTGTGGCCACCCTGCGCCCGTCTGGCGAGAGACGCGCGTTATTGTACGACCCAGGCACCCCGACCGTGCCTGCCGGCTTTCCGCTGCGGTCAAACCACGTCAACTGCGAAAGGGACGCCCCTTTCCCCGTTTGCGTGACCAGAACCTCCCCATCCGCGACACTGAAAACAGCCCTGTCCACCGAAGGAATGTACAGCACTTCGTTGCTCAGGTTGTGGGGCTCGCCGCTCAGAACGTAGCGCCGCCGGTCGAACGGCTGTGCCACCAGCGTCTTGTCCCGCAGGTACACTAGGTAGCCTGGCTCTGCATAGGCCGCGTTCGCGTCCGTGCTCACGAGCGAGCGTCTTTCCTGTGAATCAAGTGAGCCTAGGATGATGGAGTTGTTTTCCAACATCCCTGAGAAATTCGCAGCGAGATAAAGAAAATGTTTCCCGTCGGGCAGGAACACCGGCCAGCGGTGGCTTTGTTCAAAGCGTGAGGTATCCGGCTTGGTGATTTCCACCGGCGAGCCGCCCGAGGAAGAGACTCGGAACAACCCTACGCCCAGCGAGTCGGGTGTGAACACGATCACTCCGTCCCGGTTCCACGTGCCGCCGCGCCCGTTGGGCGCATCGCACAGAACCTGGGGCTGCCCTCCCGACACCTCTACTTTCTTGAGTTTGCCCTCCGCGAAGAACCCCATGAATTTGCCGTCGGCCGACCAGAATGGGTAGGATGCCCCTTGCGTCCCCTCGAGCGAACTGATCCGCTGGCCACCTACTTCATACGTCCAGAGCACGTTGTTGTTCGCCTGCGCCGAATTGGCGACCATCGCCAGGGTGCGCCCATCCGGGGATAGCGCCAGGTCGTTCGCGGAAAACGGCACGGAGGCGTGGAAATACATCGGGTGTGGGCGCCTATTGCTTGCCTGCCACCACGCCACACCGGCGGCCATCGCTAACAGAAAAAATGTGGCGGCCAAAAGCCAACCT
>JBGPJC010000176.1:0-5428 GCA_041485165.1 Terriglobia bacterium | reverse complement strand
GCGGAAAGATCTTCGCGCTCCGCCTGGTAGGCCGCGAGGAAGCCGTTGAATTTCATCACCGAGCCCGTGGCGCGGAACAGGTAATCTCCGGCCGTGATGTCGATGGTGGTCTGGTCAAATACGGCCGGCACCATCTGCGAGGCGACAAACCGCTGCCAGATAAGCTGGTAGAGCTTGAACAGATCGGCGTCCAGAAAGCGTTTCACGTCTTCCGGTGAGCGCGTGACGTCGGTGGGCCGGATGGCCTCGTGCGCTTCCTGCGCGTCTTTCTTCGACTTGTAAAAAATCGGCTTCTCCGGCAGGTAATTCGGGCCATAGCTGGAGGAGACCAATCCGCGCACCTGGTCGAGCGCGTCATTCGACACGCGCACGGAGTCCGTGCGCATGTAAGTGATCAGCGCGACGGATCCCTCATCTCCCAGGTCTACGCCCTGATAGAGGAGCTGGGCGAGCCCCATGGTGCGCTTAGCGGTGAAGCGCAGCTTGTTGTAAGCAGCCTGCTGCAGCTTGGAGGTCGTGAATGGCGGCGCCGGGTAGCGGCGCTTCTCCTTCTGCACCACCGAAGAAACCATCCAGCGGGCGCTCTCCACATCGGCTACCACCTGCTGTGTCTCCGCCTCGTTGGCGGGCTCAATTTCCTCACCCTTGCGCTGCAGCAGCTTGGCCTCGAATACCGGCGGCTCCGCCGCTTGCAGCGTGGCGTGCAGCGACCAATACTCGCGCTTCAGAAAAGCGCGAATCTCCCGCTCGCGCTCGACGATCAGCCGCAGGGCCACGGTCTGCACACGCCCGGCGGAAAGGCCCCGGCGCACTTTGTCCCACAGCAGGGGCGAAACCTTGTAGCCCACCAGGCGGTCAAGGACGCGGCGGGCCTGCTGCGCATCCACCAGATTGGTGTCCACTTGCCCGGGGTGCTCGAAGGCAGCTTTGATGGCCTTGGCGGTAATCTCGTTGAACATCACGCGAAAGATTTTCTTCTTCTCGATCTTGTTGGTGCCGAGGATTTCAGCCAGGTGCCAGCAGATGGTCTCGCCCTCACGGTCAGGGTCACCCGCCAGATAGATGGCGTCGGCTTCCTTGCCGGCCTTCCTCAGCTCGGCGACAACCCTGGTCTTGCTGGCAATGATTTCGTAGGTGGGTTCGAAGGGATTCTCTTCAGGCGGTCCCTGACTCTTGTGCAGGTCCCTGGCCTCTTCTGCCGCTTCGGCTTTGGGCTTGTGCTTGTCGTTGCCCTTCGCTTTGGCCCGGGCTTTCTTCGCCAGCATGGCAAGTTTTTTTTGCGTTTCCTTGTAATCACCCGGCAACGAGACCCCAAGCACCTTCTTGGGCAGGTCCATCACGTGGCCAAAGGAGGCTTTGACCACATAATTCCTGCCCAGGTACTTGTTGATGGTCTTGGCCTTGGCCGGTGATTCGACGATGACGAGTGAACGAGCCATTGGTATCCGCAGTTTTCCTTGGGACGCAGTTCAATGGATGCGCCACCGGCACATTTCGTTACTTGGCGGCGAATCGCACCGCATTCAATCTACCGTAGCCCATGCCCCGGCTTCACAGCAAGACTTTCACGAAGTGCTTGCCAGGTAACTGCCGCACCGCGCTCTTCATCTCCAACTCAAACAGCGCCGCCAGACCCTCGGAGGAACTCAGCCCGCTCAACTCCAGCAGCTCGTCCACATGACGCGCCTGGTCGATCGAGAGCAGCCCATAGAGCGCCTGCTCGGCGGGGGAAAGCGTCTGTTCGAGCAGAGCCGTGCGCTCCTTCTGCGAGACCTGCTCGGCGGGGAACAACTCGGCGCGGATGTCCGTGGGCAGCTCCTCGACCACGTCCTCCCATCCGCTCACCAGCTTGGCGCCCTGTTTGATGAGCTGGTTGGGCCCAAAGCTGAGCGGTTGGGTCACATTCCCCGGCACGCCGAATACTTCCCGGCCAAACTCCATGGCCAAGCGCGCGGTGATCAGTGAGCCGGAATACTGCGCGCCTTCCACCACCACGACACCCAGGGCCATCCCGGCGATCACGCGGTTGCGCACCGGGAAATTCTGCGGAGCGGGGAATGAGCCGATGGGAAACTCAGAGATGAGCACGCCGGTTTCGGCCACCTGGTCGTAAAGTTTCTTGTTCTCCTTTGGATAGATCACGTCGATACCCGCGCCCAGGACACCGATGGTCGCGCCGCGCCCGCTCTTCTTCCGCGCTTCCAGCGCCCCGCGGTGCGCCAGGGCGTCGATCCCGCGGGCCATTCCGCTGATGATGACCAGGCCGCGCTCGGCAAGTTCGTGCGCCAGGCGCTCGGCCATCTGCACGCCGTAAGGCGTCGGCTTGCGCGAGCCGACAATGGCCAGCGAGTGCCGGTCGAGCAATTCGGCGTCGCCCTTGAGATAGAACACCGGCGGGGGATCGTAAATCTCGCGCAGCCGCTTGGGATAAGCCGGTTCGTCCCAGGTGAGAAGCCGGCAGCCCGCCGCGCGGACTTTATCCAGCTCTTCTTCAGCAGCCTTCAGCGGCTGTTGCGAATGGATGGCTTGCGCAGCCCCGGCGGGCAACCGGCAGGCTTCCAGCGAGGTGAGCGAGGCGCGGAATACCGCCTCAGGATCGCCGAACTCGCGCAGAAGCTTCCCCGCCAGTCTTGCCCCCAGGCCCGGCGTCAGCCCAAGCGCCAGCCAGCCCAGGTAATGTTGTGGATCCATGCGTTGCGGGTGAGACTACGCAGGGAGTAACGAGTTTGTCAAGCTATGGCGCTTGTTTCACGCAAACCGCGCAGGCCGGTATGGCTGTAGAAGTTCGATGCGCGCCCCGTCCAGGATTTCCGTTGCCGCGAACTGGCCCACCAGAGGAGCGAGCGTCGAATGGCTGACCGCGAGGGCAGCGGTCAGCGCAAAAACAAAGAACTCCACGCTGTCTTCGAAAGTCCTGGGGCACCCCGACCGCGATCAGTAAGGCTCGGCCACCCGTAACCTGAGAAGAAAAAATCCAGAGAGCGCCAGCCGAGTCACTGGTTGGCGCTCGTTGGCGTTGCGTTGCTCACGCTGTAGCAACGACGCGTACGCGGCCTTTCCGGCGTGAGCGCGGCGCGCGTTTTATGACAATTTCAACATCGCGGCCAAGCAACGTGAGGAACTGCATGAGTCGTTCGGTTGAAAAACCGGAAAGCTGCCCGCGCAGCAGCCGGGAAACTTTTGGCTGGTCGATCTTCAAGATGCCGGCGGCACGAGCCTGAGTGAGCCGCCGTGCGCGAATGACTCCGGCTATGCGAATCGCCAGACCAGCCTTGGCGAGACGCTCTTCCGGATTGGGTAATCCGAGGTCGGCGAAGACATTGCCGCCTCCTTCTTCGACTTCGATTGCTCTAGCCATGTTCTTTCGTTCCTTTCCGCCGATTCAGCCATGCGGCGTGTTCTTACTCTATCCCCTATCCCCTTGCAGCGGCAGAGATGATCGATATCTTCGAAGAATTCAGAGCATTCGAAATGACTTTCGCGGTGGGACCGTTCCGGCGCTCGCAGGCCCGCCAGCCCTCCATGCTATAGTTAGGAGTGATCCAGTGAACTCTGTGGCCCGTCTGCGCATCTCCATCGTCGAGTATCTGAACACAGCGCCCCTGGTGTGGGGGTTCACGCACGGCCCACTGCAAGGGCGCTACGACCTTTCGTTTACCGTGCCATCGCAGTGTGCCGAACAGCTCGCGCGCGGCGCGGTGGATATCGCCATTATCCCTTCGATTGAATACCAGCGCATCCCTGGCCTCGTGGCGCTACCGGGCGCGGCAATTGCCTCCAAGCACAAGGTGCGCAGCTTGCTGGTCGTCTCGCGGATGCCCATCGAGCAGGTGCGGCGGATGGCCCTGGACACCAGTTCGCGCAGCACCGTGGCGTTGACGCGCATCCTCTGCGCGGAGCGCTGGCGCATCGCGCCCGAGTTTGTCGATTCGCCCCCGGATGTTCCCGCCATGCTTTCCACCGCCGATGCCGCGTTGGTAATCGGCGATCCGGCGCTGCGGCTGGCGGAAAAATATGAAGCGGGAGAGCAGGTGGTCCCCGGCGTCGCCGGCGTCCGCTTATACGACGTGGTCGAACAATGGCGGCAGTGGACCGGGCATCCCTGCGTTCTTGCCATCTGGGCGGCGCGGCGCGAAGCCGCCACACCCGAGGTCGCCGCAGACTTTCTGGCCTCGAAGCAGTACGGCCTGGAGCGCATCGAGGATATCGCCGCCAACGCTTCGGTGACCCTGGGACTTTCTCCCGCCAGCCTGGCACGCTATTTGCGCGACAACATTGACTACAGCCTGGACGATGAAAACCTTGCCGGGCTGGAGCTTTATTTCCATAAAGCCGCCCGAGCGGGACTCATTCCGGCGGCGCGGCCGCTGGAATTCGCCGCGGTTCCGGCGCGCGCCGCCGTGAGGGGATAAGCGCAGATGGGCATCAGCCAGAAAGAAGCGCTCGACCTGCTGGCCTCGGATGATCTGATCGGCCTGGGCATGGCCGCCACCGAGGTGCGCAATCGCAAGAACGACCCGCGCGTGGCTACCTACCAGATCGACCGCAACATCAATTACACCAACTTCTGCACCGAGTACTGTTCCTTCTGCGCGTTTTACCGGCCAGTCGGCGCCCGCGACGGTTACATTCTGTCGCTCGAGGAGATGTGCCACAAGATTGAAGAGATGCTGGCCCTGGGCGGCACCGGCATCCTCCTCCAGGGCGGGCTGCACCCCGATCTCAAGATCGAGTATTACGAAGACATGCTGCGCGCTTTCCGGCAGCGCTACCCGATGGTGCACCTGCACTGCTTTTCCGCGCCGGAGATCCTCAATATCTCCGAGCTTTCCGGGCTCTCCCTGCGCGACACCATTGTGCGGCTGCGCGACGCCGGGCTGGGCTCCATCCCCGGCGCTGGCGCGGAAATTCTGGATGACGAAGTCCGCGCGCGCATCTCCCGGCTGAAGTGCACCGCCGGCGAGTGGGAAGAGATGCACCGCACGGCGCACTCGCTGGGCCTGCGCACCACCGCCACGATGATGTTCGGCTGCGGCGAAGAGCTGCGCCACCGCGTCAACCACTTCGAGCGCCTGCGCCGCATCCAGGAAGATACCGGCGGCTTCACCGCCTTCATTCCCTGGATGTTCGCGCCGGAGAACACCCCACTGGGCAAGAGAGTGCCGGAAGCCACCGCGGTAGATTATCTGAAGACGCTGGCCGTCAGCCGCCTCTACCTCGACAACATTGACCATATTCAGTCGAGCTGGCTGACGCCGGGGATCAAAGTCTGCCAGGTGGGCCTGCAATTCGGCGCCGACGATGTTGGCAGCATCCTGATCGAAGAAAATGTCGTTTACGCCGCAGGCGTGCGCAACCGCACCAACGAATCCGAACTGCGCCGCATCATATCCGATGCGGGCTACATCCCCGCGCAGCGCGACACCCT
>JBGPJC010000175.1:0-5514 GCA_041485165.1 Terriglobia bacterium | reverse complement strand
GCCGAGGCGTACATTTTGACCAAGGAAGAAGGCGGGCGGCACACGCCGTTCTTCACCGGGTACCGGCCGCAGTTTTACTTTCGGACCACGGACGTGACCGGAGACGTAAAGCTGGGCGAGGGCGTGGAGATGGTCATGCCCGGGGACAACGCGGCGATGCAGATCAGCCTGATTACTCCGGTGGCGCTGGAGAAGGGGCTGAGGTTCGCCATCCGCGAGGGCGGCCACACCGTGGGCGCCGGCGCGGTCACCGAGATTATCGAGTAGCCGCGGCACAGCCGCAGGGAAACGGGAAGCCCGTATGCGCGAATTGATCACGCTGCAGTGCACCGACTGCAAGAATCGAAACTACGCGACCATGAAGAACCGCAAGAAACACACCGAGCGGCTGGAGACGCGCAAGTTCTGCCGGACGTGCCGCAAGCACACCGGGCATAAGGAAGTGAAATGAACTGGCGAGGCGCCCGGGATTCAGGGGAGTAGGTTTAACGGTAGACCGCCGGTCTCCAAAACCGGATGTGGGGGTTCGAATCCCTCCTCCCCTGCCAGATTTGGCGCGGCCTTGGCGAGCGGGGAAAAGAGCGGGAGAGGGAATTGGCAGAGGCGCTTAAATTGAAGAACGAAGGTCAAGCCGGCAGTTCGGGGATGTCCATCACCGTCCCGGGCCCCGTGCAGCGGGCTTGGCAGGCGGCGCTCGAATATCCGCGGCGCGCGCAGCGCTTCCTGCACGAGGTGCGGATAGAAACCCGCAAGGTCACCTGGCCGAGTTTCGACGATGTGCGTTCAACCACCGGAGTGGTGATCGCCACGGTCTTCTTCTTCGGCGTGTTTCTGTTCCTGGTGGATCTCGGAGTCAGCAGCGTGGTGCAGCAGGTGCTGAAGTTCTTCAAGCAGTAGAGAAGAGATGGCGATGAACTGGTACATCATCCACACCTACTCGGGCTTCGAGAAGAAAGTGAAGGAAAGCCTGGAGAGCCGCGTGGCCGCTTTCGGCCTGCAGGAAAAGATCGGGCGGCTGATGGTGCCCACCGAAGACGTGGTGGAAGTGCGCGGCGGCAAAAAGGTCATCTCTCCGCGGATGTTTTATCCGGGTTACGTGCTGGTAGAGATGGAGATGAACGACGACACGTGGCACGTGGTGCGCTCGACTCCGCGGGTCACCGGGTTTGTGGGCACCGGGCAGATCCCCACGCCGCTGACCGAACAGGAAGTAGAGAGCATTCTCAACCGCACCACCGCAGCGCCGGAGAAGGCCAAGCCCAAGCTGATCTTCGAACGCAACGAGCAGGTGCGCATCGTGGACGGCCCGTTCGCGAATTTCAACGGCGTGGTCGAAGAGGTCAACTCCGACCGCAGCACGCTCAAGGTTTCAGTCACCATTTTCGGCCGGTCGACGCCGGTGGAGCTGGACTTCACCCAGGTGGAAAAGACCGGCTAACGCACGCCGGGCACGCGCCCCGCGGCGATCGAGCAATCTGACGGAGTGGCAACGCAATGGCCAAGAAAGTACAAGCGCAAGTGAAGCTGCAACTGCCGGCCACCAAGGCAACGCCGGCGCCGCCGGTGGGCACCGCGCTGGGGCCGCAGGGCGTCAACATCATGGATTTCTGCAAGCAGTTCAATGCCAAAACGGCCAAAGAGCCCGATGGGATGATTATCCCGGTGCTGGTGACCATTTACAGCGACCGCACCTTCACTTTCATCATGAAGACCCCACCGGCCAGCGAGCTGCTGAAACGCGCCGCCGGGGTTGTCAAAGGCGCCGCCGAGCCCAACAAGACCAAGGTGGGTAAGGTCAGCCGCAAGCAGGTGGAAGACATCGCCCGCACCAAGCTGCCCGACCTGAACACCACCAGCTTGCAATCGGCGATTCGTACGGTGATGGGCACGGCGCGCAATATGGGCATCGAGGTCGAGGGTTAGGAGAGAGCGTCATGGGCCGGATTTCAGGAAAACACGTCCGCAACGCGCGCAAGCAGGTCGAGGCGCGTCCTTATCATTTACTGGAGGGCGCGGAGCTTTTGAAGAAGGTGAAATTCGCCAAGTTCGACGAGACCGTCGAGCTGGTGATCAACATGGGCGTGGACGCCAAACAGTCCGACCAGATGGTGCGGGGCACAGTGATCCTGCCGCACGGGCTAGGCAAGTCCAAGCGCGTGCTGGTGATCGCCGGGAGCGACAAAGTGGGCGAAGCGCGCGACGCCGGCGCGGATTTTGTCGGCGGCGAAGACATGGTGCAGAAGATCCAGGAAGGATGGACGGACTTCGATGCGGTGATCGCCACGCCGGACATGATGCGGCTGGCCGGCAAGCTCGGAAAAGTTCTCGGTCCCCGCGGCCTGATGCCCAATCCGAAGACCGGCACGGTCACTTTCGAGGTGGCCCAGGCGGTCAAAGAGATCAAAGCGGGTAAGGTGGAGTTTCGCCTGGACAAGACCTCCATCATTCACTCACCCATCGGCAAAGTGAGCTTCGAGGCCGCAAAGATCGCCGAGAATGCCCAGGCGCTGCTCTCCGCCGTGGTCAAGGCCAAGCCCGCCGCGGCCAAGGGCAAGTACATCAAGAAGGTCACCCTTTCTTCCACCATGGGCCCCGGGATTCAGATTGTGCTGGCCGATGTGGATGAGGCTGTGGCCGCCGCGTAGGCCGGAGGAAGCTGTGAAGAAGCGCAGCGACAAAGAGAAGGACGTCGAGAAACTGCAGAGCGTGCTGGCCTCGCTCTCTACGGTGATTCTCAGCACGTTCCAGGGCATCAAGGTGGGTGAGGATACCCGCCTGCGCCGCGCCGTCGAGGCTGCCGGCGGCAAGTACGAAGTGGTGAAGAACACGCTGGCCGAACGCGCCGGAGCCGGGACGCCCGCCGAGCCGCTTCTCAAGGGCTTGCAGGGCACCAATTCGATCGCCTACACGGCCACCGACCCGGTGGCTCTGGCCAAGGTGCTGACCAAGTTTGCCAAGGACGTGCCCGCATTCCGGTTCAAAGCCGGAGTGGTGGAGGGGCGCGTCGTTTCCATCCTCGAGATCCAGCAACTGGCCCAGATGCCGTCGAAAGAGCAACTGGTGTCCAAAACCATGTTCCTGCTGAATGCTCCCGCGCAGCGTATCGCTTCGGCGGCCGCTGCGGTCGCCCGTAATCTGGCCGTCGTCCTCCAGGAGGCGGTCAAGGCAGAAAAGTTCGCGCAGTAATCAGAGGAGGAAGGAATACCGCCATGTCGAGTAAAGTGGATGCTCTTCTCGAGCAGATCAAAGTATTGACCCTGCTGGAAGCCTCAGAGCTGGTCAAAAAGATGGAAGAGGCTTTCGGCGTTTCCGCCGCCGCCGCTGCACCCGCGATGGTTGCGGGCGCTGGGGCCGCTGCCGGCGCCGCTCCGGCTGAGGAGAAGACGGAATTCGCCGTCGTCCTCACCGAGGTAGGCGCAAACAAGATCAACGTCATCAAGGCCGTCCGCGAAGTCACCAGCTTGGGCTTGAAAGAGGCCAAGGACCTGGTCGACGGCGCCCCCAAGACGATCAAAGACGGGGTAAACAAGGACGAGGCCGCCACCATCAAGAAGAAGTTCGAGGAAGCGGGAGCCAAGGTCGAAGTCAAGTAGTGGCTCGGCGCGTTTCCCCGGGAAAGATTGGCAGAGAATGGCCGTCCCGTCCCGCAAGGCGGGACGGCAGCGGCGTTTCGGAGCGTGTACGGCGGGATCCACCTTTTCTCGGTTCCGTGCTCCCTTCCAGCCGGGGTGTCTTTCACCCACAGGGGCCCAAGCGGCCGCCACCCAAACCTTTTCGTTGCAAGCATGAGGTAAAGCGACATGCAGAATGGACGGCATCACAATCGGGAACGGAACCGGCTGGACTTCTCGCGGATCCGCACCACCATCCAGATTCCGAACCTGATCGAAGTGCAGAAGCGCTCTTACCAGCGTTTTCTGCAGATGGACCTGTTGCCGAGCGAGCGCGATGACAATGGCCTGCAGTCGGTGTTCACCTCGGTGTTCCCGATTCAGGATTTCCGCGGACTTTCGCAGCTTGATTTCGTGGACTACGCCATCGGCAACTGGGAATGTAAGTGCGGGCACCTGCGCGGGCTGCATCACCTGCGCGCCACCTGCCGGGCCTGCGGTGCGTCGGTGGTCACCAACCCGTACAAGTCCGGCGACGTGATCTGCAGCAAGTGTGGCGCGTTCAACCGCAACACGCCCACCTTCTGCAACAAGTGCGGCGACCCGGTGGCCCTGCAGCTCAAATATGACGTGAGCGAATGCCAGGAGCGCGGCATGACTTACTCCGCCCCGCTCAAGGTCACTATCCGTCTGACCATCTACGAGAAGGACCCGGACACCGGGGCCAAGACCATTCGCGACATCAAAGAACAGGAAGTCTTCTTCGGCGATATCCCGCTGATGACCGAGAACGGCACCTTCACCATCAACGGCACCGAGCGGGTCATCGTCAGCCAGTTGCACCGCTCCCCGGGTGTCTTCTACGAGTCCGCCAACAACCGTTCTTATTTTCTGGGCAAAATCATTCCCTACCGCGGCTCGTGGGTGGAATTCGAGTACGACACCAAGAACCTGCTGTACGTGCGCATCGACCGCAAGCGTAAGTTCCTGGGCTCCATCTTCCTGCGCGCCCTGGGCATGAAGTCCAACGAGGAAATCCTGCGCAGTTTCTACCAGGTCGAGCGCGTCTCCATCCGTGAGCGCCAGTTCTTCTGGAACCTCTCGGAAGGCCTGGTGGATCGCAAGATCACGCACGAGATCAAGCATCCCAAGAGCGGCGATGTGCTGGTGGGCGCTCACCGCAGAATCACCGAGGCGCTGTACAAAGAACTGGTCAAGGCGCGCGTGGCCCATGCGCAGGTGGAGTTTGCCGACCTGGAGGGCGCGTACACCGTGGCCGACATCGTGGACCGGCAGACCGGCGAGCTGCTGCTGGAATCGAACAAACCGGTAACCGCCGAGATGTGGGGCCGTCTGGCCGAGGCCGGCATCACCGAAGTGGATATTTTCTTCCCGGAGCGCGACGAGGTCGGCTTGGTGCTCAGCCGCACCCTGGACCGCGACTCGGTGCGCACCAGCCGCGAAGCGCTGATCGAAATCTACCGCAAGCTGCGTCCCGGCGATCCGCCGACACTGGAGACCGCGACGGCGCTGTTCCAGAGCATGTTCTTCGACCCGCGCAAATACGATTTCAGCAAAGTGGGCCGCCTGAAGTTCAACATCAAGCTGGGCAACGAGACGCGCCTCGACAAGCGCACTCTCGACAACGCCGACTTTATCGCCGCCATCAAGTACCTGCTCAAGCTGCGCAAAAATATCGGCACGGTGGACGACATCGATCACCTGGGCAACCGCCGCGTCCGCGCCGTGGGCGAGCTGCTCGAAAACCAGTTCCGCATCGGCCTGGTCCGCATGGAGCGCGCGATCAAGGAAAAGATGTCCGTGTATCAGGAAATGTCCACGGCCATGCCACACGACCTCGTGAACGCGAAGCCCGTGATGGCCGCGATCCGCGAATTCTTCG
>JBGPJC010000174.1:0-5733 GCA_041485165.1 Terriglobia bacterium | reverse complement strand
GCCGCGGATGCCCCCAAAGCGCAGGAAGAACCGTTTGTATCCAGGCAAACAGCCGACGATGTAGTTGGTGGTACCCAAGGCCACATAGGCGTCGGCGGCATCGGGCGAGCGCGCGAGCAGGCTCTTGGCGTAGACTTCGGATTCGCGGATCAGCCCCAGGCTATCCCACTGGCGCTTGAGGATCAGGCTGGTGTAGTCCGCGTTCATCCCCGTGGTGATGGTCAGGACAAACAGCGCATTAGCGTCTTGCGCATCCGTTTTCAACCGCTCGCGCGCCATCGCTTGCGCGAGCCGGTTGGCGGTGAAAAATCCATCGCCCAGCGCCTGGTCCGGTTTCCCCGCGATCCCGCCGAGCAGACGCTTGTCATCCAGAAAGAATTCCGAGGTCAACACTCCCTGTTTCGTGAACTCCTCGAACAGGTAGCTCGCCGCTTCTGCGGCCGGGCCCAGAGAGTCCTGAGGATGGGCGCGCTGCCAGGCGGAAAATTCCACCCGGGCTCGGACGAATTCCAGTTCGTAGAGCAGGTGAAATCCGGCGTCAATCTGGGTCGGCGCCGTCTTTGCAGTTTCAGTCTGCGTCCAAGCCGGCGCGCAGCAAAAGAGCATCGCACAGCTCGCCGCAGCGCTCGTTGCGAGCAAGCGGATACGCAAGCTCGCCAACCGCGGAGGGAGCAGCGGGTCAGCGCGCATAGGCCCGGAAAGCGAGTACAGCGTTCAGCCCGCCGAAGGCGAAGGAGTTCGACAGCGCGCATTCGACCTGCGCGGCGCGCGCGGTGTTAGCCACATAGTCCAGGTCGCACTCCGGGTCGGCTGCGGTGAAATTCGCCGTCGGCGGCAGCAGACCCTCGCGCAGCGCCAGCACCGTGGCCACCGCTTCGAGAGCGCCCGCGGCTCCCAGCGCGTGCCCGTGCATGGACTTGGTCGAGCTGACTGCCAGGCGATCAGCGTGCGAACCGAACACGGCGCGGATGGCACGCGTTTCGACCGGGTCGTTCCCCGGCGTGCCGGTGCCGTGCGCATTGATGTAACCTACCTGCTCGGGGGCGAGCCCCGCATCGCGCAGCGCCGCGCGCATGGCGCGGCCAGGGCCTTCGACCGAGGGCTGAGTGGCGTGATGAGCGTCGGCGGACATGCCGAATCCGGCGATCTCCGCATAGATCTTTGCTCCCCGCGCTTGCGCCGCCTCGAACGGTTCGAGCACCAGCATGGCTCCGCCTTCGCCGAGGATCATCCCCTTGCGGTCGCGGCAGAATGGCCGGCAGGTGTCCGGCGAAATGACCCGCAGGGCCTCCCAGGCCTTGAGCAGGCCCATGCTGAACGGCGCTTCGCTGCCGCCGGTGATGGCCAGTTCGGCGGCGCCGCTTCGCACCAGTGTAAATGCCTGGCCGATGGCGTGATTCGAGGAGGAGCAGGCCGTGGACAGAGTGAATGTCGGTCCGGTAATGCCCAGCTCCATGCCGATGTGGCTGGCTCCGGCGTTGGCCATGGTGCGCGGGATGGTCAGAGGATGCACGCGGCCGCGCCCTTCGCGGTAGAGCTCGACGAAGCCGGCGTCTTGCGAGGATTGCCCGCCGATGCACGACCCGGTCACCACCGCGCTACGCTCGCGCAGCGCTTGGTCAAAGACGATTCCAGAATCCTTCACCGCCTCGCGCGCTGCCAGCACGGCGAACTGCGCGAAGCGATCAAGCAGGCCGGCCTGGCTGAAATCGAGGTGCGCCAGCGGGTCAAAATCCCGCACCTCGGCGCCTTGCGAGAAACGCAGCGCGGTGGAATCCACGGACGTGATGCGGGCGATTCCCGGGCGCCCCTCGCGCAGCGCGTTCCATGTCTGGCAAGCGTTGTGACCCAGGGCGCAGATTACCCCCAGCCCGGTCACCGCCACTCGCCGCTCGGCCATCTATCCGTTGGCCGGCTGAGTGGAACCGAGCCGCGGCCCGGCCAGCAGCGATTGCACGCCTTCGACAATCTGGCGGACGCTGCGCATGGCGCGCACCTGGTCATCGGAGATGGAGAGCTGAAATTCTTTCTCCAGCTCGAAGAGCAGAGTGATGGTATCCAGCGAATCGATGTTGAGGTCGGCAAGCGAGCTGTCCAGGGAGATGGATTCGCGGGGCACCCGCTTGACGGCAGCGAGCAAGGCGATCACTTTCTCCGCAATGGGATTGGTTGGCGTC
Organism: Terriglobia bacterium; assembly: GCA_041485165.1. Classification (GTDB taxonomy): domain Bacteria; phylum Acidobacteriota; class Terriglobia; order Acidiferrales; family UBA7541; genus JAAFGT01. Next base: position 3,556 of record JBGPJC010000174.1, on the reverse strand, counting down.
ATTTTGTCGGCAAACCTCCGGCGGGCACCCTGCATCGAATTCGATGCGCGCCCGGAGATTCGGGTTGCGGCATCCGGCAGAATCCAGGCGGTCTGTGACCTTACATCGGCCAGACAAACTGATGATACTCTTTTGACTTTCCGGGACCGTATCTTATTCCCGCCCACCGAATCTGATTCCAAGGAGAGTTTTAGGTGTCCAAAGCGAGGAAAACGCTTTGAAAGCGAAATCTGCGGCGATTGTGTGCGCCTGGCTCGGGCTGTGCTTCCTGCCGGGAGCTGCTCCCCTCCGTGCCCAACAGAAAAACATTGATGCCGAGCGTTCCGCGCTCACGGTGCATGTTTTCAAGGCTGGCTTATTTTCGGCTTTCGCACACAACCATGAAATCCGCGCGAAGATCGCCGAGGGCAGGCTGACCGAGTCCGACCCTGGGGGTATCCAGTTCAAGGTGGTCGCCAAATCCCTTGAGGTGGTGGACGCGGAAGAATCCGCCAAGAACCGCGCAGAAATTCAGGCGCACATGCAGGACGAAGTGCTGGAAAGCGCGCGCTACCCCGAGATCGCTTTCCGCTCGACCAGCGTGGAAAAAGCCGCAGCGGACCGCTGGACGGTGAAAGGGGAGCTCACCCTGCACGGCCAGACGCGCGCCCTGGTGGTCACCGTCACCCGCGGGAAGAAAGGCTACACTGGCACGGTCAATCTTAAGCAGAGCGATTTCGGCATCAAACCGTTCAGCGCCGCCGGAGGCACGGTGAAAGTGAAAGACGTGGTGGAAATAGATTTCACCATCGAGGCGCGTGAATCTCAGCCATGACTGCCGGGCGGCCCTCCCCAGGCCGGCGGGGTCCCGATGTAAGAGCGGTGGAATGACTAGAGGATGAGGCGACGCTGAGGACGTCCCAGCGCATCGGACAGAGCGGGGAAAAACGGGAAAACAAGCAACATGGAGAATAGCAGCACAAATTCGAATACCGGTGACGGCCGCCGGGCGTCTATCAGCATCGCGGCGACAGCAACGGCGGTTCCTCCTTACGCGCTGACGCGGGATGAGGTGAAGACCTACCTGCAGCGCGTATTCTCGCTCGAGCCCGCGCGGCTGAACGCTATGATGGCGGTGATCGACAACTCCCAGGTGCGGCAGCGCTTCTGCATCCAGCCGGTGGACTACATCATCCAGCCACGGCCGCTCAGCCAAATCAGCGTGGAATACCGGGAACACGCCGTGCAACTCGGGCGGCAAGTGGCACGGGACTGCCTCGCTCGCGCGGGGATGCAGGCCACGGACATCGACATGATCGTCACCGTGTCGTGCACCGGCGTGATGATCCCTTCGCTCGACGCGCACCTGATCAACGACCTGGGCTTCCGATGCGATGTCCGCCGGCTGCCCATCACCGAGCTGGGCTGCGCCGCGGGAGCGGCGTCGTTCACGCGCGCCTGGGAACACATCCGCGCGTTTCCCGGCAGCAGCGTGCTGGTGGTGTCGGTCGAGCTGCCCAGCCTCACCTTCCAGCGCGGAGATGTTTCGCAGGCCAATCTGATCTCCAGCATCCTGTTCGGTGACGGCGCCGCCGCGGCCATCATCACTGGGCGTCCCGCCGGTGGTCCGCGCATCCTCGACAGCAGCAGCTACTTTTTCCCAAATTCGCTCGATGCCATGGGCTTCGACTTGAAGGACTCCGGCTTCCACATCGTGCTCTCGCGCGATGTGCCGCAGATGATCCGCGATAAAATCGGCGGCCTGCTCGATTCCTTCCTTACGCGCCACGCGCTCGACCGGAAAAAAATTTCCGCGTTCATTCTTCATCCCGGCGGCCAGAAGCTCCTGCTGTACATGGAAGAGGAGCTCGGGCTGTGCCGCTGCGACACGCAGTTTTCTTGGGACGTGCTGGGGGAGTACGGCAACCTCTCGAGCGCCTCGGTGATCTTCGTCCTGCACGAGTGGCTGAACAAACGCAAGCTGGACGCGGGCGCCTACGGCGTGATGGCCGCCTTCGGCCCGGGCTTCAGCTCAGAGATGCTTCTGCTGCAATGGCCATGAGCCTCGTCCTCTACCTGCTGCTGCTCGCCGCCGTGGGCCTGGGCCGCCTGTTCGAAATGGCCCTCTCGCGGCGCCACCAGCGGCAGCTCGCCGCTCGCGGCGCGCAGAAAATCGCCGAACCTCACTTTCCTTGGATGGTGGCGCTGCACATCAGCGTCCTGGTTTTTTCGGCGCTGGAGGTCTGGCTGCTCCGCCGCCCGCTGATTCCCGCGCTGGCGATCACCATGGGCATGTTCTTCGCACTCTCGGAAGCGCTGCGCTGGTGGGTGATTGCCACCATGGCCGAGCACTGGAACATCCAGGTGATGGACTCGGCGCGGCTGGGCGTAGTCACCAACGGGCCATTCCGCTGGATCCGCCATCCCAACTATGTCGCGGTGTTCGTGCAACTCATCGCCCTGCCGCTGATCCACACCGCCTGGCTGACGGCGATTTCCGGCACCGCGGCCCACGTCTGGCTCCTGCGCCGGCGCATTGAGGTGGAAGAGGCTGTGCTGTTCGCCGACCCTGTCTATCGCCAGGCGATGGGGCCAAAGCCGCGCTTCCTGCCCCGCCTGTTCCAATCCGTGAACGCGCCACCGGCGCAAACCACGAAAATGAAAGAGCTGGAACGCTGAACATGGCTGACGTCCTGATTTCCGGAGGAGGCCCGGCGGGATCGGCGCTGGCCATCCTGCTCGGGCGCCGTGGATTCTCCGTCGAGCTTTTCGAGCGCGGACAATTTCCAAGAGAGAAACCATGCGGCGAAGGACTGATGCCCGCAGGTGTTGCCGCGCTCGAACGCCTCGGCGTGGCGGAGGCCGCTGGCGGCGCTCCGTTCTACGGCGTGCGGTATCACTTTGGCAGCCAGACCGCCGAAGGCCGCTTCCCGTCCATCGCTGGACTCCCTGCCGCCGGCCGGGGACAACGGCGGCGCATACTCGACGAGGTGCTCTTCCGTTCCGCGGCGGCAACGCCGGGGGTGACGGCACGAGCGGGAGTCTGCGTGGAAGCGCCGCTGGTCGAAAAGGGTCGCGTGGCCGGCTTGATCGTCGAAGGAGAACTGCACCGCGCCGGGCTGGTCGTGGCGGCCGACGGCGTACACTCCCCCATCCGCCACGCGCTCGGCCTGCACGTCCCCGCGCGGCGGAAGCGTTTCGGCATCCGCACGCATTTCCGGCTGTCGCCAGGGAAGGACCAGCCGCCGTGGGTGGATGTTTTTGCCGGGCGCGGCTACGAGCTTTACGTCACGCCGTTGCCGGAGCGGGAAATCCTGGTCGCCGGCCTCGCCGATGAAGGCGCGGCGGGCGGGCCCATCGAGCAGTCATTTCCCCGCTGGATTGCGGCGCAACCGCTGCTTGCCGCGCGCCTCGAAGGCGCCGAGCGCCTAACCGCATTTCAGGGAAGGTCGCCGCTGGCGGGCCGCGCGAGCCGCGGTGTGGCGCCGGGGATTGTCTTGCTGGGCGATGCCGCGGGGTTCCTCGATCCCATCACCGGCGGCGGGATGACCCAGGCGCTGCTCTCCGCCGAGTTGCT
>JBGPJC010000173.1:0-5752 GCA_041485165.1 Terriglobia bacterium | reverse complement strand
TGTCTGGAATCACCCGCAAGTCCTTCCCTGTGAGCGCCGGGACGCGCAAAGGCACGAGCGTCGTCGCGCTCGCATCGAAGCGCGTCGATTTTCGCCTCCGAATTGGGCTCAGCGCCCCACTGGTGAGACATGCGGGCTAGCACCGTAGGGGCGGGTTTACCCCGCCCGGGGGCGGCGTAAAGCCGCCCCTACGAACTTGCCAGAGCGCGCTAAAAGAGGGAGCGTTCGAAGCAGAAGAGGGCGATGGTGACGACGCCGCACACCGCTTCCATCGCCAGCGTCGTGCGCGGAATGAACCACACGCAAAGCGCCAGCAAAGCAAGCCAGGCAAGTTCTCGCGCCAGATTCCCCAGCGGGACCAGTACGTGTTTCACAGCGGCTGGTGGGTAGTTTTTCTCTGAGCGCCGCCGGAGGTGACGTTGATCGGCACCTGCTCGGCGATGGTCAGGCCGTAGCCATCCAGCGCCACCACTTTACGCGGATGGTTGGTGAGAACGCGGATGGCGGTCAGCCCCAGGTCCAGAAGTATTTGCACGCCGATGCCGCTCTCCCGCTGGACCATGCGCTGCCGGTCGAGGTCGCGGTCGAGCTGACCTCGGGCGTGAAAGCGCACCCGCGCCATCTCTCCCGGAGCCGTGCCGGAGGCTTCAATCCCGAAACCTCGGCCGCGATGGTGCAGGTAGACAAACACTCCGCGGTCCTCCCGCGCAATGGCGGCGAGCGAATTCTCGATCAGCTCGTGGCAGTCACAGGCGGTGGCGGCGAAGACGTCGCCGGTCAGACAATGGGAATGCAGCCGCACCAGAGGCGGCGGGTCGCCCTCCACGGTGCCGCGCACCAGGACGACGTGCAGCTCTTCGTCGGCCGGGCTGGTATAGCAGATGATGCGGAAGTCGCCGTAGCGCGTGGGCAGCGTGCCCTCGGCCAGCCGCTTGATGTTGCGCTCGTGCTTCATGCGGTAGCGGATGAGGTCGGCGATGGTGAGCAGCTTCAAGCCGTGGCGCCGGCAGAACTCGATCAACTCGGGGATGCGCGCCATAGTGCCATCGTCGCTCATGATTTCGCAGATCACGCCTGCGGGAGTCATACCGGCGATGCGCGCCAGGTCCACCGAAGCTTCGGTCTGTCCGGCGCGCACCAGCACGCCGCCGCTGCGCGCCTTGAGCGGGAAGGTGTGACCCGGCCGGGCGAGATCGGAAGGCCGCGACTTGGGGTCAATCGCCGCCAGGATGGTGGTGGCGCGGTCGGCGGCGCTGATTCCGGTGGTCACGCCGCGGCGCGCTTCGATGGACTCGCAGAAGGCCGTGCCGTAATTCGAGGTGTTCTGCGCCACCATCATGGAGAGGTTCAGCTCTTCGCAGCGCTCTTCGCTGAGCGGCAGGCAGATCAGGCCGCGGGCATGCTTGGCCATGAAGTTGATGGCTTCCGGGGTCACCTTTTCGGCGGCCATGCACAGGTCGCCCTCGTTCTCGCGGTCGGCGTCGTCCACCAGGACGATCATGCGCCCCTGGCAGATTTCTTCGACGGCCTCTTCGACCGTGGCAAATGCAGGATTATTCTCGGACACGTCAGTGACCTCGCAACCGAAAAACCTGATAGAGCAAAGCGCCGAATAGCGCGGCACCCGGGATGGTCATCATCCAGATGACCATCAGTCGGCGGGTTACACCCCAGCGCACGGCGGTCAGGCGGCGCGCGGCGCCTACTCCCATGATCGAGCCGGCGATGGTGTGCGTGGTGCTCACGGGTATTCCCGCCTGGGCCGTGCCGAACAGCATAATCGCGCCCGCGGTCTCGGCAGCGAACCCGCCGAAGGGCGTAAGTTTGGTGATGCGCTGTCCCATGGTGCGGACGACGCGCCAGCCTCCAGCCATTGTCCCGCCGGCCATCGCCGCGTGACAAGCGATGATTACCCAAAAGGGTACGCTGTAGTCCCGCAGCAGGCCGCCGGCGACCAGCGCCGCGGTGATGATGCCCATGCCTTTCTGCGCGTCGTTGGTGCCGTGGCCGATGCTGTACGCCGCGGCGGAGATCAGTTGCAGACGGCGGAACCAGCGGTCCACGCGGTTGGGCGCTTGCCGCCGGACCACCCAACTGGTGATCACGGTGACCAACAGGCCCATCAGCAGGCCCATGACCGGCGCGAGAAAAAGGAACAGTACAGGCTTGCTCCAGCCTGCGGGGATCAACGCCTGCATCCCCACACGGGCCACTGCGGCGCCGCCGTAGCCGCCCATCAGCGCGTGCGAGGAACTGGTGGGCATTCCCAGATACAGCGTCAGCAGGTTCCACAGGATCGCGCCGACCAGCCCGGCCAGCAGAACATCTTCGTTCACCATCTCGATGTGGACCATGCCCTTGCCGATGGTCTTGGCCACGGCAGTGCCGAAAGCGAAGGCCGCCACAAAGTTCCAGAACGCCGCCCAGACCACTGCGGCCAGCGGGGTCAGCACACGTGTCGAAACAACGGTGGCGATGGAATTGGCCGCATCGTGCCAGCCGTTCGAGAACTCGAACGCCAGGGTCAGCGCTACGATCAGGTACAGCAGGGCAATATTATCCAAGGGGGACTACGCGCTTTTCAGGGTGACAGTCTCAATCACGTTGGCCACGTCTTCACACTTATCAATCGAGGTTTCGATGCACTCGATAATTTCTTTCCATTTGAGGATCTCGACCGGGTCTTTTTCCAGCTCGAAAAGTTGCGCAATCAGCGAGCGGCTGATGCGGTCCCCTTCATTCTCCAGGCGGTTGATCTCAATGCAGTAGTTGAGGATGTGGTCCTGTTTTTCCAGCACGCTGACCGCCGCCAAAACCTGCGCGGTGGCTTTTTCGAGGGTTTGCGCCAGCTCCACCACCCCCGGGCGGATCTTCTGCACCCGGTAGATTGCCAGCCGCCCGGCGGCGGAATCCAGCAGGTCGAGCACATCGTCAATCTTGCTGGAGAGCTCGTGGATGTCTTCGCGGTCAAAGGGGGTGATGAAGGTCTGGTTCAAGCGGATCATGATGTCGTGGGTGATGGTGTCGCCTTGGTGCTCGATCTCCTTGATGCCCCGAGCCTGGGCCTGCGGGTCGTTGTAATTGCTGAGCATGGCCACCAGGGCCTGCGCGCCAGAGTGCACGTTCTCGGCCTGCCGCGCGAAGGTGGAGAAAAAGCTCTCTTCGCGCGGAAGAAGCCACTTTAACATTCCGGGCATTGTGTATTTCTCCCCTGACCACTGAAGGCAAGGGTCTCACTATACTCAAGCCAGTGCCCGTGGGCAAGCAATCACCTCCCGCAGCAGCTCCCCCATCCGGCTTCGTGGAACCCGCACTGGCACGTCGGACAGGTCAGGCATTTTCGGGTAAATCATCTGGATGTATGAGGTTGGGTCATAAAAAAGGGCGTTCCGGTAGACCGGAACGCCCTTGAAAACCACCCTCCGGCTGCTGCCGGACGGTTTAGTACATTCCACCCATTCCGCCCGGGCCGCCGGGTCCACCGGCGCCAGCGGACTTCCTGTCGTCTTCCTTGATCTCCGCCACCCGCGCTTCGGTGGTGAGCATCAAGGCGGCGATGGAGGCGGCATTCTGCAGCGCCAGGCGGGTGACCTTGGGGGGGCGATCCTCAAGTCCCTTTACATCTGTCAATATCTCTTGACAACGTAAAGAACTCTTGTCAATAATGGGTATGTACAAATTGTACTTGCAATTTGTACATGGAGGTGTATGGTGACTGTGTTGGCTCTGACGAATCCGCAGTTGGTGACGGTCAAGCGTTCCGAGCTGCGCCAGAATCAGAGAAGGACGCTCAAACGGGCTACGGGCTCGACGATCGTATTAATTTCGGCCAATGACGCAGAAGAGACGAAGCTCGTTCTCGATAAGAGGTACTTTGACGAACTCCTGGCCAAGCTTCGGGCTGCGGCGGAAACACTGGCAATCACGATGGACGGGCGCCTTTACCCGCAGATTTTGGAAGCTGCCAAGACGCTCGACGAAGACGTTCGCCTTGGGAAGCTGCATACCCTAGATGAGGCCTTTGGGAAGCGATAGTTTGTACGATCTCAGGTTCACTGCCGATGCGGTTTCCGACATCAAGCGGCTCCCCAAGAATATCCGGAATTCCCTTAGAGGAAAACTCGAGAAAACGGTTCAGAAAGACCCTTCCCGTTGCTCCCAACCCCTCGCCGAGCCGCTCGCGGGATTTCGCAGCTTTCACTTCGGCAATTACCGAGTGGTCCTTCGTGTCTACGAGGACTTAAAGGCGATTGCGGTTGTCGGCGTCGGCGCAAAGGCCGGCGATCACCACGCGGAGATATACAAGAGGTTGGAAAACCTCGCCAATACGGGGAAGCTTGCTGATTTCGTGCTCAAGACGAGCCGCCTTTTCTCCGGGTAAGCAATCTTCAGCGGGAATTCCACGCCACACAGCCCAAAAGCCTTCCATCCCGCAAACGGGGATGGGCGCCCAGATTCCAGACATCGGAAACCGAGCGCCCTTCCAGGATGTGGTTCACGCGGACAGCGTCGGTCAAAACCGCACCGCGCCCTCCGATCGTTCTTGTGGATGTGGGTTTCGAGGGCTTAGTACATCCCGCCCATGCCGCCCGGGCCGCCGGGTCCACCGGCGCCAGCGGACTTCCTGTCGTCTTCCTTGATCTCCGCCACCAGCGCTTCGGTGGTGAGCATCAAGGCGGCGATGGAGGCGGCATTCTGCAGCGCCAGGCGGGTGACCTTGGCCGGGTCGATGACGCCATGTTTAACCATGTCGCCGTACTCGCCGTTTTCGGCATCGAAGCCGAAGTTCTCTTCCTTGGACTCGCGGACTTTTCCAACGACCACGGCGCCTTCATGCCCGGCGTTCTGGGCGATCTGGCGCATGGGCTCCTCGAGCGCGCGCTTGACGATGTTCACGCCGATGGCTTCGTCGTCGTGGAGCTTGAGCTTATCGAGCGCCGCGATGCAGCGGACCAGGGCGACTCCGCCTCCGGGCACGATGCCTTCCTCGACCGCGGCGCGGGTGGCGTGCATGGCGTCCTCGACGCGAGCCTTCTTTTCTTTCAGCTCGGTCTCGGTTGCCGCGCCCACCTTGATTACCGCTACGCCGCCAACCAGCTTGGCGAGGCGTTCTTGCAGTTTCTCGCGGTCGTAGTCCGAGGTGGTGTCCTCGACCTGCGTGCGGATCTGCTTGACCCGGCCTTCTATTTCTCCGGGCTTGCCCCCGCCTTCGACGATGGTGGTGTTATCCTTGTCGATCACGATCTTCTTGGCGCGGCCCAGGTCCTCGACCTTAACGTTCTCCAGCTTGATGCCGAGGTCCTCGGTGACGGCTTTGCCTCCGGTGAGGGTGGCTATGTCCTCGAGCATGGCCTTGCGGCGGTCGCCGAAGCCCGGGGCCTTTACGGCCGCGCACTGCAGCGTGCCGCGCAGCTTGTTCACCACCAGGGTCGCCAGGGCTTCACCCTCGACGTCTTCGGCGATGATCAGCAGCGGCTTGCCCATCTTGGCGATCTGCTCGAGCAGGGGAAGCAGGTCCTTCATCGAGCTGATTTTCTTCTCGTGGATGAGGATGCGCACGTCTTCCAGCACGCACTCCATGCGCTCCGGGTCGGTGACAAAGTAGGGCGACTGGTAGCCGCGGTCGAACTGCATGCCCTCGACGACATCCAACGTCGTCTCCATCGACTTGGCCTCCTCGATGGTGACCACGCCCTCCTTGCCCACCTTCTCCATGGCCTCGGCGATGATCTTGCCGATGGTCTCGTCGCCG
>JBGPJC010000172.1:0-5804 GCA_041485165.1 Terriglobia bacterium | reverse complement strand
TGTCTGGAATCACCCGCAAGTCCTTCCCTGTGAGCGCCGGGACGCGCAAAGGCACGAGCGTCGTCGCGCTCGCATCGAAGCGCGTCGATTTTCGCCTCCGAATTGGGCTCAGCGCCCCACTGGTGAGACATGCGGGCTAGACCTGCGCGGTAAGCGCGGATGAGAAGGACTAGATTCCTGTTACCGAAACAACTTTACTAAGTCGGGGTTTCACTGTCTGTTCTAATAAGCACACATTACTCGTGTTCCTGCTCGTACAGACGCTTAACCCACGCCGCGTTTATCTCTTGGAGGCGGACGGGTGGCGCAGCCATTGTTTCTGATCCTGACGCGGCCTCCCTCCTTAACTGCTCGGCGGGTGGCACAGCCTTCGTTTCTGATCCTGACGCGGCTCCCTCGTTGGCGTGCGTGGCCCATCCTTGCGGTTCTCAGCAAGCGTGGGGCTTTTTCCCCCCCGTTCTTCTCCCAAGTATTTTTTGTCAGAGTGACTTGCTGCCTGGCGAAGGATTTGCTACGAATCGCCGCGCCGGGCTGGTGCGCGCTGCGTTTCGGTAGAGGCTGCCGGGGTAGCAAGGCCGGGAAGCACGCCGACGCCTGCGGCGGCGACGCTGTCGCGGGTGGTGTTCTTGACCAGGTACATGGCCTCGTCAGCCAACTGTAGGAGCTTGGACTTGTCCCGCGAATCCGAAGGATAGGAGGCCAACCCGACGCTGGCGGTCACGCGGATGTCCATGTTGGTTTCGTGCAGCCAGACCATCTCGCGGATGCGCCCGTGCAGGCGCCGGGCCACAACGAAGGCGTTTTCCTTGGATGTCTGCGGCAGCAGGACGACGAACTCATCTCCGCCGTAGCGGAAGGCGAAGTCAATCAGCCGGAGATTGGCCTTGACCATGTTGCCGATCTCGGCCAGCAGGCGTGTGCCGGTCAGGTGGCCGTGGGTGTCGTTGACGTTCTTGAAGTGGTCAAGGTCGAGGAAGATCAGCGAAAACTCGTAGTTGTAGCGCTGCGAGCGGTAAATCTCCGTCTCCAGGACGAAGTTCAGGTGCCGCGCGTTGTACAGCGAGGTGCAATCATCGGTGATGGTCAGCTCGTGGATTTTCTGCACGTGCCGCGCGTTCTCCATGGCGATGGCGGCGAAGTCGGCCAGCACTTCGAGCAGCGCCAGGTCGCGCTCGCCGAAGCCCTCCGGTCCCACGCAGTTGATCAGCTCGATCACGCCCAGGGCGCGGTCGCGGAAGCGCACCGGCACGGCGACAATCGAGCGCGTCTCCATTTTGGTCTTCTCGTCCACCTTGGAAAAGAAGCGCGAGTCCTTACTGGTGTCCGGCACAATCACCACTTCGCCGGTCTGCGCCACCCAGCCGGCGATTCCCTGCCCCATCTTGATGCGGATTTCTTTGAGCGCAGAACTGCCTTCGCCGGTGGCAATCTCGAAGAACAGTTCCTGCTTGGCTTCATCTACGAGGAGCAGGGACCAGGTATCCGGATGCAGGAATTCCTCGACCTTCTGCATGATGGTGCGCAGCACCTGGTCGAGCTGGAGAGAAGAGGTGAGGGCCTTGCCCAATTCGTGGAAGACGGCAACCTCGCTCAATCCACGAGGGTCGGCCTTCACGTGGGCCACGATGGGATTGCGGCGGCGCTCCACGCCCTCGAAGTTCTTGTTGTCTTCCGCCATTCGCGAGAAACCCGCCACGTTTCCGCGGCCGACAGCCCAGAGGCCGCCGTCCTGAGCTGGCCCGGTTATCCCGGGCAGCCGCCCAAAGGATTATAGGGAAGGCCCTTCCCGCCGCGCAACTTCCTTGGTAGGAGGCTGTGCCTATTCTGCTGGCCGGGCGGGTCTCCCCGGCCGCCGGCCGGATTGACACCGCCGTGCCGCCTGCCTATAGTGCAAACGAGAACAGGGTGAGCGTGCTGCCGCTGCTTCCGGCCGCGCGGCTCTCCCCACCATGGAAAAGACAACATTCGGCGATCATCTGCGGCGCGAACGCGAGATGCGGGGCGTCTCGCTCGAAGAAATATCGAAAGCCACATGCATCGGTGTCCGCTTCCTGGAAGCGCTGGAAGGCGAGCACTGGGACCGCTTGCCTGGCGGGATTTTCAACCGCGGCTTCATCCGCTCCGTGGCGCGCTACCTGGGTCTCGAGGAAGAGCGCCTGGTGGGTGAATACGCCCTGGCGACAAACGACCGCGTGGAAAAAGCGGTGTGGGCGCTTCCCCCAGCAGCCGAAAAGTCCGCGGCTGAAAAGTCCGATCGTTCTTCCGCCTTCCTCTGGTCTCTGGCATTCGTGCTGCTCCTCGCTCTTTGCGCCGGAGGCTGGTGGGCCTGGAGTGCTTACGGCGATACTCTTCGCTCCTGGCGGAAGCCGGTCGCAGCCCCAGCCATCGTGCAAACTCCAGCGCCCCCGCCCGTTGGCGGATTGGCGTCCGGATCATCTGGCGGAGGCAGCGAGGCCAAGACTTCGGCCACTTCGCCGGATACTTCCCCGCTGGAGCTGAAAGTCGAGGCCAGCAAGGCCACCGAAGTTTCGGTGATCTGCGACGGGAAAAAGATGTTCTCCGGCAGGATCAAGGCCGGCGGGATCCAGCGCTATGTGGCCAAGGAGCGCTTTGACGTTTCTGCCAAAGACTCCATCGGCATCCTTCTCGAATTGAACGGCCAGACCGTGCCCCCGCTTGGCCAGCCGGGATCGCCGGGAAGCATTACGCTGACGCGCAAAGATTTGAAAAAATCAGGAGACGCCCATTAGCGCTGAAATCCGAGAAATGATCCTCGCCGGCAAGGCTCCACCGGAGCGGAAGCTGGCCATCGTCGCCGGCGGGGCAGGGCTCGAGCCCCACGTGCGCGCGGAGTTGCTGACCGTGCTGGCCAAAGATAAAGACGAAAAGATTGCCGAGCGCGCGCAGAACGCGCTGATTTCCGTGCCGCTCGAGGCGTTCATCGCCGCTGCGGCCAGGCCCGACGCGGCCAAGCCGTTGTTCGTATACGTCGCCGAGAACCTGGCGGACAAGGCCGGGCTGGCCGATGTGCTGAGCATGAACCCAGGCTGCCCTCCAAAAATACTGGCACACTTGGTCCCGCGCCTTTCTCCCTCGTCGGTGGCTGCACTGCTCGAAAACCTGGACCAGCTCTCCGCCTCGCCGGCACTCTCGACAGCACTCGGCTACCTTCCGTCGCTGACCGGGGGGCAGAAGAAGGAGCTCGAAGAACTCCACCATGAGACTGACCCCGGCAAATTGATGAAAGCGCTCGAGGAGGCTGACCCCGAGGCGCAGAAGCGCGTGACCCTGATCCAGAAGCTCTCCGGCATGAATGTGCTCGAGCGCATGCAGCTTGCCCTGAAGGGAAACCGCGACGAGCGCCTGGCGCTGATCCGTGACCCCAACAAAATGGTCCAGAGGGCGGTGCTGCAGTCGCCGCGGATGACCGACCAGGAGGTCGAGAACTTTGCGGCCATGGCGAATCTGACCGAAGAGGTGCTGCGGGTGATCGCTGCCAACCGCAAGTACATCAAGAATTACGTGGTGGCGCGCAACCTGCTCAACAACCCAAAGACGCCGATCGATGTCAGCCTGCACCTGCTGCCGCGGCTCATCCCCCAGGACCTGAAAAATCTTTGCGGGAACAAGAATATCCCGGAGACACTGCGCACCACCTCCGTCAAGCTGCAACGGCAACGCAAAGAAAAGAAGGGGGGCTGATCGCGAAGCCCCACCAGGGCATCATTTGCCCGGCGAGGCCAGCGAACGCTTCACCTTTTCCGCGTATTCACGGGCCTTGACGATGATTTCCTTCTCGTTCAGGGTCAGTACGCGCCTCCCCTCCATCACCACCCGGCCATTCACGATCACCGTCTCGACGTCACTCGCTTTCAGCGAGTAGACCACCTGGGCGACGACTTCATACGTGGGCACGGCATGCGGCGCGTCGGTGCGCAGCAGGATCAGGTCCGCTTTCTTCCCCGCTTCGAGCGAGCCAATCCGGTTTTCCATGTGCAGTGCCCGGGCGCCGCCGATGGTAGCCATTTCCAGTGCCTGCTGGGCGGAGAGGGCGCGAGGATCGAGCCGCGAAATCTTCTGTAGCTTGGCGGCCAAATCGATTTCTTCCATCATGTTCAGGTCGTTGTTGCTGCCTGATGGGCCATCGGTTCCCAGGCCCAGCGGCATTCCGGCGGCCAGCATCTGCACCACCGGGGCAACGCCGCTGGCCAGCATCATGTTGCTCGAGGGGTTGTGGACGCAGCCCACGCCGCGCACCACCAGAATAGTCATGTCCTTCTCATCCACCCAGATGCAGTGCGCAGCAATCACGTCCGGGCCCAGGATGCCGAGCGAGTCAAGGTAGGCCACCGGCGAAAGGTTTTTCTTGGCCAGGCTCTCCTCGCGCTCGAAGCGTGTTTCCGCCACGTGGATCAGCAGCGGCGCACCGTGTTTGCGCGCCAGCGCCGCGCCCTTGCGTAGCGTGTCTGCCGAGCAGGTGTAGGCGGAATGCGGCGCGACCCCCGCCTGGATCATGGCATCACCTTTCCAGTGTTCCAGGAACCGCTCGATCTTCTCCAGCGCCTCGGCCGGAGTCTTGCTGTCCGGCACGGGAAAATCGATCAGCGTCTCCCCGAGCACGCCGCGCAGCCCCGCGGCCTTGGTTTCCCGGGCGACGGCGTCTTCGAAGTAGTACATGTCCGCGAAAGTGGTGGTGCCGCCGCGAATCATCTCCAGCGCGGCCAGGCGCGTCCCCCAGACGACAAAGTCTTCGGTGACATTGCGGGCTTCGGCAGGAAAGATTCGCGTGCGCAGCCAATCTTCGAGCGTCAGGTCGTTGGCCAGCCCGCGGAGAAGCGTCATCGCGGCATGCGTGTGTCCATTGATCAGCCCGGGGAGCACCAGGCGCCCGCGGGCATCAACTCGCCGCGCCGCGCGGAAGCGCCCTTCCACCTCCGCCTTGGGCCCGACGGCGACAATCGCGTCGCCGCGGATGGCCACCGCTCCGTCTTCGATCACGCGGCGAGCCGCATCCATGGTGATCACCGTGCCGCCGGTGACCAGCAGGTCCACACTCTCCGGCGCCGGCTCTGCGGCGGCACGATTGGAGAGCGGACGCGACAGGTGGCGCGCCCCGGCGTAGGCACCGGCGGCGCACACGCTCGCCAGCAGGAAAAACAGGATGATTCGCTTCACGATATGCTCCCGGAAGAAACCAGCTAGTCCAGTGTCCCGCAAATTCGTATCAGAATCTCCTCCCTTTCTTCCGTCTCTGTGGTCTCCGTGCTCTCTGTGGTCTCTCCGCTCTCTGTGGTCTCTCTGCTCTCTGTGTTCTCTGTGAACTCTGTGCTCTCTGTGTTAATTCTTATTCCTGAAGGGTCCGCTATTCCGCAGCTTACAAAAACTTTGCGTCGAATGGTTTCGGAAACAGGTCAGACAGCCAGTGGCGCTCGACTTTCCCCGCCAAATTGGCCAGGTAAATCTCGATGTCGCCGCAGAACTCCCACAGGATTTGCCGGCAAGCGCCACACGGCGGGGTAAGTTTTCCGGTGTCCGCCACAATGGCGATGGTTTCGAAATCCCGCTCGCCTTCCGACAGCGCCTTAAAAACGGCCACGCGCTCGGCGCAGATGGTCAGCCCATAAGTGGCGTTCTCGACGTTACAGCCCTTGTAGACTCGCCGCGACTTGGCGCGGAGCGCGGCTCCTACTTGAAATTTCGAGTAAGGAGCGACGGCGTTCTTCCGCGCGCGGCGGGCCGCGGCGATCAGGTCAACTCGCGATCTCATCCCAGTTCTCCGGAGATGCGTGGAATTACGGCGCGCA
>JBGPJC010000171.1:0-5833 GCA_041485165.1 Terriglobia bacterium | reverse complement strand
TTTTCGAGTCTTACCCGCCGCTTCGTTTTTTTTTGAAATTTTCTTGAAATCGCCTATGACGGAGAGAGCAAAGCACTTATACGCCTTCGGGCCCTTCCAGTTGGACCCTGCCCAGCGGCTGCTGTTCCGCGACGACGGGGTAGTCCCCCTCACCCCCAAGGCTCTGGACACCCTGCTGGTGCTAGTGGAGAACCGCGGGCAACTGCTCACGAAGGATGAACTGCTCGAGCGGGTTTGGCCAGGTACGTTTGTCGAAGAGGTGACGCTGGCCAAAAACATTTCCACGCTACGAAAAGCGCTAGGGGAACCCCCAGAGGGCGGGGAGTACATCGAGACGCATTCAAAGCGCGGGTATCGCTTTGTCGCCGAAGTGCACGCGATTGAGCGGGAAGCGAGTGCGGCTCCATCGGCCTCGCCAGCGGAAACGCCTGCGCCGGCCGCCGCGCCAAGTGCCCGGCCGCCGGCCTGGAGAGTCTCCGCCGCGGTGCTGGCGGCCGTTCTGCTGGTCACCGGCGCCGCGCTCTGGTATCGCGGCCGGTCCCTCGCCACGCCCGCGAACGGAAAGATCATGCTCGCGGTGCTGCCCTTCGAGAACCTGAGCGGCGACCCGGCGCAGGAGTACTTCAGCAGCGGCCTGACGGAGGAGATGATTACCCAGCTCGGGCGGCTCGATCCGGGGCGCCTGGGCGTAATCGCCCGTACCTCAGCGATGCAATACAAAGACGCGCACAAAGATGTGCGACAAATTGGAAGCGAATTGGGAGTGGATTACCTGCTCGAGGGCAGCGTGCGCCGTGAGGGCAACCGCGTGCGCATCTCCGCCCAGCTCATCCAGGTGCGCGACCAGAGCCACCAGTGGGCGGCGGACTACGATCGCGACCTCCGCGACATCCTCGCCCTGCAAAGCGAAGTGGCGGGAGCCATCGCGCAGCAGATTCGCCTGCAGCTCACCCCCGAACAGCACGCCCGGCTGCAAAACGCTCGCACGTTGAATGCGGAGGCCTACGAGAGCTACCTGAAGGGACGGTTCTTCTGGAACAAGCGCACCGTGGAAGGTCACCAGAAGGCCATCGAGTATTTCCAGAAAGCGGTGGCGCTGGACCCCAATTACGCGCAAGCCTATGCCGGGCTGGCCGACGCGTATGCCCTGCTCGGATCCTGGGCCAATCCCGTGATGCCCCGGGGCGAGGCCATGGGCCAGGCGCGCGCGGCCGCGCAAAAAGCGCTCTCACTCGACGATTCGCTGTCGGATGCGCACGCTTCCCTGGGATTCGTGAAGATGCACTACGACTGGGATTTCGCAGGCGCGGAGAAAGAATTCCAACGGGCAATTGCGCTCAATCCGGGCTACGCCACGGCGCATCACTGGTACGCCTACGACCTGGCGGCCTTGGCGCGGCTGGACGAAGCCCTCGCGGAGGTTCGCCGGGCACAACAGGCGGACCCGCTCTCCGTGATCATCAGCCGCGACGTGGGAGAGATGCTGCTCTTTGCCGGACGCGATGACGAGGCCATCGCCCAGTGTCGCAAGACGCTCGAAATGGACCCGAATTTCGGCCACGCGCACTTGCTGCTGGCCTGGGCCTACCATCACAAAGGTCAATCGAAGGAGTTCATGGAGGAACTGGAGAAGGCGGCACGCGCGGGCCAGGAGCACGCTCAGGGAGTCTTTTACGCGCTTCAAGGGAAGCGGGCAGAGGCACATCGCGTGCTCGCTCGCTTTGGGAAGAACTACGGCTCCGCCCTCGACACCGCGGCGGTGTACGTGTACCTGGGAGAAAAGGACCGGGCTTTCGCCTTGTTGGAAAAAGCCTTGGGGGAACGGGTTGGTGGCTTGATCATCATGCGCGTGACGCCGGAATGGGAGCCCATTCGCTCCGATCCGCGGTTCGAGCAACTGGCCCGCCGCGTGGGTCTCCCGCCGTAGGCCATCGCGGAAATCGAGCGCGCCCGCCACCACTCTTCGCTTACTACGAACCCGCTGCTTTCAGCTACCGAACGCGATTACACTACCGCGATTTCATTTTCCTCGAGGTCTGGCGTAAAACGCCGAATCCCCATTGCCAAGGAGAGGCCGCTTCACTATGATGCGACCGTTTGTTGGCCCCGAAGAAGCAACGCCTCGCCCGGCAGGCGGGAGAAATCCTGACCAGGCGCAGCCGGGGCCTAACGGAGACTGCCGTGTACGAAGCGATTCGCTCCCGGCTGCAAGCCGGGAAACCTGTTTTGCTGGACGGAGCCCTGGGAACGGAGCTGGTTCGCCGGGGCGTGCGCTGGCGCAAGCACGGGCTCCAGACCGACGCCGAGGCGGTGGAGCAATTGCACCGCGACTACTTGGTGGCCGGCTCCGACGTCATCCGCACCAACACTTTTCAACTCAATCCGCGGATCTACCTGAACGTTTTCCGCAACCGCGCGCACATGCAACACATCGGCGCGCCGGGCCTGGCAGACCTGACGCCGGAGCTGTTGCGCCGCAGCGTGCAGCTCGCCCGGCAGGCGCGGGCCGCGGCCGGTGCTGAAGGCCGCGTGGCCGTGGCCGGCGTGCTCGCCCCTCTCGAGCACTGCTACCGGCCGGACCTGTCCCCCGCCGAGGAAACCGCGCGCCGTGAGCACGAGGAGCAGGCGAAAATTCTTGCCCAGGAGAAGGTGGATCTGCTGCTGCTCGAGAGCATGAACACGATCCGGGAAGCGCGCGCCGCGCTGGCCGCCGGCCGGGCGGCGGGGTTGCCGGTATGGGTGAGCTTCGTGCTCGGCCCCGAGGGCGAGTTGCTTAGCGGCGAGCCGCTCGAGCAAGCGGTCAGAGAGATGGAGAAAGGCGGCGCCGGCGCCGTCCTGGTGAACTGCGCTCCGCCGGAAGATATCACCCGCGCCGTCGCGCGAATGAAGAAGCTCACCTCGCTGCCGTTTGGCGCATTCGCGCATATTGGCCGCTTTTCACCACCCAGTTGGAAGTTCGAATTCTTCCCGCAGTTCGTGGAGACTGAATCCTGGAGCCCGGAGCGTTACGCGGGCGAAGCGAACCGCTGGCGCGAGGCCGGGGCCACCATCCTGGGAGGCTGCTGCGGAACGCGGCCCGAACACATCGCCGCGCTGCGCGCGCGCCTGGGCGCCAACGGAAGGAGCGCTGCCTGAGATGAGCTACGAAGCGATCCACGACAAACTGAAGCGCGGCCAGGTGGTGATTCTCGACGGGGCCATCGGCACGGAGATCCTCCGCCGCAACGTCACCTGGGCCGATCACCAACTGGTCAGCCGGCCCGATTTTGTGCGCGGCATCCACGAGGACTACATCCGCGCAGGAGCCGAGGTGCTCAGCACCAACAGTTTCCAGCTCTGCCGCCGGGCCCTCAACAATCACTTTCGGGACGAAGCCCACCGGCGCCATATCGGCGCGGCCGACCTGGACCACCGCGCCGACCACTTGCTGGCCGCCTCCGTCCACCTGGCGCGCGAAGCGCGCGACCGCGTCAACGCCGGCCGCCCGGTGGTGGTGGCCGCCGCCGTGACCACTCTCGAATGGTGCTTCCGGCCGGACCTCGCGCCGTCGGCCGAGCAAGCGCGCAACGAATACCGTGAAATTTTCCAGGTGGTGAAGGACGCCGGGGCCGATCTGCTTCTGCTCGAAACGGTGAACAGCATCACCGAGGCGCGCGCAGGACTGCAAGTCGCCAAAAGCCTCGGGCTGCCCTGCTGGGTGGCTTTCGTCTGTGACGAGCGCGGGCGGCTGTTCACCGGGGAAACGCTCCAGGCCGCGGTCGAGGCGCTCGAGCCGCTGGGGGTGGATGCCATCCTGCTTAATTGCGCGCCGCCGGACGACATCACCGCGGGCTTGGCGGAGCTGGTCCCCCACGCGCACGTCCCCATCGGGACCTACGCGCACATCGGGCGTTTCAATCCACCGGAGTGGCTGTTCACCGACGAGTATCCGCCGGCGAAGTACCGCGACGTTTCCGCGCGCTGGAAACAGATGGGCGGGCGAATCCTGGGCGGTTGCTGCGGCACTACCCCGGAGCACATCGCCGCGCTGGGCGCGCTGCGCTGATCCTTGCGGCCCGTACGGCGGCACAGCGGCCGTGAAAACCTCGCGCCAGTCGCCGGAAGAGAAGCGTGCTCGGCGGCAGCTCTCTTCGCGCTCGCGGTAGGGGAATGACGGGAAAAAGTGGCAGCGGCGAGAGGATTTGAACTTGAGCCGTATTGCGGGCGTCCGAACCCGCAGGCGAAATCCCGAGCGAAGCCGAGGGACCTGAGCTGAAAAAGTGGTCGGGGCGAGAGGATTTGAACCTCCGACCCCCTGGTCCCGAACCAGATTCCAGAGCTTGTTGAAGTCTATGGAATTCTGTAGTTCCTAACGGATTTATGATGAATCGTTTGCGGCCTACGTGTTGAAGTTGATTGAAGTCTGTGGAAAGGGAGTGCTCTGGCCGCTACAAAATCATCTACACTGCCTGTCCGAAGAAGCGAAACATGGGTGAGAGCTATGCCAGAACGCTTCTGTCGGGCAACGGTCTAGGCTATTGATTTCAAAGCCGGACAGGATTTTGGCGAGCCACAGATCTCATTCCAACGCTGGACTGGTTTACTCACCCGAAAGAGAACAACGAGGAAAGCAATTTGCGTCCGTTACTTGGAGCCGTTTTGAATTTCGGCGAAGGACAACCGAATCATAGAACGGCCGGTTCCCCTGCTTCGCCCCGCCCAACAACCCGCCCGAGAATTCAATCGAGCCTGGCGCAACGACGTTGACGCGAATCTTGCGGGGTGAGAGAGCAACAGCCAAGGTCTTGGAGTGGCTGATGAGCGCCGGCTTTGCACAAACCGAAATTCAACTCCGGGTTCGTCAACAGCCCGGATGTGACCCCCGGGCGCCCTCCGAAACGGCTCGGCCTTACCTCATTCCTCATTCCTCCAAGTGCCTCTCCTGGAAGCGATTCCTCAGGTCATTCTCCTTCCTTAGCCATTTTGTTGACCGATTATTTGCTGTTCGAGCTTCGGCTACCCTATGGCCAGCCAGCACGTGCTCTAGCAGAGACTGTTTTCTACCGAGCACTTTAAGATGGCGTCCTTGAACTCATCCTGGCTTATCCCGCCCCATGAATTACGAATGCAACTGACTTACCAGCTGCGAATCGTCCTCCGCTCAGATTTCAATCGAAGTTCCCTCTTGGGCCAAGAAGCATGAGAAGGTATAGTTCCGATCAGCAATCGTCTGCTGACAGAATTCCAGAATCCGATCCAGGAACGCATCGTCATGAGAGGGATCGTGATGGAAGATAGCCAGATGCTTTACCTTTGCCTGCGCGGCCCGCTCCAAAGCATCCAGGAAGGTGCTGTGTCCCCATCCCTTTTTCTGCGCATACTCCTCCTCCGTATATTGCGCTTCGGAGATCAATAATTCCGCATTTTCTGCAAAGCGCGCTATCTCCAAGTCCATTGGATTCGGACTGGGCCCGCCAGGCGCCAAACGCCCGTAATTCTCATGATCGCTAATATAGACCAAAGATCGACCCGCAAAGGAGATGCGGAAGCCTACGGCAAGACCCGGATGGTTGAGGAAGATATAGGAAACTTGAGTCTCCCCTAGATGCACCTCTGACTCTAACTCGCAAAACTTCAGGTTTGCTTTCATATCGCTCAACAGAACCGGAAAGTAGTCACTGTCCATCTGTCCCCGGAACACTTTATCGAGCGGCTTTTCGGCCCCGTGCAGACTGTAGATCGCAAACTCGTTGCTGGGATTGAAAGCCGGTGCGAAAAAAGGGAATCCCTGAATGTGGTCCCAATGAGTGTGGCCTACGAAGATGTGCCCCTTGATAGGTCTTTGCTGGAACTC
>JBGPJC010000170.1:0-5903 GCA_041485165.1 Terriglobia bacterium | reverse complement strand
TCGTAGGTGATTCCAGCCAGCTCATTCAGGTTTTTCTGAACCTGGTGGTCAACGCCGAACAGGCCATCCGCGAGATCCGCGAAAAGGGCACTCTGCGCGTACGGCTGGGTTGCGGGCTGCCCGGCGAAAGCCGCGTCTGGGTGTCGGTCGAAGACGACGGGCCGGGGATACCCCCCGAAATTGTCCCCAAGGTTTTTGACCCTTTCTTTACCACCAAGCGTCCCGGCCGCGGCACCGGCCTGGGGCTGAGTATCTGCATGGCCATCGTCCGCGAACACGGCGGAGACATCGAAGTCCGCCCCGCCGCCGGCGGCGGAACCGTGTTCACGATTTCACTCCCTGCGGCCCCGGAGTTCGACCGCGCTTCGCTCATCCTGCCGGATTCTTCACCCACCACAGCATAGCCGTGGATTTCAGATGCGCGCAGCCGGCGCAATTAGTTTGTCCGGCGGCTTCGCTGCACCCCGGAGCGAGCTCCGGGGGGCCCAAGGCCGGAGCAAGCTCCCGCACTCAGGGGAATATGTGTTTTTCTTTGAGGATCTCGCGGCGGACAAAGAGCTCAGTTCGGGCGATGCGGCTTACTTTTTCTGTTTTACCTTGGTGGCGGTTCCCGCCCCGTCCACCCCGAAGTCCCAGACGTACAGGCTGATGACCTCGCCCTTCGTCAGCTCGGCAAACGCGTATTCCCCCGGGGCCAGGGCTGTGCCCAGCGTGTACCGAAAAACGCCGCGGGCCTCTTGCCAGCCCTCGATGCTGATGGCATCGCGCTTGGCGGTGGTGTCCCCGGTTATGTAGGTGTTGAGTGACTCGATATGGCGCTCCTTGCTTTTAACATGCGCGCGCACCAGTTCGATCTTTGGCTCCCGTCCGTCCACCGTGCGCATGTAGAACTCCGGCTGCCCGGTGGAGAGGCGCAGCGCGGCGTGGGCGCCGGGCAGCACGATCCTGTGGCCGGAGGGAATTACCGGGCTTCTCACCATCACCTGCGCCAGCAATCGCACCTTGTTGATCTTGCTTTGGGCCTCGGACTGCGCCAGCGAAGTCACCGCGCCGTTCTGCACCACGAAAAGCCCGATGCCTTCGGGCAGGAAAACACCCGGTGAAATCTCCAGGCTGGCATCCACGTCCAGCGACGCGGCGCGCTTGTTGGCCTCGAGGTCTTTAATATTTTGGTCAATCTGTTTACGCCGGTCGGCTTCTGCCGCCTCGCCCTTGCGGGTAGCTTCCCAGTCCACTATATCCGTGGGAATTTCCTCCCAGGCGGAGCGCTCGATGCTCCAGAATCGGACGCGTTCCCCCTTCTTTTCGTAGGAGCGCACCACGTGGAAGGAGCCGTCCTTCAGATAGAGTTTGGTGCCTTGGGCGAGCGGGACCGGGACGGAATCCCGCGGTGGTTCCTGCTGTCCCCCCCGCTGGGAGCCGTGTCCCATGACCCCGGGAGTTGCCAGCGCGGCAAACAGCAGCAGAGCGAGGGCTGGCTGAAGATTGTGTCGAGATGCCATGGGTTGCTAAACCGTTTCCCGCCTACTGGAAGAGATGCCGGAGACGCCCCTCGGGGTTTTGCGCCCCTTTTCTCCCGGGGGCCCGGAGAATTCAAAGTAGCGCCTTGGCCCCGGGAAGGCAAATACCCGGGCTGGTTGCTCAAGATCCTGCCCGCAATCTGGCCATTGGCCTTCTCGCCGAGCGGTGTGATAAAGTCCCCGCCTCCTTATCGTCCGCCGGAGGAATTGCATCCATGCGCCTGACTCGCCTGCCATTCACCGTCACGGCAGTTCTGTTCTTCGCTGCGCTGCCCGCGGCCTCGCAATCGTTCGACCTTGTTCTCGTCGCCGACGGAGTATACGGGGCCATCGGCAGACCCGGCGTCTTTTCTAACGCCGCTGTGATCGTGAACCGCGACGACGTTCTGGTGGTGGACACTCATCTCCGTCCGACCTGGGCCCAGGATCTGATCGGCGACATCCGCAAGCGCACCGATAAGCCGGTGCGGTACGTGGTCAACACCCACTGGCATCCAGACCACATCCAGGGGAACCAGGCTTATCTCAATGTGTTTGGCCCCACGGTCGAATACCTGGCCCAGCATTCCGCGCGCGAAGACATGATCCACAAAGCCATCCCCAGCATCCGCGAGAGTCTCAACGAGCTCCCCGGCGAAATTGCCAAGATGGAGACTGCGCTCGCCGACGGCAAAGACGGCAAAGGCACCGTCCTCTCCGCTGAGGTCCGCACGGCCCTCGAGCACCAACTCGCGGATCAGAAGTCCTACCTCGAGGAACTGAAAAAGATTCAGGTTACCCTGCCGACGATCACGTTCGAACGCAGCCTGTTCCTGCACAAGCCGGGCGACCGCACCATCCAGGTGCTGTACTTCGGCAAAGGGCACACCCGCGGCGACGTGGTGGTCTTCCTCCCCAAGGAAAAGGTTGTGGTCACCGGCGACCTGGTCACTAACGCCATCCCCTTCATGCGCGATGCCTATCCTGTGGAATGGGTGGCCACCCTGGAGTCCGTTGCCAAGCTGGACTGGGACTTCGCCATCCCCGGTCATGGCGATGTGCAGAAAGGCAAAACGCAGATCGGCAATCTGATCGCCTACATGAAGGACTTGGTCGCCCAGGTGAAGGACGCCGTGGCCAAGGGGAAGTCGCTCGAAGAGACCAAGAAGTCAGTGGACCTCAGCCGTTACGCCGCCGGGTTTGTGGCCTACAAAAACCTAGCGCAATTTCAGCGGTCATCGGATAGCGCGGTGGAGCGGACGTTTGCGGAGCTGACCGGGAAGATCACGTAGTAGCGAGTGGCTGCGGGAGACGGGCGGCGTAAAGCCGCCCCTACGAAAACCTCAATTATCAGCAGTCGCTAGTGCTGGGTGTGCGGCCACAGGACCGCGAGGATCATCAAGTCGGAGAGAGTGAAGAGGAATTGTTCGGCATGAGCCCCGGCAGCTTCCGCGGCGCGAGCGAGAAAGCCCAGGTGGCGGGTGAGCGCGACCTGGTGGAGTTCATCCATACGGACGTTCAACAACCGGGCGACTTCCTGCTCGGTGAACACCTTTTGGCTGGCCTTGACGTGCAACATCCCGGACTCCTCAGCGAATCCTAATGCGGACTGAAATCCTGCTTCCAACCCGCTTTCGCATTCCAGAGCTCAGTCTCGATTAGGCTCCAGACCATTACAGCTTGCAATCGTGCTTCCATTGTTGGCCGCCTATCTCCTCATACCTCTTTGGGGTCCGGCAACTCCCTTCCCAGCAAAGATTTGCAGAGAGAGGAGAGCAGTCTGCTCAGGCTCCGCCCGCCAAGCGAAATGTCCACCCGGTAACACACAATAGGAAAACCTGCGTCACTTTTGAAACGAGGCTGTTATTTCCTGGATTTGTTTGGCGTGCCGCGTTTCGTGGTAGGCCAGCATCTTGAACCAGTCATAGAAGTTCAAACTGCCCATGATCGGATGGGGAGCGCGGTAGGCGCCGAGATCCTTCTGGTTGCTGGCCATCAACAGAGCCACCGCCCGGTTTCGCAGCTCGGAGAAATCGTCCAGCATCTGCTTTTGTGCCCTGACCAGCGCGGGGTTCAGCGGGATCGGTGACTTGACTTTGACGCCGCGCAGGGCGGTCATCGAGACGGGCAGGTGAAACCGCTTCCAGACGGGAACAGGTTTCGGAGGTTTCTTCAGCGCCTCATTCATGTCCTGGAGCACCCGGGTCTCGACCATAATCAGATGGGCCACCACCTCCCCTGCAGACCAGCCGCCATGGGCCGGCGGCCGGGTCCACTGCGGCGCAGGTATACTCCCGCAAGCCCCGAGAAAGGCGGCGTGCGCCTCCTTCATGTGGGTCACAATCGAGTTGACGTCGCGCATGTCTTGCCCGTCCCCCTTAGCTGCTAAATCCGCCCGCGGCCTCGAACGCCCGGGCAAGCTGCAGGACCCTGCTTTCCTGGAAGTGCGGACCGATGATCTGCAAACCGACCGGGAGTCCCGCGGCAGTCTTGCCGCAAGGCACGGAGATGGCCGTGACCCCGGCCAGTGAGCCGGTGACGGTATAGATGTCTGCCAGGTACATGGCCAGCGGGTCGGCGGTGCGCTCGCCCAGCTTGAAGGCCGTGACCGGCGAAGTGGGCGTGAGGATCAGGTCCACCTGGTTGAAAGCCTCGTCGAAATCCGCGCGGATGAGCGAGCGTACCTTTTGCGCCTTGAGGTAATACGCGTCGTAATAGCCGGACGATAGCGCATAGGTACCGAGCATGATACGCCGCTTGACCTCCGGGCCAAAGCCTCGGCCGCGGGTCTTGCGGTACATCTCCTGCAGCGAGCCGCCGTTGACGCGCAAGCCGTAGCGCACGCCGTCGAAGCGCGCCAGGTTCGAGCTGGCCTCGGCGGTGGCCACCAGATAATACGTGGGGATGGCGTAGGGCGTGTGCTTCATCCCGATTTCGATGGTGGTGCAGCCCTGGCCGGCAAGACTCTGGATGGCGGCGGACACTTTGGCGCGCACCTCGGGGTCTAGTCCCTGCGCAAAGTATTCGCGAGGGATCCCCAGCCGCAATCCGCGCACCGGCTTCTGCGCCTCGGAGGAGTAAGCCGGCACGGGAAGGTTGGCCGAGGTGGCGTCCAGCGGGTCGCGGCCGGCAATCACCTCGAGAACACGCGCCGTGTCGTCCACCGTCGCTGCGAAGGCGCCGACGCGGTCGAGCGATGAGGCGAAGGCGATCAAGCCGTACCGTGAGACCCGGCCGTAGGTTGGCATTATCGCCGGGATGCCGCAAAGCGACCCGGGCTGACGAATGGAACCCCCTGTATCCGTCCCCAGCGCCGCCACGGCCAGCCCCGCGGCCACTGCCGCGGCCGAGCCGCCGCTCGAGCCTCCGGGCACGCGGTCTTCGGCAACGGGATTGAGCACCGGCCCGTACGCGGAGTTTTCGGTCGAGCTGCCCATGGCGAATTCATCGCAGTTGGTCTTGCCCAGCAGGATGGCCCCGGCGCGTTCGAGGCGCTCGACGCAGGTGGCGTCGTAGGGCGGGACGTAGTTTTCGAGAATGCGCGAACCGGCGGTGGTGTGGATGCCGCGCGTGCTGAGGACGTCTTTGATCGCCACCGGCACCCCGGCCAGTGCAGGGAGCGTCTCGTCGCGGTGCACGATCTCGTCCAGGCGGTCCGCCTGGGCATAAGCGCGCTCGGGAGAGAGCGCCAAATAGGCGTTGAGGCGCGGGTTCGAGGCCTTGATGCGCGTGTAGAATTCCTGGGTCAGCTCGCGGGCGGAGATGGTTTTAGCCTCGAGGGCCCGGCGGATGGATGCGACGCTCCAGGCGGCGTGCGGGCTCATCGTTCAATCACTTTCGGCACGCGGAAGTAGGGCGCGCTGGGGTCGGGAGCGATGCGCAGAACATCTTGGACGATGCCGGCATCGCGCGCGGCATCTTCGCGGAGCTGAGGCATGTCCTCGGCTGCGCCGGTGAGCACCTGGGCCATCGGCTCGACGCCCGAGGTATCCAACTCGTTTAACTTTTCGCAGAAGGTGAGGATCGAGCCAAGCTGCTGGCCGAAGGTCTCGATCTCTGCCTCGGAGAAATCGAGATTGGCCAACTCGGCGACACGCAGGACGTCCTCGCGGGTGATCTTCATCGCATGTTCATTCTAGCGTACCTTGGCCGTCGCTGCAGCCAGTCCGCGGAGGAGAATAAGAATTCGGAGAACACAAAGACATGGAATTTTGATGGAGACAAAGGTCACGCTGGCACAACTTCCCGGATTCAACGCGGAGACACAGAAGCTGTGAATTAACCCCCGTGCGGAAATCATCCTCAAACGCTCTCGCGTCCAGATGCCCTACAAACGATTTTTGGGGGGTGGGGATACATTTCCGGTCACCGAAAAACACACAAGAAATCAGCCAAATAGGTTTT
>JBGPJC010000169.1:0-6074 GCA_041485165.1 Terriglobia bacterium | reverse complement strand
GGTCTCCTTCAGGTGCAGGACATCGGAGCCGTAGAGAATAATCAGCGGTTGCAACAGGGCGCCGAGGAACCAGAAATACGTGTTGCCCAGGATGGCAAACCACAGCACGCGGTCGCCGCGCATGTGCTGGATTTCCCGCCACACATCCACGGCAAAATTCGGCCGGAACTTCTTCTGCGAGTCGGCGGGGCGAAGCCGCGGGATGGCCAGGGCGGCCATCAGGCCGACAGCGGTGAAGCCGAGCAGGATGATTCCCGACCAGTGCTGGCGCCCGCGGAATTGCTCGGCAAAAATTCCCGCGGACATCGTTCCCAGGATGATGGCCAGGAAAGTCGCCAGCTCGATGACCCCGTTTCCCCAGGAGAGATATTTCTCGGGAAGCAATTCGGGGAGCAAGCCGTACTTGGTGGCGGAGAAGAGAGCAGCCTGGGTGCTGAGGAGAAAGATCGCCGCCACCTTCAGGGGCAGGCTGTCCATCGCCAGGCCGGCCAGCGCCAGCGACATCACCACGATTTCCATCAGCTTGGTGCCGATAGTGACGGTGCGCTTGCTGAAGCGGTCGGCCAGGTATCCGCCACTCATGGAAAACAGAATGAAGGGAATGGAAAAGACCACCAGGACCACCGAGGTCAGGCTGTCGCGCTCCTGCGCAGTGATGCCCGAGCTGAGGAGCAGGTAGAGGACCAGGAATTTCAGCGCATTGTCGTTGAAGGCCCCGGTGAACTGCGAAAAAATGAGCGCCCAGAAGCCTCGCGTGGATTCCGGCGGCTCGCTGCTGAGCGGTGTGGGATCGAATTCGGCCATTCCGTCTGGCCCGGAGTGCGGGCGGCGCGGGGTCAAATCCCGCCGATGGTAACCTCAGGGTGCGGCAATGGCAAAGCGGGAAAGCGGTTGGTTGATCGAGGGTGAGAGGTCCTAGCCGCGGTGCGGTGAAGGGGAGTGCGCCGAGTAGCCGAGTTGCGCGGAAATCCTTCGCGCCGCCTCTTTCACCGCCTCGACGAACCTCGGCAGGGTGATCTGGTTGACCTGCGCCACCGTTCCGCTGATGCCCACCGCCGCTTCCACCTCGCCCATGGCGTTGAACACTGGAGCGCCCAGGCAGCGCACACCCACGCTGTTTTCTTCGTCGTCAATCGCGTAGCCCTGTGCGCGCACCTTATCCAGGTCGCGTAAAAATTTAGCCGCCACGGTGATGGTTTTCGGCGTGCGCTTCTGGAGGCCATGTTCGGCCAGGATGGATTCCACTTCCGCCCTCGGCCTGAAGGCCATCAGCGATTTGCCGATGCTTGTGGAATGGATGTACATGCGCCTCCCCACCCAGGTGTTCATGCGAATGAAGCCGGGCGCCTCCACGCGCTCGATGTACACCGCTTCGCCGTGCTCGAGGATGGCCAGGTGGGCGGTCAGGTGGACGCGCTGCACCAGCGCGTGCAGGAATGGGCGGGCCAACTCGCGCAAGTCGAGCCCTTGCAGAACACCGTGGCCAAGGTCCAGGACCTTAAGCCCCAGGCGGTACTTGCCGTCCTCGGCACCGCGCTGCAGGTAGCGGCGCCGTTCGAGGCAGCGCAGGATATAGCTCGCCGTGCTTTTGGGGATGCCCAGCTTGCGGCTGATCTCCGAATTGGTCAGCCCGTCGGAGCGCTGGGAAACAGCTTCGAGGATGCCCAGGGTGCGTTCGACGGCGGTGGCGGGGGTGTCTTTCCTGGTAGGCATATTTTTTCCTATTTACACGACTATTTTACCCACAGATGGGGTTCCAAGGATAGGACCTTTTGTTCAACCTTTTGCACACTAGGTTGACATGTTGGCCTTTGAACCGCATGCTCTGAACACCTGTTCAGCTATTCGAACAGGCCCTCGGATTGCTCAAGACTACCAGGATCGAGCAAAGTGCCAGGAGGTAGCGTCGTGAATCACATGGACAATGGCTACAGCCACCGCACTGCGCAGCAGATTGCCGATAGCTGGACCAGTGACGCGCGCTGGGCAGGAATCACCCGCTCTTACACGCACGAGGATGTAGCGCGGCTGCGCGGTTCGCTGCGCGTGGAATACACCTTCGCGCGTCTGGGCGCCGAGCGCCTGTGGGACCTGCTGCACACCAGGCCCTACGTCCACGCCCTGGGTGCGATGACTGGCAACCAGGCCGTGGCCCAGGTGGCCGCGGGGCTCGAGGCCATTTACATCAGCGGATGGCAGGTGGCGGCGGACGCCAACGCAGCCGGGGAGATGTATCCGGACCTGAGCCTTTATCCGGCCAACAGCGTCCCGCAACTGGTGGAACGCATCAACCGCGCGCTGCACCGCGCCGACCAGATCCACCACGCCGAAGGCAAGAATGGCAAGGCGCAGACCTACTGGTTCGCGCCCATGGTGGCCGACGCCGAGGCCGGTTTCGGCGGCACGCTGAATTCGTTCGAGCTGATGAAGGCCATGATCGAGGCGGGTGCCGCGGGCGTGCACTTCGAAGACCAGCTCAGCTCGCTCAAAAAGTGCGGGCACATGGGCGGCAAGGTGCTCGAGCCCACCGGCGAGTTCGTCCATAAGCTGATTGCCGCGCGGCTGGCGGCGGACGTAATGGACGTGCCAACGATCCTGATCGCGCGCACCGATGCCGACAGCGCCAAGCTCCTGCGCGGAAACGCCGACCCGGTGGATGCGCCGTTCCTCACCGGGGAGCGCACACCTGACGGTTTCTTCGGCTACCGCGGCGGAATCGAGGCAGCGATCTCACGCGGCGTCGCCTATGCGCCCCATGCCGACATGATCTGGTGTGAGACTTCCAAGCCTGACCTTCACGAGGCCAAAGTGTTTGCCGAGGGCGTGCACGCCAAGTTCCCTGGCAAGATGCTGGCCTACAACTGTTCGCCGTCGTTCAACTGGAAGAAGCATCTGGACGACGCCACCATCGCCAAGTTTCAGCGCGAGCTGGGCGCCATGGGCTACAAGTTCCAGTTCATCACCCTGGCCGGCTTCCACGCGCTGAACATGAGCATGTTCGAGCTGGCCCGCGAATACCGCGATGCCGGAATGGCCGCTTACTCAAGATTGCAGGAATCGGAATTCGCTGCCGAGAAGCTGTACGGCTACGAAGCGGTGAAACACCAGCGCTACGTCGGTGCCGGCTACTTTGACGAAGTGGCCACGGTGATTGCCGGGGGACACATCAGCACCACCGCTCTGAAAGGCTCGACTGAGGAGGCGCAGTTCGAAACCTCAGCCGCCCCCAAGTGTTCCGCCCCTTCGGTGAGTCCTTCACCGGCTCCGGCGGGCGATTGAGACTCCTCTGAGCAATGAAATTCTCTTCAGTTCTTTTCAGACGGCGGAGACTGACTCTTCCAAGTCGGCGATTCATACACCACTTTGCCGCCGACCATAGTCAACAGAGCTTCCGTCTTCCCGAATCTCGCCGGCTCGGTATGGAACAAATCCTGCGATACGATAATCAGGTCGGCGAGCTTGCCGGGTTCGAGTGATCCCTCGGTCTTTTCTCGTCTACCGGCGAAAGCTGCGCCCAGCGTGTAGCCTTCAACCGCCTGCTCCAGGGTGATCCGTTCGTTCGGGTTCCAGCCGCCGGGAGGATTGCCTTCCGCGGTCTGACGAGTCAGCAGGACTTGAAACCCACCCCACGGGTTTAGTGTCACCACGGGCCAGTCGCTGCCGAGAGCGAGGCGGCCGCCTGCTGCTGCAATGTCGTGCCAGGGCCAGGCGCGGAGGGCTCGCTCAGGCCCGACGTTGCGCGCCCACACGTTCAAGATGTTGTCGTTGGGATAGGCATGGAGCGGCTGCATGCTGGCGATGACACCGAGTTTGCCAAAACGGGGAATGTCGTCCGCGCTGGGGTCTTCAATGTGCTCCACGCGGTCCCGGGCGTCTTTGCGGCCGTTGGCCTTGTTAGCTTCTTCGTAGGCATCGAGGGCGAGGCGGATGGCGCGGTCACCGATGGCGTGAGTAAAGAGCTGGAAGCCACGGCGATCAAGCTCGGCCACGGCCTGTTTGTACTTGCCAGGGTCCCAAGTCGGGTGCCCGCTTTGCGCCGGATCGTCGGTATACGGCGCGAGCATGGCCGCAGTGTGTGCCTCGATCACCCCATCCAGATAAAACTTGACCGCGCCTGTGTCCAGCCATTCGTCGTGATACTTCCGCCGGTTCTCCTCCATCATGTCTACCGCGTCCGGGGTAAGCTCCGGAGCTTCAGCAGAGCCGGCGCTGTAAAAGCGCACGGTCAGCGCACCTTTCTGCCGCAACTCGTCGTAGATGTCGAGGTAGGCGTTGTCCGAACCCGCGATGTGCACGCGCACCACTCCCAGCGAGTTGGCATAGTGTATGGCCTGGCGCAAAGCCTGCAGGCGATCCTGGCGCGATGGCTCCGGGATAATTTTCCTTACCAGCCTACCTGCGGCTTCTTTCAACGCTCCGGTTGCCTCGCCGGTCTTGGCGTCGCGCACGATAATGCCATTGGCCGGATCCGCAGTGTCGCGGGTGATCCCGGCCATCTGCAGGGCCTTGCTATTGGCCCAGGTGGTGTGTCCGTCATAGGCGGTCAGGAACACCGGGCGGTCGGGCACCACATCGTCCAACATTTTTTTGTTGGGCAGCGCGGCGACGCCAAAAACGGAATACCACCAGCCTCGCCCCAATATCCACGGCGCATCGGGGTGTGCGGCGGCAAAGTCCTTCACCCGCTTTTGAATCTCGGCGACGGTTGTCGCGTCATCCAGGTGGATTTGTTCCAGAGCTATCGCGCCGCTCATGAAGTGAACGTGAGTGTCTACGATTCCGGGGAGGACGAGGTGGTTCTTCGCGTCAACGACTTTGGTTTCCCGGCCGCGAAAGGCGTCAATTTCTGTTTCCGAGCCGACGGCGACGACTTTGCCGCCGCGAATTGCCAGCGCATCTGCCCAAGGTTGCCGCGAATTGACGGTGTAAATCCGGCCGTGGACGACGACCGTGTCGGCCGGCGTTGGCCGTTCCCCGGCTGGCGTCGCCTTTCTTGAGCTGGACAATGGACTGGACAAGGCTGCGCAGAACAAGAGCACCAAGCCCGCCAGCAACCTCAATTTCAAACTCATTCACCATCTCCTTTCACGTTTCCGGGGCCACGTTCCAAGCAGGAAGAGTGCTGACGGCAGCTCAGGAAAGATTGCGTTGACGCCGCGCCATTCCAGCGATTTCCTGCCGAAATGGCACCGCCATTATAGGTGCCGGCAGCCAAACAACAAGAATTTCATGGCCCGCGACTGGCCAGCCCGCCCCTCCTGAAAGGCCGGCGAGCAACTTCGGCTTGGCCCAGAGCATCCGAGCAGGTAAAATTCTAAGGTTTGGCTGAAGTGTGCGCAGGGAGCGTGGATGCGTCGAGCAAGTGGGGTTTGGTTACTAAGTGTGATTCTCCTGGCGGGTCTGGGGGGTTGCGGCAGCAGCCCAAACCAGTCCACGACACCATCCCCCTTGATTGACGTCTCGACGATCACCCTCAACCCGGACACCATCCCGGGCGGCATGGATTCGACAGCGACCGTCACCTTGACGATAGCTTCGCCGGCGGGAGGCACGAAGGTGGCTCTGGTGGCCAGCAGCCGCGTGGTGACCATCCCCACGACCGTGGTGGTCCCGGCCGGTAGCACCACCACGACCTTCAAAATCACTACCAACCAGGTGGGTTCGACGCAAGTGATCAGCATCGCCGCGTCGTTGTCTATTCTCACCGCCGTGCAGGCCTCGCTGACCGTCACGCCGGTGACGCCCATCAACGTCACCGCGCTGACCGTGAGTTCCGGCACGGTACCCAGCGGTTCTTCGGCCATTGGCACGGTTACGATCTCCGCCCCGGCCTTCACTCCCGGCCAGCCCGTCAGCCTGACCAGCAACAGCCCGCTGGTCACTTTGCCGTCTCCCGTGGTCGTTCCGGCGGGACTCACCAGCGTGAGTTTCCAGATCATTACTTCGGCAGTGAACGCGCCCACCGTGGTGACGATTACCGCAAACCTGCACACCACGGTCAACGCTTCGCTGACGCTCGGGCTGCCTCAAGCACAGCTCTCCAACCTCATCTTTTCGCCCAGCGTGCTGGTTGG
>JBGPJC010000168.1:0-6094 GCA_041485165.1 Terriglobia bacterium | reverse complement strand
GGGAAGGACCACCAGCGAGCAGGATCGGAACTATTTTCGCTTGATTCATCCTCAGCGAGGCGGTCGGCGAATATAAACCATTGCTGGAGAATCTTCTAGGACTCTTCGCCCCCGGAATTGGGGGCCGTTCTCTCCGGTAGCAGATTCACTTCGATTTCAGATGCGTGCAGCCCGAAGGCCAGTGAGTGTGTAAGGCCTCTCGCCTCGGCGACCCCGGGCTGAAAACTGCGGTGCCAAGCCGCCGGACTCCAAAATGATCCCTAGCCAGGCTCTGCCGGCAGAAATTTGAGTCGCAAGGTGCAAACCTGCTTGCAAGACATCACGGTTGGCACTAGAATCTGCGCGCTGCGAATTTTGGAGCCTTTCGCGCCGGGCAAACACATGTTTGGAGCCCTCGCGTGCCTCACTGCGGCAGGAAGGATACACCCAGGTGTCGCCACAGCCCTTCCACTATCATCGAGCAGGAACTCTTCAAGAAGCCATCAGCATGCTTTCCGATCTCGGGGAAGATGCCAAGGTTCTCGCCGGCGGGCAGAGCCTCATCCCCTTGATGAAACTGCGTTTTGCTCGCCCCACCGCGCTGGTGGACCTGAACTTCATCACCGGGCTCTCCTACATTGAAGAAGGCGGCGGCGCCCTTCGAATCGGCGCCATGACTCGCCACGCGGCCATCGAGGCCTCGCCAATGGCCAGTCAGATTCCCATCCTCCACGATTGCGCCGCGGGAATCGCCGACTACCAGGTACGCAACATGGGCACCATCGGCGGCTCGGTGGCCGAGGCCGATCCCAGCGGCGATTGGGGACCGGTCCTGCTCACTCTGGGCGCCGAGGTGCGTTGTGTGGGGCCCAAGGGAGAGCGTACCGTGCC
The DNA here is from genome assembly GCA_041485165.1 of Terriglobia bacterium. GTDB lineage: Bacteria > Acidobacteriota > Terriglobia > Acidiferrales > UBA7541 > JAAFGT01. The sequence continues at coordinate 5,224 of JBGPJC010000168.1, read as the reverse complement.
CCTGGCCGGATTTTTCAAGGACGCCTACACCACCGTGCTCGGCCCCGCCGAGCTGGTGCGCGAAGTGAGCGTTCCGCTGCCGCCGAAGCGCAGCGGCGGCGCTTGTGTGGCTTTCAAGCGCTGCGCTCCGGTTTACGCCACTGCCAGCGCTGCGGTGCAACTTACCCTGGCAGACGGCGATACTTGCAAAGATATCCGTATCGCCCTGGGTTGCGTTGGGCTGATGGCTGTTCAACCTGCGCAGTCGGAAGCGGCGCTGCGCGGCAAGGCGATCAACTCCCAGACCATCGCCGCGGCTGCCGAGGCGGCCATGGCCGCCGCCGACCCGCAACCGGATATGCGCGGCTCGGCGGAATACAAGCGCCTGCTGGTGGGAGTCCTGGTGAAGCGCGCCATTGCCGCCGCCATGCGCCGGGCGCGCGGGGAGCATGCGGAGGTCTCACACGAATATGTCGGCCAGCCCTGAAAAAATTCCCATCCGCGTGACCGTAAACGGGAAGGCGTGCGAAGTCAGCGTCGAGCCGCGGCTGCTCCTGGTCGAGCTGCTGCGCGACGAACTGGGTCTGACCGGCACGCACATCGGCTGCGACACCACCTACTGCGGCGCCTGCACCGTGCTGCTCAACGGCGCCAGTGTAAAGTCCTGCACCGTTTTCGCATTCCAGGCTGACCAGGCCCAAGTCACCACGGTGGAAGGTCTCGCCTCGAACGGCGATTTGCATCCCGTGCAGAAAGCTTTCGCCGACAACCACGGCCTGCAGTGCGGCTACTGCACGCCGGGGCTGCTGATGTCCACCTGCGCGCTGCTCACCAGGTACCCGCAGCCCACCGACCAGCAGATTCGCAAGGGCATCGCCGGAAACACCTGCCGGTGCACCGGCTACCAGAACATCTTCAAGGCCATTCGGGCTGCTGCCGCGTCCATGGCGAGGAAATAAGGGATATGCCATTCCAATTCACCGGGGATTTTCTCGTTCGCCGCAAGCCCGAAGAGGTTTACGACTTTCTGGTGGACCCGCAGCGCTTCTGCCCTTTGCTGCCGGACTATCAGAGCATGACCGTGACCGACCCAACGCACTTCACCGTGAACATGCTGGTGGGCATCTCGCATATCCGCGGCACGGCGACGGTCAAGATGATTTTAGAGGAAGCAGATCGCCCGAGCCGCGCTCGCTACTCGGGCAAGGGCAGCGTGGCCGGCGGGAATGTGGAAATGAGCGCGGGCTTCGAAGTGGAAGCCGCTCCCGAAGGTTCTCGCGTCCATTGGAAAGGCACGGCGCAGATCTTCGGTAGGCTCGCCTCCATCGCCGGCGGGCTGCTCGAGCCCCTGGCAAAGAAAAATGTGCAGAAAGTGATTGACGGTCTCCAGGCGGCGCTGGGATGAGGGCCGCGCGGCGGGGAACCGGAAGCGGGGAGGAACGAACGTGAGCACAGCAGCGCCGCCAGACAGCCGCCCCCTGAAGGGCGAATGGGTCGGCCAGTCGATCCGCCGCAAGGAAGAAGACCGGCTGGTCCGGGGCGCGGGCCTGTTTGTGGACGACTATACCCTGCAGGCTATGCTCTACCTGCATTTCATCCGCTCGCCTTACGCGCACGCGCGGGTCACTCGCGTGGATGTCTCCAAAGCGGCTGCCGCCCCTGGGGTCTTGGGCACACTCACCGGCGCGGAAGTTGCCGGAATGGTCCAGCCGTTTATCGAGATCGGCGCGGATAACATCGGGAAAATCATTGACTATCCGATGGCCGTCGACAAGGTGCGCTATCAGGGCGAGCCGGTCGCCGCTGTGATCGCCGAATCACGCCAAACCGCCGAAGACGCCGCCGAGCTGGTCGAAGTGGACTACGACGCCCTGACTCCGGTCATTGACGCGGAATATGCGCTCAAGGACGAGTCCATTCTCCACGAAAAAGCCGGCACCAACCTCGTCTGGAAGAGCCACTTCGAGTACGGCCAGGTGGACAAAGCCTTCCGCGAGGCGGCCTTCGTGGTGCACGTCCCTAAGCTCCACTTCCACCGCTTTTCCAGCACTCCGCTCGAGACCAACGCCGTCATCGCCACATGGAACCTCAAGGAAGAGCGCATCCACTTCATTTCCACTAATCAGTTCCCGGCGTTCGCCGCGCAATTCCTCTCGCCCGCGCTGGGCGTGCGCATCGACCAAATCCACTGCCAGAGCCGCGACATCGGCGGCGGCTTCGGCATCAAGGTGACCAGTTATCCGCAGATGGCGGTTTGTGCGTTGGCCTCGCGCAAGCTCCGCGGGCATCCGGTGAAATGGATCGAGACGCGCACCGAGCACATGCTCGCCAGCGCCCACGGGAATGAGCGCACCTTCCTCGATACGCGCGTGGCCCTCGATAAGAACGGCGTCATCACCGCGGTCGAGTCGCGGCACATCGACGATTGCGGCGCCTACCCGCGCTATGAGCCGCTGGGATGCATCATCTGGGCGCAGGTGCTGCCGGCGGCCTACCGCTTCCGCAATTTCCGTCTCGATTTCACCCAGGTGGCTACCAACAAATGTCCGGTAGGCCCCAACCGCGGCTATTCCCGCATGCAGCACCTGTGGTTCATGGAGCGCGTGCTCGATACCTGCGGCCACGCGCTGGGCATCCCCACCGATGAAATGCGCCTGCGGAATTACATCCAGCCCGGCGAGTTTCCCTATACCACCCCCAATGGCTGCGTCTATGATTCCGGCAATTATCCGCGCATGCTGCAAATCGCCAAGGAACTGATCGGCTGGGATGCGTGGAAGGAAAAGCAGAAGCAGGCCCGCGCCGAAGGCCGCTGGCTGGGAATTGGCATCGGAACTACGCTTGATTCCGGCACCAACAATTTCGGCCAAGCGCGCATCATCAACCCACTTGCACCGTTCTCGGGCCAGTCCAAGGCGGCCATTGTCAAGCTGGACATCTATGGCGAGGTGGTTGTCGCCATGGGCTCGGTGCCCCAGGGCCAGGGACACGAGACCACCGCCTCTCAGGTGGTGGCTGAAGTTCTGCGCATCCCCCCGGACATGATCCATGTCCAGCCGGGGTTTGATTCCGACCAGAACGCCTACACCGGTCACACCGGCACCTACGCCAGCCAGTTTGCGGTGACCAGTCTTTCCGCGATTCACGGCGCGGCGCAGAAGCTCAAGGCCGAGCTCTCGCGCCTGGCGGCATTCGCTCTGAAGGCCAAGGAACCCGAGCTCGAGTTCGGCGTCGGGAAAATGGGCCCTGAAGTGCGCGTGAAGGGCACCGAGCGCTCCATCAATTACTGGGCGCTCGCCAACCTGGTGAACGTGAACAATGCCGAGCTGCCGCAGGAGATGGAAGACATCACCTTGAATTGCCGGTATGTCTACAAAGCGCCGTTCACCGTCCCCGACGTCGAAAAGAAATACGGCAACCTGACACTGACCTATGCGGCGCAGCTCCACATCGCGGTGATGGAAGTGGACCGCGAGACCTACCAGCCGAAAATCCTGGCCTACGCCGCCGTGGACGACTGCGGCACCAAGATCAACCCCATGATCGTCGAAGGCCAGGTGCATGGCGCCACCGCCCACGGCATCGGCGGCGCGCTGATGGAGACCTGTGTCTATTCGCCGGAAGGCAACATGCTCACCGCCACGTTCAGCGATTACACGCCGATCACCGCGGTGAACATGCCCGACCTGCGCTACGGACAAATCGAAACGCCGTCCCCGTTTTCTTACAACGGGGCAAAGGGAATGGGAGAGGGCGGCGCCGCTCCGGTTCACACTGTTTGCGCGGCTCTGCAGGACGCGCTGCAGCCCACGGGCGTGCTGATCGACGACTCTCACAACTCGGCCGACAGCCTGTTCCACGCCCTCAAGAGCGCCGGGAAAAGCGCTTCCGGGGTCCGTGTGGAGCGCCGCGTCTAGCCGTCTGCTGCGTCCCGAGCCTGCCTCGCCGGGCGCCAATCACTGCCGGGGGATAATTTGTCGAAGCGAGTCTGCATCATTGGCTGTGGAGCGATTGGAAGCCTTTATGCCGCGCACCTGGCGCAGGTGACCGAGGTATATGCCTACGTCCGCCGCGCCGCCCACGCGCACGCGCTGAATGAACAGGGCCTCCGCGTCACCGGCAAGCATAACTTTGCTGTTCGCGTGAAGGCGGAGAGCGACCCCAAGCGTCTTCCCGAATTCGATCTTGGTATTGTCTGCTCAAAGGCCACGCAGACCGCGGACGCTTTCGCTCCGGTGGGCCACCTGTTTGACCGCACTGCGGTGCTCTCCGCGCAGAATGGCCTCGGTTGCGAAGAGGTCATCGCCCGCCATACCAAAGGCTACGTGATCCGCGGGACCACGTTTATGAGCGGCACACGCCACACCGATACCCTGGTGCAATACGAGCTCGATGCTCCCACCTGGTTGGGTCCGTTCGAGGCTACGGCTACTCCTTTCGCGCTGGTGCAGGAGGCCGCGGACCTGATCGTCGCCAGCGGGCTGAAGGCGGTGGCGCTCGAGGATGCCCGTCCGGCGCAATGGTCGAAAGTGATCTTCAACTCCGCGGTCAATGCGGTCAGCGCGCTCACCGGGTTGCCGCACTGCCCCCTTTTTGCGGAAGAGAAGCGCTTCTCCGACCTCGGCCATCTGCTCCACGCCCTGATTGACGAAGGCAAACACGTCGCCGCGGCGCTGGGCGTTGCGCTGCACGAGGATCCCTGGGAGATGAACAAATTGGGCGCTCAGACCAACCACCCGACCTCGATGCTCTATGATGTCCAGCACCACCTCGAGACCGAGGTCGAGTTTCTCGCCGGGGCCGTGGCCCGCGAGGCCGAGCGCCTGGGCGTCAGCGCCCCGCTCCATGCCGCCCTTTATCGCTTGATCAAAGGCAAGGAGGCCTCCTGGAAGGCCGTTACCCGGCACGCCATGGGAAACAACTGATGCGCTTTCCCCTCGACCAGCAAAAGCTGGACCGCGTTCGCCGGCTCATGGAGCAGCAGAGCTTCGATGCGCTGGTGGTGCGCGCCCCGGATAACGTCGTCTACCTGACCGATTACTGGCCGATGAAGGGCTACGACGCGGTAGTCTTCCCGCGCGAAGGTGAAGCGACGTTGCTGGTCGTCGAGCCGCAACTCCGCGAGGCGCAGCGCACCGCGTGGACCAAGGATGTCCGCCCCTTCAAGACCTACCATCCTGAAGATCCCCGGCCGCCGACGGTGCGCTCCCTGGAGTTGTCCCTCGCCGTGCTGCGCGAGCGCGGC
>JBGPJC010000167.1:0-6181 GCA_041485165.1 Terriglobia bacterium | reverse complement strand
CGGTGGGTCTGGACCCCAAGCAGATCATCGAAGTGCGCAACCTCATTAAAGGCCTGGCCGGCAGCCACACCATCATTCTTTCCACGCACATCCTCCCCGAGGTCAGTATGACCTGCGACCGCGTGGTCATCATTCACCATGGGCGCATCGCTGCGGTGGACACTCCGCAGAATCTCACCTCGCAGCTCCGCGCCGGAGAACGCGTACGCCTGGAAGTGAAGCCCAAGTTCGGCCGAGCCGACGGTTTGCAAGCCATGCTCGAACGCATCTCCGGAGTAAAGCGAGTGGAGATCGAGCCGCTGGATTCCGCCGGTCTGGCCCGCGTGACCGTGGAGAGCGCTTCGGGCAGCGACCTGCGCGGGAAACTGGCGGCGGAAATTGTCGGACAGGGCCACGAACTGCTCGAGCTGCGCGCCGCGCGGCTGAGCCTCGAGGAGATTTTCCTCAAACTCACCACCGAAGAAACTCCGGCGGGGACCTCCAGTGCCGCCGCCACGCCTGAAGGAGCTGCTTCCCGATGAAAGGGATCTATCCCATCTTCCGCAAGGAGATGAGCCTGTACTTCGTTTCGCCGGTGGCCTACGTGGCGACGGGCGTGTTTCTGATCATCACCGGTCTTTTCTTCCAGACGTTGCTCGACCTGATCATCCAGCAATCGTTCCGCGCGGCGATGCAAGCGGCGCGCTTCGGCGGGCCGGTGGAGATCGACATCCCCGGCGTAGTGACGCGCGAATTTTTTGGCGTGATGGCCACCATCCTGCTCTTCATCATGCCCATGCTGACCATGGGCGTCTATGCGGAAGAGCGCAAGCGCGGCACCATGGAGCTGCTGGTGACATCTCCGATCACCGACCTGGAGCTGGTGCTGGGAAAATTCCTGGCCTCGCTGACATTGCTGTTGGTGATGCTGCTGCCCACCGCCCTGCAGTTCGCTATCCTGTTCCGCTCGAGCGACCCCGCCCCGCCTTGGCGAATGGTGCTGGCAGGGTACATCGGGGTGCTCCTGCTGGGGAGCGCGCTGATCGCTCTCGGCTCGTTTCTCTCCTCGCTGACGGAAAACCAGATCATCGCCTCGGTGACCACATTTGGTCTGTTCCTGGTGCTGTGGGTGCTCGACGCATCGGTGCGTAACTCCAGCAGTAAGCTGGGTGAAGCGCTGCAGTACCTCTCCGTCTTGCGCCATTATGATGACTTCACCCGCGGCGTGGTGGACACCTCCAACCTGATTTTCTACGCCAGCCTGATTGTCCTGGGGCTTTTTCTTACGCTCCGGTCGCTCGACTCGATGAGGTGGCGCCGGGCATGAAGATCGATCGCATTGAGGTGTGCAGGACCATTGGCTTCCTGGGTGCCGCGCTGATTCTGGCCGGCTGGGTGCGTTACACCGTTCAAGAAACCATGACCCCGGTCAGCAAGTGGTTCATGATCTCCGGCGCCGTGCTTCTGGTCCTCGCTCTGGGAGCCGGCATCCGCGAGGTGATCGCCGCGTTCCGCACGCGCTCCGGCAGGCTAAGCACCAACGCCGCATTTCTGGGCCTCGGCGTGATCCTTATTCTGGGGCTGCTTAACTTCCTCGGCGTGCGGCATGTCAAGCGTTTCGACTGGACCGAGGAAAAGCTTTACACCCTTTCCGACCAGACCAAGAAAGTTGTTTCCGGCCTGAACAAGGACGTCCGCGTGATCCGCTTCGACAAGCCGCAGGGGCGCGATGCCTTGCGCGACCGCATCGAAGAATACCGCAGACTGAACCGGCGCGTTTCCTTCGAGACGGTAGACCCGCAGGAGCGGCCGGACGTCGCCAAGCAATTCGCCGTGCGGCGCATGGGCGAACTGGTTGTCTCCAGCAGCGGCCGCATCGAGCACCTGGACGCCGAAGACGAACAGGCTCTGACTAACGCCATTCTGAAGGTGACGCGCGAGGTGGCCAAGGTGGTCTGCTTTGTGGAAGGCCACGGAGAAAAATCCATCTCGGCGAGCGAAGCCACCGGGTTCAGCGGCGTGGAGAAAGCGCTGCAAGGTGAAAACTACAAGACCCAGGCGATCAACCTGGTGGAATCAAAGCAGGTCCCCGCGGAGTGCACCGTAGTCGTCGTCGCCGGCCCGCGGACCAGCTTCTTCCCGCAGGAAACTGAGATGCTCACCCACTACCTGGACGGCGGCGGCAAGGCCATGCTGCTTCTCGACCCGCAGACCGACCCCAAGCTTGACGCCCTGCTTGCCTCCTGGAACATCGCCTTGGGCAACAACGTGGCGCTCGATGTGAGCGGGATGGGACAGATGATCGGGGCGGGGCCGGCGGTACCGCTGGTGGTGCATTACGGCGAGCATGCCGTCACGCAAGGTTTGGAACGCCAGATGACCTTCTTTCCGCTGGCGCGGACGGTAAAGACCGCGGACCAGAAGAATGCCGAGGAGCGTGTGACCGAGCTGCTCTTCACCTCAGCGCAGAGCTACGCCAAGAACAACCTCAACCCCAAAGAGAAGGAGGTCCGTTTCGAGGAAGGCAGAGATGACAAAGGCCCTCTCTCTCTCGGCGCGGCCGCGCAGAAGAGTTTGGAGGGCAAATCGGCGCGTTTGGTGGTTATCGGAAATTCAACTTTCGCCGCGAATGCCTACTTTGGGGTACAACGCAACGGCGACCTGTTTCAAAACGCGGTGAACTGGCTGGCTCTCGATGAAGACTTGATCTCCATCCGCCCCAAGGCCCCGGCGAACCGCCGCGTGACCCTTTCCGTGGCGCAGCAAAACATGTTCTTCTGGTTCTCCGTGGTGGTGATGCCCGGCATCGTGCTGTTCTCCGGCCTGGCGCTCTGGTGGAAGCGGCGCTAGCCGCGGAAAAATACAGCCATGAAAAAGGGCACCCTGGCAATCCTGCTGCTCGCCGCCGCGCTCGGCGGCTACGTCTACTACACCGAATTCCGCCACCCCAAACCGAAGCCGGAAACAGACACCTCCAAGGCGTTGCTCAACTTCGCGGCCGCCGATATTGCCGGACTCACGTTCGCACGGGCGGACAGTGAAATCGTAGCCGAGCGCAAGGACCTCGAATGGAAGATTTCCAAGCCGGTCGAGACTCGCGCAGACCGCACCGCCCTTGATGAGCTGAGCGCGACCCTCGCCGGCGCGCGTTTCTCGCGCTGGCTGCCGGTGGAGGGCACTCGTGCCAACGAGTACGGCCTCGACGCGCCCGCCGTCTCCATTGAGATCCGCCTGAAGAAGGGCGAGCGCCATGTGCTCCGGCTGGGCGCGAAGGATTTCTCCAGCGACAGTGTTTACGCCCGGCTCGATAGCAACGCGGGGGTCGTCCTTCTTCCAGCGACGTTGCTCACCGCCGCCAGTAAGCCCCTGGCCGACTTGCGCGACCGCTCGGTATTGATCCTCCCCTCCGGGGACCTGAAGGAAATCGAAATCCGCAGTGCCAAGGCCACTCTGCGTCTGGAGAAGAAAGATGCCACCTGGAGCTTGGCTTCTCCGCGCACACTCCTTGCCGACGATTCCGAGGTCGGCACGCTCTCCGCGGCAATTTCCGGCGGGAAGTTTGCGGACGTGGCCAGCGAAACAGCCAAGGACCTGCCGCTTTACGGCCTATCGAGCCCAGCCATCACCGTGCGCGTGAAATCCGAGAAAGGTGAAGAAGGGACGTTGCTGGTCGGCAAGAAAAAAGACGGCAAATTCTACGCGCGCGATGCCTCGCGTCCGTTCATCTTCCTGATCGAACAGTCTCTGGTTGATTCCCTATCGGTCTCTGTCGAGACTCTGCGCGATAAACACGTGGTCCGCTTCCAGAAGGATGACGTTGTGCGCGTGCGCTTCCACGATAAAAGCGGCGAGGTCATCGGCCTGCGCAAACCCGACGGCAAATGGGTGATTGACCAGCCCGCCGACCGCAAAGGCAAAGAAATGGCCGCCTGGAAGATCTTCGATCCGCTTAGCAATCTCCGCGCGAAGGAAGTGCTGGATGCTCCCAGCAACGCTCTTCTCGCCAAGCTGGTCAAGCCCGCCATCGAGGTGGAGATGAGCGACAAAGCGGGCAAAATGACCAAAGTGTTACTCTCTGAGGCTGACGGCGAGTTCGTCTACGCCCGTACCAATCTGGCACCCACACTCTTCAAAGTGCAACGCTTCATCCTCCAGGAGCTAAATCTTCCAGCGGCTGACCTTGCTCCACAGTAGAAACCTTGCAGAATTGTCCTTGATATCCCGCAAAGCTGCCTAAAGTTTCCCAGAATGGGTCTCCGCAGGCTCCCCAACTTCCCTCCGGGACTTTCCCCGCAACGCTCTCTATTAACTTTACTCTCCAAAATCAGTTAAGGCTCCGTGTCTCTCGCCGATAGTCTCTGTGAGGGAATTTGGGCGCCCTGTTTGATGAGGAGTGTGTGGATGGGAAGCGCCCTGCTGCGAGGTTTCACCAATTTGCAAAAAGAATGGCAGGCAAGACAAGAAAGTTCGCTCTTCGTTCTCCTGGGCTTGGCCTCTGTGGCGTTCCTCGGAGCGATCGAAGCCTCTCCTGGCGCGCAACATCAGGAGCTTACGCCCTGCTACCTGCTGCCCATTGTTTTTCTCGCCTGGCATGTGAATCGCGCCGCGGGCCTGCAAGCGGCGGCAGGCGCTCTCCTTGCCGGTTTCCTGGCCAGCATCGCCTCGGGCACTCCGCCTCCGGGGAGCTTCAACTGGGCTTGGAACGGGTGCATGCGCGTTCTGCTGTACCTGAGTGCGACACTCCTGGTGGCCGCCTTCCGTGAGTCCTATGACCGCGAAAGAGAGCTGGGGCGGGTGGATCACCTGACGCACCTCGCTAACCGGCGGGCGTTGATCGAGCTGGCCGAGGCAGAGCTGGCCCGCGCGCGGCGCTACAAACATCCCTTCACTTTGGCCTACGTCGACCTAGACGACTTCAAGCGGATCAACGACCGCTTCGGACACCATGCCGGGGATCGCGTGCTGGTGGACATCGCGCAGACGCTGAAGAATAGCGTGCGCTCCACGGACCTGGTCGCGCGGCTGGGCGGAGATGAGTTCGCCGTCCTGCTGCCGGAGACGTCCGAGGAGGCTGCCCAGCGCGTGCTCACCAAACTGCGCAACAACCTGCTGGACATGCTTGTGGAAAGCGACCGTCCTATCTCCTGCAGCATTGGCGCAGTCACTTTCATCTCGCCCGAGCTGACCATCGAAGAAATGCTCGATGTTGCTGACGGCCTGCTGTATGCCGTAAAACGTGAGGGCAAGAACCAGATCCGTCACCAGGTGCTGGGAACCGTGCCGGTGATGTAATCGAAGAGGAAGCAGGCAGCCTTTTGGAGAGCGCGGCGGGCAGAAGGCCAGCAGCAGCCATTCACAGCGAAGAAGTTCAATTCCACCAAGTCAAGAGTGCGGCAGGTCTTCCGGCCCCCGGAAACTCCGCCGCAAGGTCCTTCAAAACCCCGCTAGGCCGTGCAATACGCCCGCTTCATCAGCACCGTAGGAGTCTCGTGCTCCTTTGGCCATTCCGCTACCAGGAATACCCTGGCGCTTACCGGTGAAATATAGACGTAGAAGACTTGCGCGCCGCCTTCCACTTCGAAGAAGCCCTTGTGGTGGGTATCCGGCATCGCATCCGCACCGGCCGCAAACAACTCTTCCAAAGCGTGCACGTCTTCGCGCGAATGGTTCCGCAGGCTTTCCACTTTGATCTTTCCATGCAAGCGTGTCTTCATGTCCGTTATCCCTAGTTTCTCTTGCGCTCTCACCCTTTAGAAACGATCCATGAGAGTCAAAAGTTCCCGGTACCGCTGCCCTTCCGAACCGGCCCTCAGCCAGGGCGACTCGAAGACCTACACTTCTTTAGACGAAAACCGGAGAGGAAAGTTACCCGGCAGACGCCGATTTCCACCCGCCACACCCGCGTACTGCGGAGGCTTCACCCCACAGAATTGTACGAAGAAGCCCGGCGCGCGGGGTCACTATCTCAAAGCAATTGTCCATTCTCGCAACAGCCGGGTCGTTACGTGTCGCAGCCCGGAGCGCGCGGCGATTCCAGCCGCTCTCCAAGCCCTTCCACTGTATGCTGCAGAGTTAACTCCCAACTAATGACTTGCGCAGCCCCGGCATTATTAGGGATAGTGGAGCCGCCAAACTTATGCCCAAAAAAATGCGGAAGAAAAGTAAGCTCGGAAAAGACAAGCGGCGCAAGCACCACCATTGG
>JBGPJC010000166.1:0-6298 GCA_041485165.1 Terriglobia bacterium | reverse complement strand
GTCTGGAATCACCCGCAAGTCCTTCCCTGTGAGCGCCGGGACGCGCAAAGGCACGAGCGTCGTCGCGCTCGCATCGAAGCGCGTCGATTTTCGCCTCCGAATTGGGCTCAGCGCCCCACTGGTGAGACATGCGGGCTAGCGATGCTGACGGCAAAAGAAATGGCCGGACAGGATGTCCGGCCAGAAGAATGAGAGCTGGTTGCGGGGGCTGGATTTGAACCAGCGACCTCCGGGTTATGAGCCCGACGAGCTACCAGGCTGCTCCACCCCGCGACTATGCATCGTACAGGAAACCCATCTCCTGGTCAACGCTTGCGCCGCTACCAACTGCTATACGCCGTGCCGTCAAACGGCGATACCTGGTCCGATGCCGAGTGCACATCGGTGATCCCCGTCCCGGTCTGGTCCGGGCTGAGCTGAACGTCTTCAAAGAGGACCTGCCAGTCTTTCTTGCGCGTGATCGGATCATTGGGGACCGCGCGCATATATTGCGCTGCGACCAGGTCATCCAGCGAGGTAGGCGCTTGCTGCTTGTCGAGAGTAAATTGGTCAATGGCCTGGCGCATCACAAACAGGTTTTGTCGCAGGGCCGCTTCGCGGCTGCGCACCACCGAGCGCTCGTAGCGTCCTGCGGCCATACCCAGCAGGATCATGATGATCGTGATTACGATCATCAGCTCAAGGATGGTAAATCCGGCGGCGCGCCGCCAAGCCGCTCGCCGTGCCCGAATCAGCGAAGGGCTGGAGACCCTACCAGTCAGCATAGCGTGTGCCATCAATCGAAGTGTCCGTAGACCGGGAATACACGTCAAAAACATTTTGCCCGCCCCAACTGGTTGCGTCAGGGTCGTCCTGCACGGAGCGAAGACCCCAGTCGGCGCGGCCGGTGATGGGGTCGACGGGAATCTTGCGGAGGAAGCGCAGCCGCCGCTCGGTCTGTTTTCCGCCGGGGGCGGAGAGGGTCACGCCTTTGACCAGTGTTTCGAGGTCGGGAGGGTAGCCCTCGGTGCTGACTTCCACGCGGATCAAGTTGCGGTCTGCGGCGTCCTTGTAGCGGTCAATCGCCGTGCGAATCTCCCGGAGATCGCGGCGCAACTCAGCTTCACGCTGGCGCCGCACCGTCATCCTCGCCAGGGGCAGCGCCGCCGAAGCAAGCACGATCAGTATCCCCGTGGCAATGATCAACTCCAGCAGGGTCATCCCCGACTGGCCCGAGAGCCGCATGCCGGGAGGGATTTTCCATCTGCGACGCACTGCGGGCTACTCCTTACTGCATGCGGCGGGCGGCGCGCGCATCACTGTACACGGATATTCGCCTCGCCCGAGACCAGCGGGATGGGTTTCTGCTGCGCGTCCCTGGCATTGACTTGCAGAACGCTCAGTGTCGAAGTTCCCGCCGCCACGCCGCGCACGACGATGCCGAGCAAAGTCCCCGTTCCGCTGATGCCCGTGGTGTTCGGCGGGCGCGCCGCAGAGATGATGGCTTGGCCCCGCTCCTTGTCAACGCGTTGCACCAGAGCGACCTCCTGCGTGCCGCCGGAGAGAAAGCCGCCATGCCTCACATCCTCAATCATCACCACCGCGGGATTGAAGCTGAGCAGCATGGGAATCGAGAACAGGTCATGGATGTCCTCGACGACCACCCCGATGGTGGCGGATTCCCCGGGCCGCAGAGTCAGCGTGGCCGGCTCAAAGCGCAAGCGCGAGGTGCGCGCCTCGGGCGCAGGGGGCTGCTGGGGCTGCTGCTGCGGCGGTTGTGGCGGCAGCTGCGTGGGGGGAACAACCGTAGGCGTGTTTGACGAAAAGTCTTTGCGCACCTGGACGATGGTCTCCGTCCCCACGCTCAGGCTTTGCAGGTTTGAAGCGGTGATCTCCGGCAGGCGCACGATGCGCGGCGTGATCACGATGAGGATTTCATTCTCCTGCTTATCGACGTGCTCACCGGAGAAAAAGTAACGGAAGAAAGGGATGCGGGCGAAGCCCGGCCAGCCGGTCAACGTCTTGGTGTCGGTACGCTCGACCAGGCCGCCGAGCACGCTCACTTCTCCTTCCTTCAACCGCACATCGTGCTCAATCTTGCGCTGGCTGATGATGGGCTGGGTGATTCCGCCGATGGATACACTCCCGGTGACCGCGGAGACCTCCACGACAACCTTCATGCTGATTTCGTGGTTCAGGTGGACGCGCGGGGTGATATCGATGTTGACGCCGACATCCTGGTACTGGAACTGTGTGTTCACCAGCGGGTTCACAAAAGCACTGGCGTTGGCTCCGCCCAGGGCTCCGCCCAGCCCGGCCTGAAAGCTGCCTGTGGCAATGGGCACGCGGTCGCCCACGCGGAGCTTGGCCGATTGGCCGTCCACCACGCGGATCTCCGGGTTTTGGATGATCCTGGTCGCGCTGTCGGTGATCAGGGCCATGGCCGTGGCTCCAGGCAGGGTGATGCTGTAATCCCCGCTGGCCAGGTGTTGCAACTGGTTCAGCCGGATCTGCGGCGGCCCGCTAGTGCTGGCGCCGCCGGCCGGCGCGCCGCCGGTAGGGTTACGCGGCGTGAAGCTCAGCACCGTGCTGGATCCGGGCGTGATGCCCAGGTCGCGGGCGCGGTCCAGCCGCGCCTGCATGATGGAGACCTGCACCACGACCTCGGGCTTGGCGCGGTCAATGTCACGCAAAATCTTTTCGATCAAAGCGATCTTGTCGGGTGTGTCGCGGACCACGATAGCGTTCTGGCTGGTGACCTGCAATATGCGGTGCAGGTCGGCGATTTGCCGGAGAGTGGCCACGATTTCGGTCAGGTCCTGCGCCTGGACGGTGTTGGAAAGATAAAACGTCTTCACCACGTAGTCTTCGTAATCCTTCCGCTTCTGGGCTTGTTCCGGGACCACGAAGATGATGTTGTCGGTCACCGGCTTCCAGAAAGTCTTGCTTTGCAGCGCGGCCACGTCCAGCGCCTGCTCCAGGGTCACGTTGGTCAGCTCGGTGGTGATCCGCCGCGGCTGGAAGTCAGGGTCAAAGATCACCGTCAGCCCGGCCAACTTGGCGATGGTTTCAAACACGATGCGCGCGTCGTTGGTGATCTTCAGGTTGATGGGGTCGCGGGAGAGCGGCTTGAGGTCGGGAGGCTTCTCCTGCAGCCTGGGGGCTTCACGCGGAGGCTCGTTGCCGGCCGGCCGGGTCTTGATACGCAGCAACTCGAGCGTTTTGCGCAACTCCTGCTCGCCCACGGCGTTCGAGGGGTCGATGGCCATGGCTTTCTCGAATTCGGCGACGGCGATCTGCAATTCGCCCTTTTCGCGCTGCTTCTGCCCCTCATGGATGTGGGCCATGGCGGTATCGAAGCGGACGCGAGTGGCTTTCAGGCGGTACTCAGCATTTCCGGGGTCGGCCTTGAGTGCCCGCTCATAGTGGATCAGAGCGGTGTCGTAGTCCTGGGTCAGCTCCGCCTGCTTGCCGGCGCTGTACTCCTGATTGGCTTTGCCCTTGGGACATCCGGCGAGCACGACGACCACGAGGGCCAGCAGTGCGCACGCCGGGTAACGTCGCGGCATAGTACCCCCGAAGATGGGCCAGTACTTCGCGGCAAAGTTTAGCATCCGCCCCTCTGGCCAGCAAGGTTACCCTGGCGCTGTTTCCTGCCAATGGATATCCGGATATAGTAGATGCGTCGTGGCCACGAAACGTCTTAAGCCGGATGAGCCTGCGGAGCGGGTGGTGGCTCAGAACCGCGCCGCCTCCTACCATTACCACATCCTCGAGCGTTTTGAGGCGGGAATGGTGCTGTCGGGCACGGAAGTGAAGTCCCTGCGCGCCGGCAAGGCTACCCTGCGCGACGCCTACGCTGTAGTGCGCCGCAACGAAGTCTGGCTGTTCAATTGCCACATCCCCGAGTATGTCTCCGGGGGTCCGTGGAACCACGGTCCGCTCCGCGAACGCAAGCTGTTGCTGCATCGCAACGAGATCGGGAAGCTGGCCGGCAAGACGCAGCAGAAAGGACTTACTCTGATCGCCCTGCGGCTCTACTTCAAGGGAGGCAGGGCCAAGTGTGAAATCGCCCTGGCGCGTGGCAAGCAGGAGCACGATCGCCGCGAGGCTATCCGCGAGCGGGAGAGTCGCCGCGAGACCGCCGAGGCCATTCGCAGTTACAAACGCCAATTCTGAGCACCAATTCTGAGGAGAAGATAGACACTCATGCACATTGCCCTGGAGACGCAGCCCCTGGCTTCACTCGCTACTCCTGCTCTAGTCACCTATGTCTTCGAAAAAGACGGCCGCATCGAGGGCAGCCTCGCCGAACTCGATAAAGCTGTGGGCGGCCGCCTGAAGCAGCTTGCTGACAGCGGCGAGCTGACCGGAAAGACACTGGAGATGACTTTGGTCCATTATCCGGCGGGGCTTGCTGCCGAGCGCCTGCTGCTGGTCGGGGCAGGGAAACCGGATAAGTTCGCCCCCGGGGACCTGCGCAAGCTCGCCGCCGCTGCGCTGCGATACCTGAAAGCCCGCTCCGTAACCAAACTGATGTTCGCGGTACGCGAAGGCGAGCGCACTGCCGCTGCGGCTGAGGCCGTCACCCAGGGGCTCCTTCTTGGCAGCTTCGATTCCGACCGCTACAAGACCGAGAAGAAGAACGGCGCGGTGATCGATTTGGCCGCGGTGGCTGGTTTTGACGCCGCGAGCCAGTCCGCCGGAGCGAGCGGCATCGCCCGCGGGACCATTATTGCCGAATCGCAGAACTTCACCCGCGAACTGGTCAACGAGCCGGCTAACAAGCTGACCCCGCGCATTCTGGCGGAGCGTGCCCAGGTGATGGCGCGCGAGGCCGGCCTGCAGATCGACGTGCTGGACGAAAAGCGCATCGCCGACTTGAAAATGGGCGCGCTGCTCAGCGTTGCCCAGGGCAGCGTCGAGCCGCCACGGGTGATCGTGGTCACCTATACGCCTGCGCAGTCGCGCTCCGGCGCGCCGGTGCTGGGCCTGGTGGGCAAGGCGGTGACGTTTGACACCGGAGGCATTTCCATCAAACCCGCGGAAGGCATGGAGAAGATGAAGTACGACATGGCCGGCGGGGCGACCATGCTCGGCGTCATGCGGGCCATTGCGCGGCTCAAGCCCGCGGTAAAGGTGGTCGCCGTCATCCCATCGACAGAAAACATGCCTGGCAGCCGCGCGCAGAAACCCGGCGACATCCAAATCGCCATGTCCGGGAAATCCATCGAGGTGATCAACACGGACGCCGAAGGCCGGCTCATCCTCGCGGACGGCATCGCTTACGCTAAGACGCTGGGATGCACGCATCTGGTCGATGCCGCCACGCTGACCGGCGCCATCGTCGTTGCGCTCGCCAATGTGAACGCCGGGGTGTTCGGAAACAATCTGCCGCTGCTTGACCGCGTGCTCTCCAGCGCCCGCACCGCCGGAGAGAAGATGTGGCCCATGCCGCTCGACGACGATTACCGTGAGTTCATCAAGAGCAGCATCGCCGACATCCAGAACGTCGGCAGCGGCAAGGGCGGCGGCGCCATCACTGCTGCCATGTTTCTGAGGGAATTTGCGGAAGAGATGCCCTGGGTGCACCTGGACATCGCCGGCACCGCCTGGCTGGACGACCAGAAGCCCTGGTCAGCCAAGGGACCAACCGGAATAGCCGTGCGCACCCTGGTGGACCTGGCGATGAATTTCGATTCCGCGCAGTAGCAATTCCGGCGCTACGATTTCCTGGAGTGCGGCGGCTCGCCGCCGCGATTTTTCCGGCTTTCCTTGCGCCTCCCGCAGAAGCTCGCCCTACATCCTCTCCGGCGCCTCGATCCCCAGCAGCCGCAGCGCCGTCACCAGTTGCCGCTCAACCAGATCAACCAGCGACAGCAACAACGCCTTCTTCTCCGCATCTTCTTCCGAGAGGATGCGATGCTTGTGATAAAAAAGGTTGAAAGACTGCGCAAGCTGAAAAGCGAACTTCGCCACGATGGCCGGCTCCTGCACTGCTAGTGCCCCGGCCACGGTTGCGCCCAGCGAACCCGCCAGCAAGGCCATCTCCCAAAGGTCGTCCCCGAGTGGGGCCGCGAGCAGCCGCGCGATGACCTTTCCCTCAGCCGCGGACGCGCGCGCCGCCTGTGATGCTCCCGGCTCCCGCTCTTCGAGCTTGCGGAAAATGTTCCGTGCGCGGACCACGGCATACTGGCAGTAAGGCCCGGTCTCGCCATCAAAGCTGAGTGCGTCCAGAAAATCAAAGGTGATCACGGTGCTGCGCGTAAATTTAAGCAGAAAATAACGCAGCGCGCCGATGGCGATGTTTCGGGCCATG
>JBGPJC010000165.1:0-6422 GCA_041485165.1 Terriglobia bacterium | reverse complement strand
CCGGTTGGCCGACTACCCAGGATTGGGCCGTTCACCGGGCGGGTAGGCATGAACTCCCAGTGAAATGGCCGGTTTGCGCCAACTGGCCACCAGAGCCCTTTGTCCGAACTTTCACCTACATAGAAAAGTGGAACGCTCGGGCTCCGGTCCTCGTATGTGTCTCCATGACGAAATGCGCCTTGATCGCTGCCGCCAGGGCCGCCCTAAAGGCGCGTTAGGCCGCATGTGGAAGCCGCTCCTCCGTCACGAAAGGAACTGCCATGTTCGACCAGCTTTTTCCCCAGCGCGTCGACAATACGTATCGCGGTTACAAGCTGGCGCTCTGGCTCTTTGCCCTGCTCATGTTTATGAAGGTTGCCATGAGCCTGAACTGCATCTTCAACGGTTACTCGGTGGCGACTTCCGCCGACGGGATCCCCCTGGACACATTCACGTCCGCCGGCGCGCAGACGGTGGTTTCGCTTTTCGCGCTCTTGGGGAACTCCTGGCTCATGATCTGCTTGCTATGTATATTGGTCTTGGCTCGATATCGCAGCATGGTTCCCCTCATGTTTGGGCTGCTCTTGCTGGAACACCTGAGCAGAAAACTGATTCTTCAGTTCCTTCCCATGGTCAGGACCGGAACGCCACCGGGCTTCTTCGTAAACCTCGTACTCCTCGCTGTGATGCTCGTTGGCCTGGCGCTGTCGCTAGGGAGCCAAGACAATCTTCAGGCACAGGATTCGGGGGCGTCCATCCGCACATGAAAGCCGCCGTCTACACCAGATACGGGCCACCGGACGTTGTCCAAATCAACGACGTTGAAAAGCCTGTTCCCAAGGACAACGAAGTTTTGATAAAAGTTCGCGCGGCTTCCGTCAATCCAGCTGACTGGCACATGATGAGAGGTCACGCCCGCCTAATGATCGGTGGGCTACGCAAACCAAAGGACACACGAATGGGCCGTGATGTGGCCGGCCAGGTCGAAGCGGTTGGCAGGAAGGTAACGCAATTCAAACCAGGTGATGAAGTATTCGGCGCGTGCCGCGGGGCCTTTGCCGAGTATGCGTGTGCTGCTGAAGATAAATTGGCGCTGAAGCCGGCCAACATATCGTTTGAGGACGCAGCAGCCGTGCCCGTGGCGGCACTCACTGCCCTTCAGGGCCTTCGTGATAAGGGACGTATCCAGCGAGGTCACAAGGTTCTGGTGGATGGCGCGTCTGGTGGTGTGGGTACATTTGCGGTCCAGATTGCCAAATCGTTCGGGGCTGAAGTCACTGCCGTTTGCAGCACGAGGAATGTAGACACGGCGCGATCGATTGGCGCAAACCAGGTCATTGATTACACTCGACAAGATTTCACGCAAAGGGAGCAGCGCTACGATCTGATTATTGCTGCGAACGGATATCATTCGATTTTCGGTTACAGGCGTGCTCTCGATCACGGCGGAATTTATGTCATGGCTGGAGGTGGTTTGGCTCAAATTCTCCAAGTTTTCTTACTGGGACCATTACTGTCAATGATTGGGAGCAAAAAGTTTTGCAACTTCTTAGCGAGGATAAACAAGAAGGATTTGGTTCTTCTGAATGATCTTCTTGAAACCGGAAAAGTTGTACCCGTCATAGATAGACGTTACCCGTTAAGCGACGTGGCTGAAGCTCTCCGTTATCTTGAAGAAGGTCATGCGCGAGGGAAAGTCGTAATATCCGTTGAACATAGTAACGACACTTAGCACGGCGCTGCGCCAGACCGCTATTCATAAGGCAGGTGAGCTTGGTTGTTCGCGGGCCGAAGTCGTCGAGGCTGGGAACGCAGCGTAGCGCCGGCGTCTCGCCGGCCTCGGTCCCGTCGCTGCAACCCCGGGGCCGGCGGGACGCCGGCGCTACGGGGTTCGCCGCGTAAAAATCATGGGCATACCGTTTCTTGGGCGCAGCGTGATCACCGGATGCGTATCAACCTGGTGACCCGGCACCAGGCGTAACTTCCATTGCTGGGCCAGCGTCGCCAGCAGCAGCACACCTTCCATCCAGGCAAACGCCTCTCCGATGCACACCCGCGGGCCGCCGCCAAAAGGAAAGTAGGCGAACTTGGGGCGCGCGGCACGAGCTTCGGGAGTCCAGCGCTCGGGATCGAAACGCAGCGGGTGGGGATAATAGCGCGGGTCGCGGTGCATCACCCACTCGCTGCAGAGGACGATCGATCCCGCGGGCACAGCATATCCTCCGAACTCGTGGTCCTCGAGGGCTTGCCGGCCGATGGCGAAGGCCGGCGGGTACAGGCGCATGGACTCTGCCAGCACCATCTCCGCGTATTTCAAATGCGGCAGATCATCTACCGACGGAAGCCGGCCGGCGAGGGCGGAATCAAGTTCGGCGTGGAGACGCGCTTCCACGTCAGGATGACCGGCGAGAAGCATCCACGTCCAGGTGAGGGCGTTGGCGGTAGTCTCATGTCCGGCGAGCATGAGGGTGACACATTCGTCGCGCATTTGCTGGTCGGTCATGGTCCCGCCGTCGCCTTCCACGTCCTGTGCAGCGAGAAGCATCGAGAGCAGGTCGCCGCGATCTTCCACCTGCCCTGAGGCATGAAGGGCGCTGGCGCGTCGCTCGCGGATCAGGCGGTAGACGATCTCATCCATGCGGGCGCGAGCGCGCTTCAGCCGCCGGATAGGAGGCAGGGGGAGTTGCTCGAGCAGCCCGGCGAAGGGCAGCAGCATGGTGCGAAACAAGCCCAGGAAAGTTTCCATGGCTTCGCCGATTTCTTTCGCGTTGGAAGCGATGTCGGCATCGAAGAGCGTCTTGCCGACCACGGCCAGGGTCAGGTCCATCATTTCGCGATGGATGTCCAGCGTCGCGCCGTCTCTCCACTTGTGGCGCATCTGTTCGGCGTACTCCACCATCGCCGTGCCATAAGCGGCCACGCGCTGGCGGTGGAATGCCGGTTGCGCCAGCCGCCGCTGCCGCAAGTGGAATTCGCGTTCGCTGGTCAGGAGTCCTTCCCCCAGCACGCGCTTCATGCTCTGCACCGCCGGACTCTTCTGAAATTTATGGTTGCTGGTGACCAGCAGATCCTTGATGTGTTCGGGATGGTTGATCAAGAAAACGCGCCGAAAGGCGATGGAAAAACGGGTGACGTCTCCGTAGCGCTGCGCCAGGCCAGTGAGAAAATTCAGCGGGTCGCGCGTCAACTCCAGGAAATTTCGCGGTGCCCGCGCGGTAGAAGGGCCCGGGGCACGCAACAGCTTTCTACCGGTGGAGATCGCCTGGGTGGACATGATCGTGCTCGACCCTTACCAGGCTGATGAATGGAATGCGGCGCCCGGCAAACCATTCTACCTGACGCAAGCCGCAGGCGGAGGAAACGCCGCTGCTAACGCGGGGGCACTCCGCGCTTGGCGGCTTCGTCGAGCTGCTTCCTCTTGCTTTCAATATAGCGGTCCAGCATTTTGGGCAGCTCGGCGTCGAGGCGCTGCATGAAGCGGTCTTCGGAACCTTGCATCTTGGCGTCCAGGCCCTGGATCTGCTCGTCGAAATGTCTTAGGCGCTCGTCGAGCTGCGGGGTGAACTGGCTCACCGCGTCATTGGCCTGCCGGCGCATGGCCAGGATGGTGTCGCGGTTGCGCCGGATTTCCTGTAACTGGTTGATCACCAGGCCGCAGAGGATGACCACCAGCACCACCAGGACTGCCACCAGGTTCCGAAGAATTTTCAGTGTGCTTTCCATCGTCACGGCCTCATTTCACAAATTTATTGGCCCGGGATCCCGTCGGGCAGGAGTACATCGGAGGCGAATGCTAGCACTGCAAGGAGGGGGTGTAAACCGCGGACAGTAGTTTCTATCGAGTGCGGAAGATTGCTCCAGGCCCTTCCTTTACAGCATTTCCGACGCGTGCTAGCATCGCGCCGAACAAATTTGCACAGGGGGAGCAGGCGCCGCTGCACTCGGCGCTGAAGCTTGTTCCACGCCTTGTCCAGCCGCAAATGCATTTTCGCTCAGACCGGGGCTGATTCCTTTCCCGTACGACGCGCGCTTGCGCCAATTCCAGGGCCGCGGGGTGAAGTGCTCCGCGCTCCGCCGTGCGTTGGCGGAGCATGTGTCCGGCGGGAGGAGGGGCGCTGATGCAGTGCAGGTTCTGCGGCGCCAGCGGCGCTGACATCTCGATGATCACCGGCGGCGCCACAAGCTGCTTGAAGTGCGGCCGGGTGCTCTCCGGGCCGCCTCTGGTCCCTGGCCGCCAGCAATCCACTCCCGACGAAGAGACCGCTCCGCTTTCCGGGCCGCCTATGCACGCCGGATTTCTGGTGGCACAGTCCGGGCCACTCGAAGGGAAGCGGGCCCCCATCTTCTCTGCCGGGCTGCGCGTGGGGCGGCATCCCGCGCAGAACGAACTGGTACTCGAGGATGCGGAGACTTCGCGGCAGCACGCCCGGCTTTCCGTGGACAGCCAGGGGCGCGTAGTGCTCGAGAACAACTCGGTGAACGGGACCTACGTCAACGACGCGCGGATCGATATGGCCGTGCTCCAGCCGGGCGACCACATCCGGTTCGGGGTCAACGCTTCGACTGTGTTCGTCTATGAGTCGCTCGCCCGCCGCGACGGCGCCGCGCCTCAGCCTTCCGCGAAAGCGCCGGCAGCAGCCATGCCGGTCACGCCCTCCCCGCCGGTGATCAAGCAGGCTCCCGGGCAGCCGCCGGCTCAATCTGTTCCAGAAGCTGCGGCTAATTATTCTGTTCCGATCGCGGATGCTTCGGCGTCCAGCACACCGCAGAGCTATCAGACCGTGCGGCTCCAGGGTGGAGAAGAATCTCCGCCGCCGGACGCGCGGCTGCAACTGGTCCTGGACCAGTACGCCGTGCAGGACATCCCGCTGACCACGCCGCACATCGAGATCGGCAGCGTCGCCGGGCCCGGCCGCATCCGCATCCAGCATCCCTCGGTGGCGGCGCAGCACGCCGAGCTGACCTTCACCAAGGAAGGCTACGCCCTGCTGCGCGACCGCGGCACGCAGAGCGGCACGTTCGTCAACGGCGAGCGCATCAAGGAGCGCATCCTGGCCGAGGGCGACTTGATCCGCCTGGGCACCTGCGATTCGCGCCTGCTGCTCTATCGCGAAGCGCGCCGGCGCCCGATGGTCCTGAAGGACATCGAGCTGAACCGTCCGGTAATCACGCTGGGCCGCGCCCCGGACAACAACGTGCCTCTGAACCACCCCACCGTGTCGCAGTACCACGCCGAAATCCATAAGCACGGCGAATCGTTCGAGCTGGTGGACAAGGATTCGACCAACGGAACATTCGTCAATGGCACGCGCGTGAAGAAGCAAGTGCTGCGCGCGCGCGACCGCATCTCCCTGGGCGCTATCCAGCTCATCTTCGACGGCAGCTCGATCGCCCACCAGTCCGACGGCACGCACGTCCGCCTGTACGCCTACGAGCTGCGCCGCTCCATCCCTAATCCCACGCGCCTGCTGCTCGACCGCATTTCCCTGGCTATCGAACCGCGCGAGTTCGTGGGCTTGCTGGGCCCGTCGGGCGCGGGCAAGACCACGCTGATGCACGCGCTGAACGGCTCGCAGCCCGCTGACGCCGGAGCCGTCCTGCTGAATTCGTGGAATCTCTACGCGGACTACGCCGCCCTGCGCGCAACCATGGGTTACTTGCCGCAGGAAGACGTGCTGCACCGCACGCTGACCGTCAAGCAGTGCCTGTACTACTCGGCTAAGCTGCGCCTCCCGGACGACTATGGCGAAAAGGAAATCTGGACGCGGGTCAATGAAGTTATCAAGGTGCTGGACCTCGAGGAGCGCGCCGATCTGGTGATCGACCGGTTGAGCGGCGGGCAGCGCAAGCGTGTGAGCCTGGGCATCGAGCTGCTCAGCAAACCCAGCCTGCTGTTCATGGACGAGCCCACGGCCGGGCAAGACCCGCGCACGGAAATGAAGATGATGCAATTGTTCCGCGAGATCGCCAACCGCGGAGCCACGGTGGTGGCCACCACCCATCTGCTCGGCTCGTTCAGCCTGCTCGATAAAGTGGGTGTCCTGGTCGAAGGCCGCCTGGCCTACTTCGGTCCCAGCCAGGATATGCTGGCCTATTTCCACACCTCCCACCCCGCCGAGGTCTTCGACCGCCTCCGCGAAAAGCCCGCGGAGGTCTGGGCCAAGGAGTACCGCACCTCGAGCATCTTCAAGGAGTACGTGGTCAAGCCTCTGGGCGATCAGGCCAAGGAGCCGGATCGCCCCGCAGGCAAAATGGCCGGCGCGATGCCCGCCGAGCGCAAACCCAGCCTGCGCCAGCTCCAAACGCTGATCTCTCGCCAGCTCACCCTGCGGCTCACCGATTGGGCCAATGTGGCGGGAATGCTCGCGCCGCCGGCGGCCATTGCCTTCCTGGTCGGGCTGATGAAGGAAACGCCCAACGACCCCAAGCTCCTGTTCATGGTG
>JBGPJC010000164.1:0-6499 GCA_041485165.1 Terriglobia bacterium | reverse complement strand
GTCGAGCCGCAACTCCGCGAGGCGCAGCGCACCGCGTGGACCAAGGATGTCCGCCCCTTCAAGACCTACCATCCTGAAGATCCCCGGCCGCCGACGGTGCGCTCCCTGGAGTTGTCCCTCGCCGTGCTGCGCGAGCGCGGCCTGACCGGCCGCGTGGGCATTGAGCTCTCGCAGAGCTCGCAGATCTGCGACCGCATGGTCGGCGAGCCCACCGTCTTCACCCAGGACTACTTCGACGGCTTCCGCAAAGTAGCCGCCCATGTCGCCGACGGCGCCGCGCTGCTCGTCCAGGCGCGCATGATCAAGACCCCGCAGGAAATCGAGCGCATGCGGCTGGCCAACGAGCTCGCCGCCCTGGGCATGGAGTATGTCCGCAAAAACATCCGCCCGGGGATGAAGGAATGCCAAGTGGGCGGGATGATCGAGGGCTACATCCATGGCATCGGCGTCGGCTACAAGGACAAGGTGGACATGGCCCGGGCATTTACTCTGGTGTGGTCGGGGCCGGGGATCGCCACCTTCACCGCCACCGGCCATCGCCCCATCGTCGAGAATGAACCCACGCTGATCGAACTGTGGGTCTGCGCCGACGGCTACTGGACCGATCTGACCAAAAACGTGGTGCCCGGCAAGCTCACGCCGAAGTACAACACCCTGCTCGACCAGCTTCTGGGTGTATTTAACAAGGGCATCGCGCACTGCCGCGATGGCGCGAGCCTTGCTGACCTCGACCGTAGCATCCGCGCCGGGATTGCCGCCGCGGGATACGCCGGCCAGCCATCTCATCCCGTTTGCCACGGCGTGGGCGCGCGTGCTCATGAGCCGCCCTACGCCCACCAGGCCACGCCGGCGGCGATGCGCGCGGGAATGGTCCTGGCCATCGAGCCCGGCATCTACTGGGAAGGCGGCGGAGGCTTGCGCCTCGAGGATAATTTTCTGGTCACCCCGGAAGGCACGGAAAAGCTGTGCTCCTACCCGGATGACTTCCGCATCTGATATCGTTCCGGTCGTCAGCGCTGCGAACGCCCGGAACAGCCCGGCATTGCGAAGGAGACGCCACTGAAGATTGATGCCAAGCGGATCGAACACATCCTCTCCTGTGTCAGCGAAGAGGAAATCGTGGCGATGTCCTGCGACGTCGTCAATATTCCCAGCCCCACCGGCGAAGAGCAGCGCATGGGTGAATACATGCGCGCCAAGTGGGAGGAGCTGGGGCTGAAGGTGAGCTGGCAGGAAGTAGAAGAAGGCCGCGCCAACGTGGTCGGACTGTGGGAGGGCAGCGGCCAGGGCAAGCGCCTGATGTTCAACGGCCACTTGGACACCTCCAACACCGGCCGCGAAACTTTCCTCACCGGAGCAGGCTACAAACCACACGCCATCGTCAAGAACGGCATGGTCTACGGCCTGGGCATTTACAATATGAAGGGCGCGCTGGTTTGCTACACCCACGCCGTCAAGGCGCTGCAACGCGCCGGAGTGAAACTCCAGGGAGACGTAATCCTTGCCGCGGTGGTCGGCGAGATCGAGAAGACTCAGTGGGGCGATGATTTCGTGGGCAAGCAATATCGCGGCTACGGCGCCGGGACGCACTACCTGGTGAACCACGGAGCGGTGCCGGACATGTGCATCCTCGGCGAGCCCACCGACATGCAACTGGTCCTCGGCCACTACGGCTCACTGTGGGTGCGCATCTCCACGCGCGGCATGTACGTGCACTCCGCTTTCGCCGCGGGGCGGCAGAAGGAAAGCTCCATCCGCCGCATTTACGAAGTGCTGGGCGCCATCTACGACTGGATCCCCTCTTGGGAAGAGCGCGCCAGCTATGGCGGCAAGAAGGGCCTGGTGAATATCGGAGGAATCCACGGCGGCCATGCCTGGCGAGCCAGCCGGACGCCGGACCGCACTGACGTTTACATGGACGTGCGCGTGCCGCCGACGCTGCCGCTGGCCGATGCGCGCCGCACGGTGAAAGACCTGGTGATGGATTTGCAGCGCCGCTTCCCCGAATACGGCGTGGAGTTCGAGACCTACGTTTCCGTCCCTGGAGCGGAGATTCGCGGCGACCATCCCATGGTGCAGGCCATCGAAGCCGCGCACCAGCAGGTGATGCACAGCCCGCCCAAGCGGGACACCGTGTTGTGGAGCTCGGATGCCTCGGTGCTCACGCGCTATGGCGTCGAGACCGTGAATTACGGCCCCTCCAGCGGCCCGCGTGACGCCGAGGGAGAAAAAGTCGCCATCGCCACGCTGCTCAACATCACCCGGATTTACGCCCTCACCATCGCCGAGATTTGCGGCGCGCAGTGAGCCAGGAGGCGGAGCAGCAATCATGGGCTCGCCGGTAATGCAGTTGGCTGTCCACTCGGGGATGACTCCCGCGGAGATCGAGCGGCGCTACCGGATCATCCGCGAGGGCATGGCGCAGGAACACCTCGAAGCGCTGGTGGTCTGCGGCAATCAGTACTCCGGCTTCGAGGGCGCGGTGCGTTACATGTCCGGCTTCGAAATTGTGCACCGCTACGTCTATGTGCTCTTCCCACTGGAAGGCGACCCGCAACTGATTTTCCCCAGCGAGGCCCGCTGGATCGGCGACAAGTCCAAGCCCTGGGTCCGCACGCACGTGTGGGCTGACGTCCCCGGCAAATGGCTGCGCGAGTATGCCGAGGGCCGGCACTGGAAGCGCGTGGGCTTCCACGGCATGAACTTCGTAATGCCGGTGCGCGACTACCGCGCCCTGGAAGGCGCGGCTTTCGAGATGATTAATTTCGACGCGGCCTTCGACATGATCCGCGCGGTGAAGAGCGAAATCGAGATGGAAGCCATCCGCCGCACCATGGCCATCATCTTCGAAGGTTTCTGGGAGCTGGTGAAAGCCTACGAGCCCGGCAAGACCGAGGCGGAGATCATGGCGCCGGCGGTTGAGCTATTTTTCGCTCGCGGCGCCGGCCCGCGCATGATGAACATCCTGCTTTCCGGGACGGGCGGTGAAGCGGAAGCCTTTTTCAAAATCCCCGGAGATCGCCGCGTAAACGCCGACGACTTGCTGCTTTACTCGCTCGAAATTACCGGACCGGAAGGCTACTGGGTGGAATTTTCCCGCCCGCTGATCCGCGGGAAGATTAGCCTGCGCACGGCGAAGATGGCGGAAGCCTACCCGCAAGCGCTGGAAGCTGCGCGTTTGTGCATGCGCGAGGGCGAACCAATCAGCGCAGTCCACCGCGCTGCGGCCGACATCTTTGCCAGGTATGGATTTGGTCTCGGCCATCTCTCCGGCCACTCCATCGGCACCACCATGCTTGAATACCCGGCCATCGGCGCAAAGAGTAATGCCGTGCTCCGCGAAAACATGGTTTTCTCTTTCCATCCCCAGGTGGTGGACCAGGAAGGTAAAGTCTGTCTCTACACCCAGGACATGTATCGCGTCGGCAAGAAAGAAGGCGAGTGCCTGGCGACCATCCCCTGGAAGTTTTACACCGGTGAGGAGCGCCCGGCATGAAGGTTTGCATCATCGGCTGCGGCGCTATCGGCAGCATCTTCGGGGCGCACCTGGCGCGGGTCGAAGGAGTGGAGGTCTACGGCTTCGACATCGCCGCTCCCCACGTCGAGAAGATCAACCAGAGCGGGTTGCGCATCTCCGGCGCCGCGGAATTTACCGCGCGCCTGACCGCCACCACGCGCCCGCAGGACATTCCGCACTGCGATTACGGCATCATCGCCACCAAGAGCACGCACACCCGCGGGGCCATCGGCCTCACCGCGCACGTCTTCGATGAATCCAGCGCGGTCTGTTCGGTGCAGAACGGCGTGGGCAACGAAGAGATCCTCGCCGAACACGTGAAGTACGTCATCCGCGGCACCACCTTTCCCGCCGGACACTTGATCGAGCCCGGCCACGTGGGCTACGACATCGCCGGCAACACCTGGATCGGCCCCTTCGAACCCAGCGCGACGCCGATGCGCATGGTCAACGAGCTGGCCGAAGTTCTGAACAAGGCCGGGCTCAAGACCGTGGCGCTCGAAGACGCCCGCGGCGCGCAGTGGAGCAAACTGATTTTCAACGCCTCGACTAACTCGGTCGGCGCGCTCACCTGCCTGCACCACGGCGCGGCAACATTTTTCGAACCCACCGGCGCCCTGTTCGACGCCGTGATTGACGAAGGCCTGGCCGTCGCCGCGGCGCTGGGGATTACGCTCCACGACGACCCCAAGCAGATGGTGCGCTATGCCGCCAACGCGCCGGGGAAGCACAAATCCAGCATGCTCCAGGACGTGCTCGCGCACCGCGTCACCGAAGTAGATTTTATGAACGGCGCCATCGTCAAGATGGGAGAAAAAGCCGGGGTGCCTACACCGCTCAACCGCGCGCTGTGGGCGTTGGTCAAGGGCCTGGAACATTCCTGGACCAATCCCTGACGCCTCACATCTTGCAAACGGAGAAATGAGAGAAAAATGACCGTCCCATTCCGCATCGGAGTTCTGCAACTCAGCATGGAGCCGCTGAACGAGACCGTGCACATGGCCCAGGCATGTGAGCGCGCCGGGTTTGACACCTTTTGGCTGGCCGAAGCTTACCCCTGGTGGCGCAAACATTCGTTTGAAGCGCGGTCTTCCACCGCCATCACCGCCATCGTGGCCCGCGAAACAAAAAGGATCCCCATCGGCTGGGGCATCATTTCTCCCTACACGCGCCACCCCATCCAGATCGCCATGGAAGCGCGCGTCCTGCAGGAAGCTGCCGGGCCGGGACGATTCCTGCTGGGCCTGGGCGCCTCGAAAATTTTCATGAAAGAAATTGGGGAGGGCGAAAAGGGTGCCGCCGTTGGCCCCGGAACGGTAATGCGCGAGAGTATCGACATTGTCCGCGGCGCGCTCAGCGGCCAGGAGTTTAACTTCGAGGGCAAGGCGTTTTCGGCGCAGTTGCCGGCGTTACGCGCTGATGCGCACGTGCCGCGCTTTTCCGTGCCGATATACGTGGGCGCCACAGGTCCGGTCCTGCAGCGCCTGGCAGGCTCCCACTCCGACGGCCTGCTCACCGCCAGCATCACCACGCCGGATTTCATCCGCTAC
This sequence comes from Terriglobia bacterium, assembly GCA_041485165.1. Taxonomy (GTDB): domain Bacteria; phylum Acidobacteriota; class Terriglobia; order Acidiferrales; family UBA7541; genus JAAFGT01. The sequence goes on along the minus strand of JBGPJC010000164.1, from coordinate 1,432 downwards.
TCCCGCGCCTTCATGGAAGAAGGCGCAAAGAAAGCAGGCAAGGATCCAGCGACGCTCGACCTGGGCGGGGTGATTGTCGGCAGCATCCACAAAGATCGTTCCCGGGGAAGGGAAGGCGCACGCGAAATGGCGGCCATGTACCTGGCCAACAAAGTGCAAAACATCCGCGGCTCCGCCGACGTGTTGCTCGAGAAAGCCGGCCTGACGCGCGAAGAGCTGCAACCCATCGCCGATGCTATGGAGAGCGGCGGCCGCAAAGCCGCCACGCGCGCCTGCACCGACGAGGTGCTGCGCAAGGTCTGTCCTATCGCCGGGACGCCCGACGATTGCATCGCGCAGCTCGAGAAATATCGCGCCGCGGGTTGCACGCACATCCTGCTGGAAGTCTGGGGCGAAGACCGCACTGAGCAGGCGCGGCTATTCGGCGAAGCTGTCCTCCCGCACTTCCACAAATAATCCGCTCGAATCCGTCTCCAACGCGCCGGTGAGCTAGAAGGGGGCCCGCGATCGCTTGTGTCGGCGGAAACAACAGAGTGTAGGGGCACGGCATGCCGTGCCCCTACCAGCAACACCGCGCGGCGGGTTGCACGCACATCCTGCTGGAAGTGTGGGGCGAAGACCGCACTGAGCAGGCGCGGCTATTCGGCGAAGCTGTCCTCCCGCACTTCCACAAATAAGCCGCTCGAATCGGTCTCCAACGCGCCGGTGAGCTAGAGGGGGGCTCGCGACCGCTTGTGTCGGCGGAAACGACAGAGTGTAGGGGCACGGCATGCCGTGCCCCTACCAGCAACACCGCGCGGCGGTGCTGGGGACACTGACCAGCAGCCTGTTCTTGTGAGAAATCCTGGCTAGGCCGCGCTTGCGGCGACAATCTGTCGAAACTCCGCCTCAGTCAGCAACCCGCGCTTCTCGATCCCTCTTTTTTTCACGGCGGCGAGCACGACCGCGCGGCGGTCCGGGGGAACCACCAAGCCCAGTTCCTTGGCCTTAATGTCAATGCTATCGAGCCCGCTCTTTTTTCCCAGCACGATGCCGCGCTCCGCCCGCAGCAGGTCGGCGGCGAACGGCTCAATTGCTTCCGGGATGTGGAACTGGCTGGCCACCGCGCCGCTCTCGCGGATGAACAGATTCTTGCCCACCACGGGCTTCCACGGCTCCATCTGGTAGCCGCTGGCGGCGCGCACGCGCTCGGAGACCTCGCGAATCTTGGCGAAGTTCAGTTGCACAGGCACGTTGTAGAGACAGTGCAGCGCCATGGCCACTTCGCCGATGTCCGCATTTCCGGCGCGTTCGCCCATGCCGTTGATGGTGGCTTGGATCCACGTGGCGCCGGCGCGAACCGCGGCAATCGCGCAAGCCGTGGCCACGCCAAAATCGTCGTGCCCATGAAAGTGCACCGGAATGGCCGGCCCCACCCAGCCGCACACCTGCG
>JBGPJC010000163.1:0-6550 GCA_041485165.1 Terriglobia bacterium | reverse complement strand
CGACCACAGAGCGGCGCTCCATGGCCCGGGTGGCCATTGCCGCCAGCACGCACAACGAAGTCAGCACCAGCACCAGGACCACAGTGCTGAGCAGGAGCAACTGCAAGCGTCCGAGCAACTGGCCTTCGGCCTGGGCGATCTGCCGGATGGGCCGCACCTGAAGGCCCGGCAGCGCCGCTCCCAGCAGCGAGGCGTATTGCTGCACCTCCTCGGCCGAGCCGGTCACGCTGATTTGCGCGAGCTGCACTTTGCCGGGCAGAGCGGCGAGTTGTTGCGCCACGGGCAGGTTGACGAACACCTGGCTGTCTTCCGCGCCGCCCGTGGTGACGATCCCGGCGACTTCGAGCCGCACTTGCTGTTCGCCGTGGTGCAGAGTAAAAGGCATGCCCGGCTTGAGCAGGAATTGCTGGGCGACGCGGCGGCCGACCAGGCAGCGCGTGGTGTCTTGTCGTGAAGCCACCCATTCCCCTTCGACCTTCCACCACGGGGCGAGGCGGCGGGCTTCATCCAGCCAAGTCCCGGCGAGGATGAGGCTCCCGCCTTCACCGGCGCGCGCGATCACGTAGAGGTAGGGTGCTTCCGCCGCCACGCGCGCTGTGCGCGCGGCGGTGAGCTTGTCGATTTCGCTCTCACTGAAAACCACGGCTTCTTTCTCCGCGGCCCCGGGTGCGGGTGCGGCAGTGACCACGAGGTTTGCTCCCAGCACGCGGAACTCATGCGTCAGCTTGCGCTCGGCATCGAGCTGCAGGTTGAGCAGCGCCGATGTGACCGCGGCCCCGCTGACGATAGCCACCAGCGCCACGGTCATCCGCCCGCGGCCGGCCTTCACCGAATTCCACACCAGGCGCCAAAACATTATTCGCCCCTCAAGACCGGAGCGGCCTGGAGCTGCGCGACGCGCCGCAAGGCCACGATGCTGCCGAGCAAGGCCACCAGCGCGGCGAGACCCAGGACCACCGGGAAAAGAACCGGCCGCTGCGTGGCGGGGACGCCGAACACGGCCTGCCCCAGCAAATGCGCCAGCCCTGCTCCGAGGACGTAGCCCAATCCTCCGCCAACAAAAGCCAATAGCAATTGCTCCGCCAGGAAAAGTGAGGAGATCATTCCCAGCGGCGCGCCGAGTGCCTTCATCAGCCCGATTTCCCGGCTGCGCTCGAGGACCGCGGAAGCGGCGGTGGCTCCCATTACCAGGCCCGCAGCCAGGAGTGCGGAAATACTCACCAGCCAGAGCAGCGCGGAAACGCGCGAGCGGATCCGCCCTTCACCCTCGGCCACCTGCCGGATCACGCGCACTTCTGCGCCGGGCAGCACCTGCCGGATCTGCAGCGCAATGGAGGAAATGTATGGGGTGCAGAACCAGCGATCGTATTCGACGCCGGTCAGGGTGTCCGGGTCGCGCCGCGCGAAGTCGTCTTCGGGGCGCGTGAGCGCGCTGACCATCAGGCGGCGGAATATCCCCGGGCGCCCGGCGAACTCCTGCGCCAGACGCAGCGGCGCGACGATGCCCTGCTCCTCGGCGCTGCCCGTGGTCAGTACGCCACTGATGCGCAGCGGGACTTCGTGTCCCAAAGCGCGCAGGGTGACCGTGTCACCCGGGCGGATCCCGGCGCGGCGAGCGAGCTCGGTACCCACGACGCCCTCCTGCTTGGCCTCGTCGAACCACGCGCCCTCGACCTTCCACCACGGGTGCGTGCGCAGCACGCCGGTGGTGAACGAGGTGCCGTCGGGGAGGCGCACATCATGCTGCACCCAGATGCCTTCGAGCGTAGTGCGCATCACCGGCCCCACACCCTGCCGCATCACTTCGGCGGGCACTTCGAGGAATGGCGTGAATCCGGTGATGTTGAAGCGCCAGAAGATGGTCTTGATCTTGCCGAGGTCAGCTTCGGGGAGGTAGCTTCCTTCTTCGACTGGGCGGTAATCCACACCGCCGATTTCCAGCGGCAGGGTGTCCGACTTCGGGGTCACTATCAGATTGGCGCCGAAGGCGCGAAATTCCTTGGCCAGGCGGTCACCCACATCGAGCACCGCGGTCAGCGCGGCGGTGGTGATGGCCATGCCCAGCATGAGCGCCGCCGCGGCCAGGGTCTTGCGTCCCGGATTGCGCGCGAACGATTCGCCCACGATGCGCAGGAACATCGGGCTATTTCCGGCCCTTCTGCGTGGCTTCGACGATCGCCGCGAGGTCGAAGACCAGCTTTCCATCCTCGATGTGCGAAGCAAAGCCCACAGGGTTGCAGCCGCCCAGTTCGCCGATCGAAGGGATGTAAATGGGCGCGGAGCAATTGCGGCAGATCACATTCTGGCCGTCCTGGTAGTAACCCACCGCTCCGCAGATCAGACAGGCGTCGAGCGCCGTGGCGTAGCCGCCGTCCGGCTTGCGGATCACCAGAAAGCGCACCACGCCCCCGTCCGCCTCGACGGAATAAAAGTGCAGCTTGCTGTCGCCCAGCTCGGAGAGAGGAAGCAGGACCCGCGCGCCTTGCGGCGTCACCATTTTCGCGTCCGGCGGTGCGGCGGCGGCCTGGGTGTAAATAAAGTCGGCGGTCAGCGCCAGGACAACCAGCAGGCACATCGAAGAAGCCAGCACCATCCAGCGGCGCTGCTTGCGCAACTCCCATTCCAGGCGGCGCTTCTCAGCGGGATTGGCGGCGGGCGCGGGCCCTGCCGCCCTGGCGCCGGCGAAGATTTCGCGCAGCACCAGGATTGCCGCCACACCCAGGGTCAGGACGAAAAAGAACAACTCGTGGCGGACCACCGGCCCGATCAGCGCCATCTCCTGCTTGCCGGAAGGGATCCATTGCGATTCGCTCAGCTCGTGGACGCCGGTGAGCGCAAGCTGGAAAGCGACAATCATCAGGATGATGCTGGTGGCGGCAAAGAACCGGCCCAGCGGGATGCGCAGCGTGCCTTTGAAAAAGAACACCCCGGTGGCCACGGCCAGCGCCAGGCCAAGCGATGTGCCCACCCAGACGGCTGCGCCCTCGCTGGAGGCTTCGACGGCGCGGAGGATGAGCGCCAGCTCCACGCCTTCGCGCACCACCATGAAGAACACGAACGCCGCCAGGCCCATCCCCGCAAGCGCGCCGGACTTCTGCGCCAGAGCCTCGACGCGCTGCTCGATCTCCTGTTTCAATTTGCGCGCCACGCGATTCATCCAGATAATCATGGTGACCACCAGGAGCGCGGCAACCAGCATCATCAGGCCCTCAAAGCCGTCCTGGCTGATCTGCCAGCGCTCCAGCGCGAGCGCACCGGCGAGACTGGCCATGGTGGCCGCTGCCATCCCACCCCAGACATAGCGTGCCAGGTGGGCGCGTCCGGTGCGGCCGAGGTAGACGAGCACGATGCCGACCACCAGAGCGGCTTCGACACCCTCACGCAGAGCGATCAAGAGAGCGGACAACATGATCCCGGTGAAAACCTCGCTGGGACCCCGAATGGCGGAGGAGCCAGTTGACAGTCATTTGCAACTACGAATTAGAGTCTATTCCTCTTCCATTGCTCTCGTCAAGGATTTCCCTGCCGGATAGGGATAACTCAAAGGCCTTCGGGCTGCACGCATCTGTGCATGAGGGTTTCCTGGAGTGCGGCGGCTCGCCGCCGCGGTTTTTCGCCGTTCAACGCGACTGGGGCACCATAAGCATATCGCCCACCTGCAGCGGGCGGCTGCCGAGAGAACGATTGGCCGAGCGCAACGCTTCCACCGTGGTCCGATACGCCTGGGCGATGGACCACAAGGATTCGCCCTGCTTGACGGCATGAGGTACGGTCCCGCCACTGGAAGAACTCGGTTGCACCGGAGATTTCTCGTGCGCCGCTTTTCCCCGTGGGGTCTTGTTGTGGAGAGACGTCGCGACGCGTGATGGTCTTCCCCCCGGATACACCTTCAAGGTCATCCCGCGCGGCAAGCCGTCGGAGTGCAAGCTGTTCCACTGGCGCAGGTCGGTCGGGCTGACGTTGAATTGCCCGGCCACGCTGGCCAGCGTGTCCCCGCGGCGCACGCGGTAGCGCACCAGCTTGCCGGCGCCAATGTCAGCGGGCTTGTTCGCCGGGATGATGAGCTTGTCGCCTTCGCGCAGCTCGGCCCGCGGGTCCAAGCCGTTGGCCTCGGCAATGGCGCGCGGCTCGACGCGGAACTTGTGCGCGATGCCGGAAAGCGTCTCGCCTTCTTCGACGCGATGGCGGCGCCACAGCACCCACTTCTCCGGCGGGATGGCGGCAATCTCGGCGAAGAAGCGCTCCGCCGAGCCCTCGGGGAGCAGCAGTTCGTATGCGGAATCGTTCGGCGTGACCATGCGCAGCAGTTGCGGGTTGAGTGCCTTAACCTTGTCCACGCTCTCGTCAATCGTTTCGGCCACCAGGCGGAGGTCAATGGCGTGGCCGGGCTTGACGCGGTCGGCCCGGACCGGAGCATCGGGCTCGAACTCGATGCCATAACGCGCCGGGTCCTTGGCGATGATGGTGAGCGCCAGGATGATGGGCACATAGTTGCGCGTCTCACGCGGCAGCGCGTTGCGCTTGTGCAGCTCCCAGAAGTCAGCGTAGCCAGTGCGCTCGATAGCGCGGGCCACGCCGGCCGGGCCGGTGTTGTACGCGGCCATGGCCAAGTACCAGTCGCCAAAGATCTGGTAGAGGTCGCGCAGGTAACGCGCCGCAGCTCGCGTGGACTTCTCGACATCCTGGCGGTCGTCGAGCCACCAGCTGCGTCCCAGACCGTAATTCCGCGCGCTGTAGGACATGAACTGCCAAACGCCTCGCGCACCCGCACGCGACAGCGCCGCAGGCTGGAATGCGCTCTCGGCCTGAGCGACATAGATCAGGTCCTGCGGCACACCCTCTTCGCTCAAAACGCGCGCGATCATCTCGCGGTAGCGGCCGGCACGTCGCAGCCCCGAGGCCACGATGGCGCGGCCCCGCGGAGTCTGGAAGAAGTTCAAGTAGGAGAGCACCGGGTCGGTAAGGGTGAGCGGCAGGTCGTGAGCAACGCCGCGCAGATCGCCTTCCACTTTCAGTTTCAGCTTGGGATCCACCGGGAAGGTGAGATCGGAGATCTCGTCAATCGGCGCGGGCTCGGAGCGCTGCTCGGTGAAGCCGTCGCCCTCGCGGAACGCGGCGACCTCCTGAGCGTGCACCGTGTCCACAGCGTGGTCGAAGAGATCCTCGAGGCGAGGATCCGAGCGCAAGTCGTAGCCGCTCATCAGCAGCCAATCGAGCGCGCGGTCAAAATCCCGCCGCGCGGCATCGAGGTGCCCGGCCTGGTAATTCTGCTCGCCGGAAGCCAAGGCGGCTTGCACCTGCTCGATCAGAATGTCCACGCTCGGCCGCGGTGCCAAGAGCAGAGCAGACTGTTCCCCCTGGCGCGCGAGAGGCAGCGGGCCGGAGGGTAGGTCGGGGACCGGGTTTTCTGCCGGTGGCCGCACGTGCACGGTGCGCTTCGCCGCGTCATCGCAACCCGCGGCAGCGAACCCAGCCAAAACAGCCAGTGTGAGAAGCCGGTTAGATCTCATCCGTCACCACGCGCCTTCCTACCAAAGTTCCAGATGCCGGAATCCAGAAATCAGTAGGGCGAAGCGCGAAATTCTCGAAGACTTTACCGTCGCTTCAAATTGCCCTTGTCGGTCCCGCCTCGCGGGACCGGATACAAGGTTGGGGGATTGTAGCGATAGGGGATTCCGGGGTCAACACAAACAAACGGAAAGGCTTGCCGGGAGATTACCTGTACCAAAGGACAGGCTCGGACAGGTCAGGCGAGCGCCTGTTTCAAATCGGCAATCAAGTCCTCCACGTCTTCCAGGCCTACCGAGACCCGCACGGTGCCCGGCGAAACGCCCGCTGCCTGCAATTCCTTCGCGCCCATGTGGTAGTGCGAGGTGTACATGGGCAGGACGACCAGGGACTCGGTGCCGCCCAAGCTGGCTGCGAGCAAGAACAGACGAACGCGGTCACAGACGCGCCGCGCCGCCGCCAGCCCTCCTTTCACGTCAAAGGCCAGCATGCCGCCAAAGTCCCGCATCTGGCGCCGGGCCAGGCGGTGGTCGGGATGCGACGCCAACCCCGGATAATGGACCTGGGCCACCTTGGGATGCCTGGCGAGAAACCGGGCGATGACCATGGCGTTGCGGCAATGCCGTTCCATACGCACGTGCAGCGTCTTGATGCCGCGATCGAGCAGGAAGGCGGCCTCGGGATCAATCGAGCCGCCGAGATAGATCACCATCTGACGGACTTTCTCCATCCACTCCGCGCTGCCCGCCGCGGCGCCGGCGATGATGTCGGAATGTCCGGACAAATATTTTGTCGCGCTGTGCACCACAATGTCGAAGCCCAGGCGAAGCGGTTGCTGGAGCGCGGGCGAAGCAAAAGTATTGTCAATGATGGAGACCAGGCGGTGTTTGCGGGCGAAGTCCACGGCCTTGCGCAGGTCCACCAAGCGCAGGGTGGGGTTGGTAGGCGACTCGACGTAGAAGGCGCGGGTCCGCGGCGTCACCAGGGACTCGATGCCGGAGAGGTCGGTTCCAACGTGCCGGGCGCGGATGCCCATGCGCGG
>JBGPJC010000162.1:0-6567 GCA_041485165.1 Terriglobia bacterium | reverse complement strand
CGCTCGTGAACCGCATGACCGGGCCCTATGCCCCGGCCTACTGGTCGCTGATCCTGTGCAATATCGCCATCCCGCAGTTGCTGTGGTCGCGGCGCGTGCGCGCGAACGTGCCGCTGCTTTTTGCGCTATCGCTGATCGTCAACGTGGGGATGTGGCTGGAGCGCTTCGTCATCGTGGTCACCAGCCTGCACCGCGACTTCATGCCCTCGGCCTGGGGCATGTACGCCCCCACGCGCTGGGACTGGGCCACCTATGTAGGGACCATCGGCCTGTTCATCACTCTGCTGTTCCTGTTCATCCGCTATCTGCCAATGATTTCCATCTCGGAGATGCGCACGTTGCTGCACCAGTCGGGCGAGGAAGGAAAAGCAAAGTGAAGAGCTGCGGTTTTTGCGGCACGCGGGAAGCGCGCGATAAGGTGTAAGGATTCGATGCCACAGATATTCAAACGCAGCACCAACATGCTGGCCCGGGTGACCATCTACGGCACCGTGTTCATCGTCGCCGCGCTGGGATACGCGGTCTACGCCGTGGACCTCTCGCCGTACATCACCGATGTCAACGTCGCCAAAGACCAGCCCGTGCCCTTCAGCCATCAACACCACGCCGGCGAACTGGGCATTGATTGCCGCTATTGCCACACATCGGTCGAGCAGTCCTCGTTTGCCGGCGTGCCGCCGACGCAGACGTGCATGACCTGCCATTCGCAGATCTGGGTCAACAGCCCGATGCTCGAGCCGGTGCGCGCCAGCTATCGCAGTGACAAATCCATCGCGTGGACGCGGGTCAACGCGGTGCCCGACTTTGTCTATTTCAACCACAGCATCCATGTGAACAAGGGCATCGGCTGCACCACCTGCCACGGGCCGGTGGCGCAGATGCCGCTCACCTGGCGCGCGAACACGCTGTACATGAAGTGGTGTCTGGATTGCCACAAACAGCCCGAGCTGTACGTCCGGCCGCGCTCCGAGGTGTTCAACTCCAACTATCAGCCTCCGGCCGACCAGCTCAAGCTGGGACGCGCGCTGGTCAAGGAATACAAGATCCAGAGCCTGACCAACTGTACGACGTGTCACCGGTAAAATGACCAAGCCCATCAACGCGACCGACGCTGCGAATCTCGCCGCCATCCGCGCCAGGCTCGGCCAGGCGGGAGGCAAGCAGTTTTGGCAGAGCCTGGAAGAGCTTGCCGGCACCGATGAGTACCGCGAATTCCTGCATCATGAATTTCCCCGCGACCCGGAAAAGGAGCCAGTGGATGGCACCAGCCGGCGCGACGTTCTCAAGCTGATGGCCGCCTCCGCCGCCCTGGCCGGCCTGAGCGCCTGCACCAAGCTGCCCGATCAGAAGATCGTGCCGTACGTCCGCTCGCCGGAAGAGATCATCCCCGGCAAGCCGCTCTTCTACGCCACCTCCATGCCGCAAGGCGGCGTGGCCACCGGCATCCTGGTCGAAAGCCACATGGGGCGCCCGACCAAGGTGGAAGGCAACAAGGAGCACCCCGGCAGTCTGGGCGCCACGGATTCCTTCGCGCAGGCGTCTGTGCTCACGCTCTATGATCCCGACCGCTCGCAGGTGCTGGTGCACGAAGGCCGCATCAGCAGTTGGGCGGCGTTTTTGACGGCCATAGGCACGGCGCGCGACGCGCATCGCACCACCAAGGGCGCGGGGATGCGCTTGCTCACCGAGACGGTCACTTCCCCCACGTTGAAAGCCCAGCTTGACGCGTTGCGCGCCGCGTTCCCGGCGATGAAGTGGCATCAGTACGAGCCTTGCGCCCGCAACGTGGTGCACGAAGGCGCGCGTCTGGCCTTCGGCAAACCGGTGAACACGGTATATCGCTTCGACCAGGCGGATGTAATCATCTCGCTCGACGCCGACTTCCTCTGCTCCGGTCCAGGCAGCGTGCGCTATGCGCGCGAATTCTCCGCGCGCCGCCGCGTGGATGGCCCGGAATCGAAGATGAACCGCCTGTACGTGGTGGAGTGCACGCCCTCGAACACCGGGGCCATGGCCGACCATCGCCTGCCGATGCGCGCTCAGGAAATAGAGGATTTCGCTCGCGCCCTGGCGGCGGGAATCGGCGTGCATCAGGCAGGGCCAAAAGGCGCGGTGGGTAAACACGAGCGCTGGCTCGGCGCACTGGTCCGCGATCTCGATAAACACCGCGGCGCATGCTTGATCGTCGCCGGCGAGCAGCAGCCGGCCATGGTCCACGCACTGGCGCACGCCATGAATGCCGCGCTGGGCAACGTTGGAAAGACGGTGGTGTACACCGACCCGATCGAAGCCGAGCCGGTCGACCAGATGCAATCCCTGCGCGAGTTGGTGGCGGACATCAAGGCCGGCCAGGTGGATTTCCTTCTGATCCATGGCTCAAACCCCGTCTTCAACGCCCCGGCGGAGTTAGACTTCGCGCACAACCTGCTGCGCGTGAAGCTGCGCATCCACCTGGGACTCTACAACGACGAGACGGCGGAGCTTTGCCACTGGCACGTCCCCGAGGCCCATTTCCTAGAATCCTGGAGCGATGCCCGCGCCTACGACGGCACGGTGGGCATCCTCCAGCCGCTGATTTCTCCGCTCTATGACGGCAAGTCCGCTCACGAATTGCTGGCCGCGCTGCTGGGCAAGACCGGCATCTCCGGCCACGACATCGTGCGCGAGCATTGGAAGAGCCAGCGCCCGGCGAAAGAAAAGAATAAGGACTTCGAAACTTTCTGGCAGACCACGCTGCACGACGGGGTGATGACCGGCAGTGCGCTGCCGCCACGCGCGGTGACGCTGAATGCCGCGTTCCCATCGACCAGCAAGCAGGACATCGCCCCGGGCCTGGAGATTGTCTTCCGCCCCGACCCGACGATTGGCGACGGCCGCTATGCCAACAACGGCTGGCTGCAGGAAATTCCCAAGCCGCTGACCAAGCTCACCTGGGACAACGCGGCGATGCTCAGCCCCACGACGGCCGAGCGCCTGCGGGTGAGCAATGGCGATGTGGTCAAGCTCAGCCTGAACGGCCGTGAAGTCCGCGCGCCCATCTGGATCCAGTTCGGCCACGCCGCAGAATCCGTGACTGTTCATTTTGGCTACGGTCGGCGCCGCGCCGGAAGAATCGGCAACGGCGTGGGCTTCAACGCCTACACTCTGCGCACTTCCGGATCTCCGTGGTTCGCCGGCGGCCTGCAGCTTGAACGAACCGGCGAAAAGTATGCTCTGGCAACCACGCAGCATCACCACATGGTTGACCGCGAAGGAAAAAAAGTAGAGGAAGAGAGCGTCAACGCCGACCAGCGCGATCTAATCCGCGTCGCCACGCTCGCAGTGTTCCGCAAAGACCCCAAGTTTGCCCAGGACCACGAGGAAGAATCCTCCAAGGCCCTTAAGCTCTACCCCGGCTTCCAGAGCCCGGGATACGCCTGGGGCATGGCCATTGACTTGAATAGTTGCATCGGCTGCGGAGCGTGCGTCACCGCCTGCCAGGCGGAGAACAACCTGCCCATCGTCGGCAAGGCCGAGGTGATCGCCGGTCGGGAGATGCACTGGATCCGCGTGGACACCTACTTCCGCGGCGGCCTGGATTCCCCGGAGACGTATTACGAGCCGGTGCTGTGCATGCATTGCGAAAACGCGCCATGCGAACTGGTCTGTCCGGTGGGCGCGACGGTGCACAGTCCCGAAGGGCTGAACGAGATGGTCTACAACCGCTGCGTGGGAACGCGCTACTGCTCAAACAACTGCCCCTACAAGGTGCGGCGCTTCAACTTCAAGCTTTATTCGGACTGGACCACGCCGAGCCTCTACCCGCTGCGCAACCCCAATGTCACCGTGCGCAGCCGCGGGGTGATGGAAAAGTGCACCTACTGCGTGCAGCGGATCAATGCCGTCAAGATCGAAGCGGAAAAACAGGACCGCGACGTCAACGACGGCGAAATCGTCACCGCCTGCCAGGCCGTTTGTCCGGCCGAGGCCATCGTCTTCGGCGATATCAATGACGCGAACAACCGGGTCTCAAAACTCAAGGCCCAGACCCGCAACTATAGCTTGCTGGCCGAGCTGAACACGCGGCCGCGCACCACGTATCTGGCGCGGCTGCGTAATCCCAACCCGGAGATCGAGGTCTAAGCGGTGATCAAGAAGCACCCCATCTACGGCCTGCTCGCCGAGTTCGAGAACCCGGAAGAGCTACTGGACGCGGCGCGGCAAGCGCATCAAGCCGGTTACCGCCGCATGGACGCCTTCACGCCGCTCCCGGTGGAGGGCTTGGCTGAGGCGGTGGGCTTTCATCACACGCTTCTTCCACTGGTGGTGCTGATCGGCGGAATTTGCGGCGGCGTGGGGGGCTTCTTCATGCAGTACTACGCCAGCGTCATCGCCTACCCTCTCAACATTGACGGCAAGCCGCTCAATAGCTGGCCGGCCTTTATCCCCATCACCTTCGAGCTGACCGTGCTGGGCGCCGCGGTGGCCTGCGTTTTCGGCATGCTGGCCATGAACGGCCTGCCCACGCCTTATCACCCGGTGTTCAATGTGCCGCGGTTTGCGCTGGCCACCGGCGACCGCTTTTTCCTGTGCATCAAGGCAGGCGACCCTATGTTCGATCTGGCCAAGACCAAGGAATTTTTGGCGGGACTGCATTCCCGCGAGGTGTCGGAAATTGAGAGCTGAGTCCACCTGCAGAGGGACATCGCGCTTCCACGCGGGCTCGCGCAGGGCGCGCTTCGCGCTGTGGAGCTGCGCCGCGATTTCCGGCCTCTTTGTGGCGGGATGCCGTCTCGATATGCACGTCCAGCCGCGTTACAAGCCGCTGGAACCGAGCACTTTTTTCGGGGACGGCCGTTCAGCGCGCCCGGCGGTGGCTGGAACCGTGGCGCGAGGACAGTTGCATCTGGACGAACATCTCTACACCGGCAAAGTGGACGGCGAGCTGGTGAAGACATTTCCGTTTGCCATCACGCCTAAGGACCTCGAACGCGGCCGCGAGCGCTTCAACATCTATTGTGCGCCCTGCCATGATCCCGCCGGTGCGGGGCGGGGCATGATTGTGCTGCGCGGCTTTCCCCCGCCGCCGTCGTTCCATATCCTGCGCCTGCGCGAGGCGCCGGCCGGACACTTTTTCGACGTGATGACCAACGGCCTAGGCAATATGTATAGCTATGCTGCGCGCGTCTCGCCCGAGGATCGCTGGCGCATCATTGCGTATATCCGCGCCCTGCAACTCAGCCAGCAGGCCACGCTCGCGGACCTCCCCGAGGCAGAGCGCGAGAAACTGAACCGGCAGCCGAAATGAGCAACGACACGACACTGACGCCGCAACTGGAAGATTTCCGCCAGCGCGCTCTCGCCGTGGGTGTGGCGGGATTGCTGCTCTGCCTGTTCGGATGGTTGCGCGAGCCGGAGCAGTTTTTCCGCTCCTACCTGCTCGGCTTCATGTTCTGGATCTGTTTCCCGCTGGGCTGCACAGCACTGGTGATGCTGCATCACCTGACCGGCGGAGCGTGGGGATTCCTGATCCGCCGCTTGCTGGAATCGGGGACGCGCACTTTTCTCCTGATGGCCGTGCTGTTCCTACCTGTGGTGGCCGGCATTTCACGCCTCTACATCTGGGCACAGCCGGATAAAGTTGCCGCCGACCCCATGCTCCAGCATAGGCATTTCTACCTGAACACGCCGTTTTTCCTGGGCCGGGCTGCCTTCTACTTCGCGGTGTGGATCGGCCTGGCATTCCTGCTCAACAAATGGTCGTCCGAACAGGACCGCACCGGCGAACCCGGCCTGTCGGATCGCCTGGAAGCCTTCAGTGCTCCCGGGTTAATTCTCTACGGCCTCACGGCGACGTTTTCCGCCATAGATTGGGTGATGTCGCTCGAGCCGCACTGGTTCTCGACCATCTATGGCCTGATTTTTGTGGTCATCCAGGTCCTTTCTGCCCTGGCTCTTTCCATCGTGATCGCCCGCCTGCTGGCCGAACGAGAGCCGCTCTCGCAGGTGGCTTCCCCCTCCAACTTCCACGACCTGGGGACCCTGCTGTTCGCCTTCGTGATGCTGTGGGCCTATCTTTCCTTCGCGCAGTTCCTGATCATCTGGTCGGGCAATTTGAAAGCAGAAATCCCCTGGTACACCAGCCGCATCGCCGGTGGCTGGTCGGCGCTGGCGATGTTCCTGATTGTCTTTCACTTCGCCATTCCGTTTCTGGTGTTGCTCTCGCGGGGGATCAAGCGCCGGGCGCGCGCGCTGGCGGTGGTGGCCGGTGCGCTCATCTTTGTGAGCCTGGTGGACATCTTTTGGCTGCTGGTGCCCGGGTTCGGGATTGAAGGACTCCGAGTTCACTGGATGGACGTGGCCGCGCCGTTGGGAATCGGCGGAGTGTGGATGGCGGCGTTCCTGGCGCAGTTGAAGAAGCATCCGCTGGTTCCGCTGCACGACCCGCGCATGGAAGGGGTGCACGCCCATGCAGAATAAACCCAACGGCGCTCCGGCGGGGGCCGGATACGAAAAGCGTGACGCCGATGCGGGGGCCCTGCTGCGTTTTGCACTGGGGCTGTTCCTGGTTATGGTGGCGGTTTTTGT
>JBGPJC010000161.1:0-6714 GCA_041485165.1 Terriglobia bacterium | reverse complement strand
GCCACGCATCGCCGGTCACGCCCTCGTTTAACAGGCCGGCCAGATCGACCGTGCGGTAGTCGTTAGCTCCCGCCAGAAGGTGCAAGGGGTTGCGCGTCGAAACGGCGATCGAAGGTTCATTCTGCCGCTGGAGGAATGGGTCTCCCCCCGGCCAGTTCCTTCCGGAGACCATATTGACGTTTTGGCTTGGAATCTGTGCTTCGGCGGGATGAGCTCCGACCAAAACAAGCAGGAGTGCGGACAAGAGAATACAAATGGCCATGAAGCGAGGGGCTGGGCTCAAGAAACCCTCCACGTAACATCACCAAAACGGGCAACGCTCCAGCTTACTTCGCAAAAACGCCAGAGTTTCTTATTCCACTTGGGGGGACTGCCGCGGACTCTACCCTATCCTTTCCGCTGGCGTCAAGTGCAAAGAATGGTAAAACCTGGCTACTCTTATTCTGTTGAAGAGCTATGCATTCGGCAAATTCCCGGTGGAAAAGCACGTTGACTTGTCAAAGTGAGTAATCTTAAGATGCCGTCACTCGGATTGCAACTATGGTTACGATCGGCCAGACGATTTCCCATTACCGCATCTTGGAGAAGCTTGGGGGCGGTGGCATGGGCGTCGTCTTCAAGGCCGAAGACACAAAGCTCCGCCGGTTCGTGGCCTTGAAATTCCTGCCCAAAGAATTCGCCAAGAACCATGAGGCCCTCGAACGATTTCAGCGGGACGCTCGCGCCGCTTCGGGAAATACGAATCCGCCTACATTGCTTTGCTTGACGTGGGGGCCGACATAGAAAGAGCTGTCGGCGCACTCGAGGATGTAACAGAAAAACGTCAAAGAAGCATGCCCCTCGGCTTGTCCGCCACGGTGGACTTCGCTCGGGACGATGTTTTCGCTGCTCAAAAACTTTGGAGGCGGGGGGAGTCGAACCCCCGTCCGAAAAGCCTTGCCACCAGAAGCCTACATGCTTAGCCCGTTCACGTGCGGCGCACCCTTGCGGGCCGCCGCTGTTCGCCGCCGCCGCTTAGAGCGGACCAGAAACGCCGGCGACTAGTCCGATGGATCTCGCCGCCGCGCTGCGGACCGAAGCGCGTCAGCCAGCCCGCTAAGTGACGCCTCGGCCCCGACCCGCGGGCTGGTCAGGCGAGACGCGCAGACTAGGTTTGTCTAGGCTGCGAGAGCGAACTCAGTGTTCGCAGTTATGTTTTTCCACCCGATTGCGGGCAGGTGGCGCCCGGCATGCCTTCTGGCCGCGACAGCTTCCGTCGAAACCGTGTCGCCCCCATTGGCTGCTTCCATTCTAACCCCTGCGCTCTGCGCATTCAACGCGCCACCTGAGCACGCGCATTCTGTTGCAGGCCCGCCGACGGCTTTGATCGCCCGCCGTCAACTCGCCGGTCCAGCTTGGTGCTTCTGTCTGGGGAAGTCCTCCAAGGGCACATGGCCACGGCCTGATCTCGCCGCCAGCTTGCGGCAAAGTTTTCAATGCCCTTGGACACGGAAGACACGGATCTCGTCGTGTTCGAGTTACTCGGACTCGCCTACCGTCGAACTTCCGCGACCCACACCGACAAGCAGTGCCGCCAACAAACAAACCAGCCATTTCCCGTAGCACGACTTTTTTGTATCGTTCTTCATTGGCGTAACCGCCGGCATAAGTGCTGAATTGAGTTCGAAATCCGGTTTCATGGTGCACGGGCCCAAGCCGTGAGCCCGTGCATCATTCAGCCGCGGATTGCATTATCTCTTGGAGCCTTCGGCAACGGCATAGCCGATGAATTTGCCGTTGGCCTTTCCAAGCGGATCCGGACCACCCACCAGCGAAACGCGATACTTGTCTCCCTCCTTGCCCAGCTTCACAGCCTGGTCACCGACTGTGAAGGAGTCGGCGGACTGGATGCGGTGCCAGAAATTGACGAAGAAAAGATCCGTCCTGGGCGTCGCGGCGGTGGGGTCGATGATCACCTGGTGACGCCACGTGGAGGTCTGCACGACCACGCCGCGCCGGAAGGTTCCCGCGTTGGCAGCGGGGTCCGCTGTGAGGTCGCGGTCGCCAAGAGGATTGTCGTCGAAATAAATGGTGGTCGTCCCTTCGCGAATAATCATCCGCAGTACACCGTTGCTGATGATCTGTTGCGTGACGGAATCGTTGAAGAAGGTGAAATGCGCAGTCTTCTCGCTCGGCGCACCGACGGAGTTGTAGAGCTGATCGGCGCTGACGCCATTCAGGTAGGTCAGGTAGCCGTACTGAATGGAAGTGGCCGGCAAACCCGGCCCGGCCGGTGGAACATTTTTCACCAACCCGACGAACTCATAGGCCAAGTCGTCTTCCGGCCAGACTCTACCGGAAGCCGGGTCTTGAGCACGAAGGGCCGTGGCGCAAAGCAGGATCAGAAATGCCGCCGCGAAATGGTTCACCAGAGTACGTTTCATTTTCATTGGTTCCTCCTTGTATAGGTTGCTCGGGGGACCCGAGCGCAACCGCGAGGATGGGGGAAGAACAAAAGGGAGGCAATGGAGAGCGGCTGAAGCTTTCCTTAAGGTTTCCTGTTGCCGGAACCCGGCTACAGGCAAGGAGTTAGCCAATCAGGGAAGGTAGGCGGGTGTATAATCCGCCTTGCATTTACGCCGAGCGTGGGGCCGTGCCCGCGACCCGATTCCAATTCGCCGACTTTGAGCTGGACCTGGCCCGCTACGAGCTGCGCCACGCCGGGCGCCCGGTGAAGCTCGAAAAGATCCCCATGGAGTTGCTCATCCTGCTGATCCGCCGCAACGGGGAACTTGTCTCGCGGGAAGAGATCATCGAAAAGCTGTGGGGCCAAGACGTGTTTGTGGATACCGAGCAGGGCATCAACACCGCGATCCGGAAAATCCGCCAGGCGCTCCACGATGATCCGGAGGAGCCGCACTTCGTGCAGACCGTCGTGGGCCGAGGTTACCGCTTCATTCCAGCGGTCCACGAGGAGGCTCCTGCTCCGGAGCAAGGGCCAGCTTCAGAGGCGGTGCTATCCGCCGCGATTTCCTCGCCGCTCCCAAGGAGCCGGGCGCGGCTTGCATGGATGGTGGTCGCACTCGCGCTGGTGGTTGCTCTGGTCGCGCTCGGCGTAGGAGCAGTGCGCGGGCGGCTCTTTTCGAGAGCCGTGCCGCCGATCCGGTCGCTGGCCGTGCTCCCGCTCGAGAACCTCTCGGCCGACCCGGCGCAGGAGTACTTCGCGGACGGCTTGACGGACGAACTGATTACGCAACTGGCCAAGCAAGGGTCGCTGCGCGTGATCTCGCGAATGTCCGTGATGCACTACAAGGCCAGCAAGCAGACGGTCCCCGAAATCGCCCGCGAGCTAAACGTGGACGCGGTCGTGGAGGGTTCCGTTTCACGCGACGGCAACAGCGTGCGTGTGCGCGCGCAACTCATTTATGCGCCTACCGACGAGCATCTGTGGGCTGAGAGCTTTACGCGGGAAATGCGCGACCTTCTCGCCTTACAGGAGGATGTGGCTTCTGCCATCGCCCACCAAGTCCAGGCGCAGCTGATCCCGGAGACGGTGCGGGCCGGAGTGCGGCCGCACCCTGTCGAGCCCGCCGTTATCGAAGCCTATTTGCGGGGCCGCGCCGCGTGGAATCGGCGAAATGAAGCCGGGCTGCGCGAAGCGGTGGAATTGTTTCAACAGGCGGTGGCGCTGGACCCGTCTTATGCCCCGGCGTATTCCGGGCTCGCGGACTCCTATACGACGCTCGGCTATTTCGGCTATCTCGCGCCTCAGGAGAGTTTCCCCCCGGCCCGAAGGGCAGCGGAAAAAGCGCTCGAGCTGGACCCCACGCTTGCTGAGCCGCATGCCTCGTTAGCCTACATCAAGTTTTATTACGACTGGGATTGGAAGGGTGCCGAGCAGGAATTTCAGAACGCGCTCGTGCTGAACCCCAATTACGCCACGGCCCACCATTGGTACAGTGTGTATTTGACGGCGATGGAACGCCCCGGCGAGGCGATGGCCGAGATTCAGAAGGCCCGAAACCTCGATCCCCTTTCGCCCGCCATTCAGACGGACATCGGTTTCCAGCTTTACTACACACGGCGATACGACGAAGCGATTCGCCACCTGACATCCACCTTAGAGATGAACCCCAATCTCCCACTGGCACATCTGTGGCTGGGCCGGTCGTACCAGGAGAAGGGGATGTACGCGGAGGCATTGGCGGCATTCGCGCAGGCCGGGAAGGGGATGCGCAATTGGTTACCGGCCATCGCGGCGCGTGGAATGATCCTTGGGCTGGCCGGGAAACGCCAGGAGGCTCGCACAGTTCTGAACGAGATGAGGGAGCTTGCGAAGAAAAGATACGTGACCGCGTACGGCGTGGCGCTGGTCTACGCGGGCCTGGGTGACAAGGATCAGGCGTTCGTGTGGCTCCAGCGAGGCGTCCAGGAGCGCACCCACTGGATGGTGTGGACCAAGTTGGATCCGCGCTGGGATAGCTTGCGGGACGATCCACGTTTTGGAGAGTTGCTGCGCCGAGTTGGTCTTCCCAATTAATGCATTGACACCTCCCATAGCCGGCGTTAGATTGCGCCTGACCCCTATCAATCGACTCCGGCAAGAGGTGGTGCAGTATGGTGCAGCGGGCGCGACGCAGGTATTGCCCATTGGCAGCCCTGGCGGTTGGGTTTGTGTTGGGAGCGGTTCCGGCACGTTCCTTTGCCCAAGGGTGAATGCCGGTACGCTTCACTTCCCCCAGGTTGGCGGGAATTGGCGATCCTCAGCTTGAGAAACATCGTTGGCAATTGCACGCTACCTACCGGCATCTTGGAGCCGGCCAGTGGTACGTAGGGACGAAAGTCCAAGAAAGTGCTGCGCCGTTCGGAAAACCTCTTTCCCTGAATACCAACTCGGTTGACTTGAGCTTGGACTACAACGTTACCGATCGCCTCGGTTTGAGACTCACGCTGCCATTTTCTTATGGAACCCACTCACGCTTCTATGCGGACGGCAATCGCCACACGGTGAGTGCCGCTGGTCTGGGAGACATCAGCTTGGTGGCTTCAAGGTGGCTCTTCGAATTCGCCAAGCACTCCAGAGGCAATCTCGCCTTGGGGGTTGGGGTAAAGATGCCTACGGGGAACAACTCGGCAGCGGACGACTTTTTTCTTGCAGACAGCTCCATAGTTCAAAGGCCGGTGGACCAGTCAATTCAATTGGGGGATGGCGGCTGGGGTATCATCCTGCAGGCGCAAGGGCACTGGAACTTTTCCAAGAAGTTTTCTGGGTACGCACAGGCCTGGTACTTGCTTACGCCCCGCGAACATACCTCCGTGCCGTCGCCGCTCGCGGGCGTCACGTTATCCGTGCCTGACGTCTATGCATTTCGATTGGGATCCTCGTACATAATCTCGCAAAGTCGCGGAATCTCAGCAAGCTTTGGCCCTCGCCTCGATGGATTACCGCTGCGGGACCGGATTGGAGGTAATGCCGGTTTTCGGCGACCAGGGTATAGCCTCTACCTCGAGCCTGGAGTAACGCTGGCCCAACGGGGCAGAAGCTTTACGCTCAGCATTCCTCTCCGCGTGCATCAGAATTTCCGGCGCAGTTTAGTTGACATTCAGCTCAATAAAGGCGGCGGCGGAGACTTGGCGCGATACCTCATTTTGGCCGGATATAGCTGGAGGTTTTGAATTCTGCCGATCGCCCTTCGATTGGCGCAAAGCCCCTTCACTCGTGTCCGCTCCAGGTCCGCCACGGCGGCGACTAACGCGCCCCAAAGTTGTTCCATTGAATTTTGGTTCATTGAATCAATAGAGCCAAGAAAGCAAAGTAATAGGCCAATCTTTCAATTCCACCCTGCGCATCCCGTCCAGAACCCTCTGTAGGATTTGAGGTTGACTTCTTTCTCCCGCCTTTCAATAATCGCCCTGCGGGTTTATCTCTTCCACCGCGAGGAGTGTTGCATGGCTCAGGATCCCACTGCCTTGGAGCTTGCTGTTACCAGGGCCCTGCGCGACAACATCGTGACGCTGAAGCGTTCGACCGACGAGCTGCAGCAGGCTTTCGCCGACGTGGCCGCGTCCTGCGCAAGCAGCCGTCCCACAAATTCTCTGCCGGCGCTGCTGCGCGCGCAGACGGCCGCCGCATCGCTGGCCGCTTCGCTCGAGGTTCTGGCGCGATTTGTGACTTCCTCGGCGCAGAGCGCGCCGGCCGGCGTCACCGAGGCCGTCACCCGCGCTGTTTCTATTCCCGTTCCGGAGCCCGCGCCTGCGCCGGTGGCGCCACCTGCTCCGGCCATGCCCACGCCGATGGCGGAAGCCCCCGCTCCGGTTGAGACGCCCGCGCCAAGGGTGGATCGCGTTGGGACTGGCACTGCCCACGAAGTGCGCCGCGAAGTCGGCATGGACACCGCTCGAACTTACCGCAACGAGCCGGTGCCTGAAGTCGCCGCCGAGCCCGCTGCACCACCGCCTCCGGTTGAAGAAGCGCCTCCCTTCGATGTGCATGCGCTTTCCGCCGACGAGCAGGAAATGCATCGCCGCGCAAACCGCCACATCAAAGTTTCCATGCAGGACATCAAATTGCTCCGCAAGGAAGGCGTCAAGCTCGGGCGCGAACAGAAGGATTTGTGCATCAGACTGAAGGATGACCTTGATAAAGCGCGCAAAGAGTACGAACGCCGTTTCCGGCCCATTCTCGGCCAGCCCGTGGACTATTTCTACAAGTGGGCCGTGGAGATTCTGGCCGAT
>JBGPJC010000160.1:0-6917 GCA_041485165.1 Terriglobia bacterium | reverse complement strand
TCCCTCTGCTGGTAGCGCCAGCTCCCACGGTGCATCCCGATCAGCCCACAGGCGTGTCGCTCACTCAACCTTGCTTCTTCCCGCACGACACGCACCGCTTCTCGCTCGGCCTGCGGGCCTACCATTTTTTTGACAGCACCATCTTCAGCGCATCGATGTCCAGCGCCTGCTGGGCCACGATCTTCTTCAGCCGCCCGTTCTCTTCCTCCATCGCGCGCAGCCGCCGCGCCTCGTTCACCTCTAATCCTCCGTACTTTGCCTTCCAGCGGTAGAAGGTCACCGCGCTCACCCCCAGCCGGCGGCAAAGTTCGCCGATGGGTACTCCGGCCTCAGCCTCTTTCAACACCCCCACGATCTGCTCTTCACTAAACCGACTCTTTTTCATCCTCCTGCTCCTCTCTGGCTGTTTTACCCCAGAGGAGCTACATTTTGGTTGGACTAGTTTTCGGGGGGCAGGTCATCGGAGTGGACAGCGATGGGCCGTGTCTTATGCTCGGCGAAGGCGGCAAAACAACTGTGAGGCTCTCAGCGGAGAGCAACGGCCCATATCTAGTGTTAGGCAAAGACGGCAAAGTGCTGTGGTCCGCTCCCTAGCGTGCCTGCCTTCACCGCTACCGCCTTCACTTGTTGGCGGGCGGGTGGCCTGCACATGAAGTCGGCCACGAGTCTGGGTGGTCCACACGTCGGGTTTACGTGTTCGCACCTTCTTCAACCCTTTCTACGCACTCCATCATCCCGCAACGTCCAGAACCCCACGGGTAAGAACGACGCGTGGGCCACACCCGTCTCGGGTCTGCTTGCTGAATCGCAGGAGTGGTATCCTCTCATCAAAGTTTGCCGTCCATAGAAAAAAAGAAAATCACCCGAGCCGCCCACCCAACTGTGGCCAGGACGATGTGAGCTTGACACGGAAGGGCGGCTAGCCTATATTATTCGCAAAGATGAAGTTGCAACCGCAAATTCCGGCTCAATGAAGCTTGCACTCGGAAATCCTCTGCGGAATGGGGGTCGATTGTGATCTGTATAAGCAATAGCACCAATGGTCATATAGGCCCGGCTGGTTCTTCCTTCGTTCCCGACGCGTACCTCCACACCGTGAGCGGAGCTCTAACCACCCTGCTCACCCAAATGCGGGACGACAAAGGTTGAAACGCTGAGTTCAAAGCCTTGCCGGGCGGCAAGACCTTTCGCGATCTCATCGACGACTACACAATCTGGATCAACTATGATCCTAAGAATAATGGAAATGATTGGGGCTGGACTGTACCCACGACAAATCCCAAGGACCTCGTCATTACGCAGTTCGCGCTTCGCATGGGTCGTTGGAGCACGGCTGCAACGATCGTGCATGAGCTGGCCCATCTCAACGGAGTCACAGGCGCTACCCATGTTGCGGAGCACACTGTGAAGGCCTGCCTCATGCAGTCCGGAGCAGGTCCCTACAACGCGGGGATTATCGGCCAATTCATCAAACGTCGAGACGTCGCCTTTGGCTAATGGTCATGTCTGGGCGCCACCAGAAGGCAATTTCCAAGCTTCTCGCGGGCGTAAAATCACCTGAAGGGCCAGCGCGCCTGATTGAATTGGCCGAGGGTAAAGATGCGAAAGGTTATTGCTATCCTGGTCTGCGGCTTGGTGCTGGTGCCACCGGCACTTGCTTGCCGTTGTACTGAGCCCAAGTCAACCCGAGTGGCGTACGTAGCTGCTCAGGCCGCCCTCGTGGCCAGAGTACTCGAGGTACGCGCCGTACCTCGCACGGATGGTGTCACAGCTGTCCTCTTGGTTTCCCAGGCCTGGAAGAAGGATTTGCCAACTCATCTGACCATCGTGTCGGCAACAACGTGCAAGTATGACCTTTTGCCGAACCGCGAGTACCTTCTCTATTTGGCCCACGATCCTAAGATGTTGGAGGGCAGAGACCCCGAGACGTACACGACAGGCCTCTGTCTCGGGAACCAGCCGCTACCGCAGTCGAACAAGGCCGTGCAATGGTTGCAGAAGCACGCCCGTGCTTCTCGATTTCGGCCCGCATCGTGATTCCGCTAGGTGACCGACCGTAGATTCTGGAAATATTTCGAAGACGGCTACGTAGCCTTCAGGTTCGTACCTTAATTCCGTTTACGAATTATTGGACAAGCTTCCAGAATCGGAAGTGTATTTTGCTTTTTTGCTGAACGTGTCCCTGCCAAGAACTCAGTCCGAGTTGAAAAAAACACTTTCGGCGGGTGACCCGGACGTGAAGAGGGAGACGAGTCTGGGTGCCCCACGGGTCGGTTTTGCGTGTGGGGCTTTTCGGTGTTCTTGTCACACCACCGGATCGATGGTCACAACCCCGGCGGGCTGCGCCACCGGGCATTTGCTTTGACAGAGAGGACTCACGTCTCTAAACTCACAGGTATGGAAGTGCGCTTCAAGCCCGAGACGCAATCGCGCCTAACCGAGTTGGCCTCCAAGAGCGGTCGCCCGACCGATGATCTGGTGGAAGATGCCATGGCAGCGTACCTGGCAGAAGTGGCTGAAGTGCGTGGCATGCTCGACAGCCGGTACGATGACATCAAGAGCGGCCAGGTGAAACCCATCGACGGCGAAGCTTTCTTTGAAAGCTTGCGGCAGCGCGAGAAGGAACTGCCTAAGAAGCACTCTCCGAAATGAGCGCCGACCAGGGTTTTGAGCTTCACCCTGGCGCAGCGCGGGACATTACCGACATCTGGGAATACATCGCTGAGGATAATCTGCAAGCCGCCCGGCGTGTTCGCGAAGACATCCTTGGGGCTATGCAACGGCTTGTGCCTTTCCCCCACTAGGGTCACAAACGAAAGATTTAACGCAGAGGACGCGGAGAACACGGAGAAAGAAGGAAAGAAACGGGGCAGCCCGGTTGAGGGAAAGGTGCCGGCCTCCCTCCGTTGTCGGGATAAATTCCGGCCGGCGCTACACGGGCCGGCCGATGGAGTGATACTCGAAGCCGAGGGCGGTCATTTTCGTGGCGTCGAGCAGGTTGCGGCCGTCCATCACCAGCGGGCGGAGCATCGAATCGCGCACGCGCTGCCAGTCGAGGCCGCGAAATTGATCCCACTCAGTCACGATGAGCAGAGCATCGGCGCCGGCAGCGGCTTCATAAGCATCGACCGTATAGTTCACGGTGGGAAAGACGGCGCGCGCCTTCTCCATGGCCTGCGGGTCATAAGCGCGCAGCGAAGCGCCTTCGGCCAGCAGACGGCGGATAATATCCATCGAGGGCGCGAAGCGGATGTCGTCGGTGTTGGCCTTGAAGGTCAGACCCAGCAGCCCCACCTGTTTGCCTTTCAGCACCCATAACGCCCGGCGGAGCTTGGCCAGGAACTGCTCGATGCGCTCGCGGTTTACCCTCTCGGCTTCCTTGAGCAGCGTGAAGTCTATCCCCGCGCGCTCGGCCAGGCGGACGAAGGCCTGCAAGTCTTTGGGCAGGCAGAATCCGCCGAAGCCGATGCCTGCGCGCAGGAAGTACGGGCCGATGCGCGGGTCCATGCCCATCGCGCGGGTCACTTCCTCGACGTCGGCGCCCAGCCGTTCACACAGGTCGGCCAGCACGTTGGCGTAGGAAATCTTCAGCGCCAGAAAAGAATTACAGGCGTGCTTGATCAGCTCCGCGCTGTTGATGGTGGTGATGATCATCTCCGGCGGCGCACCCGGCGGGCAGGATCCCGCATGGACCGGGCAAACGAATTTTTTCTCCAGGATAGGCCGGTAAATCTCGCGCATCTGCCTCCCGGCGCTTTCCTCCTGGACACCGACCACAATACGGTCGGGGTGCATGAAATCGAGCACCGCGGTTCCTTCGCGCAGAAACTCGGGGTTGGATACCACCTGAAACTTGGCCTCGGCATTGCGCCCGTAGACCTCGAGCGCGCGCTTGAGCTGCTGCCCGGTCTGCACCGGCACGGTGCTCTTTTCGATCACCAGCTTGGGCCCGCGCGATTCCGTGGCAATCACCCGGGCTACATTGTCGATGGCCGAAAGGTCGGCCTCGCCGTTTTCCAGCGGCGGCGTGCCCACGCAAATGAAGATGGCCTCGCCTTCGCGGATGGTCCGCGGCAGGTCACCGGTAAACGAGATGCGGCCCTCGCGGCGGCTGGTGGTGATGATCTCTTCCAGATGCGGCTCATAGATCGGGATCTGGCCGGCTTCGAGCATGCGGATCTTGGCCGGGTCCACGTCCACGCAAGTCACCTGGTGACCCACCCTGGCCAGGCACCCTCCGGTCACCAGTCCCACGTATCCACAACCGATCACGGAAATGCGCACGGGAACCCCTTCTCTTGCGAGTGCTGCGACGCCGAGGCGCCGCCGGACTGCTATTCTCCCGCAAGCCTCCGGCCAGAAGAAGAACTAATCTGCGGGCAAGCTCGAAACAGGAACTAACGGCGAAAATCAGGAAATGGAGTCGAGGAAGGCGGGAAGACCGGTGGTCGAGGACTCAAGCAGGCCTAGAGTGGCACGCGCCGAAGAAACCCAGGACGAAAATGGAACGCGCATCTGTCCCTTTTTGACATCTTCCAGAAACGCCGCGATCATTTCTTTCTGGCCTTTCCCCTGGAAGCTCTGTGAAGTGCGCCCGGCCGAAGAGAGGAACTCCACCCGCGCAAAGTCTTCGAGGATAGCGGTGCGTCCGGCTTGCGAAATCTCCACAACTTCTTTGGGCCGGCTGGTGTGGGAGGAAGTTTCATAGCTGATCGAAGCCGTCGAGCCATCGGCAAAATCCAGAACGGCGTGCATGGTCTCTTCTCCGGTCACTCCCCGGGTAACGGCGTAGAGTTTGCTCAGCGGCGCGCCGGCCAGATGCAGGCACCAATCCACAAAGTGGCACGCCTCGCCCAGAATCCTTCCCCCATGCGCGGGGTCGCGCAGCCAGTGGCCTGCGGGGAGCGGGCCGGCATGCACGGCGTAACGTATGCTCAGCGGGGCGGCGCCGCGGCCAGCGGCAAAAAACTCGCTCACCGCGCGTGTGGCCGGAGCGAATCGCCGGTTGTGTCCCACCAGGAAAGGCCGCGGGTTCTGGCGGTGAGCGCGGACCAGGCTCTCCAGCTCCTCTTCATTCAGGCAAAGTGGTTTTTCGACAAACACCGCCTTGCCGGCCTCCAGCGCCGCTTGCGCCAGCGCGGCGTGGACATCGTGCCGCGCGGCGATGAAAACCAGATCCACATCTGGGTCGGCGAGGACCTCGGCGGAATTGGTGGAGCACCGCGCGAAGCCGAACTGGTCGGCAACTTTTCTTGCCGAGAGACCCCGGGAGGTGGCCACGCTGACCATGCGGATATCGGCATGCTCGCGCAAGGCGGGAAGTAGAGTCCCGCAGGCATAGCTGCCGGCCCCCAGGAAGGCGACGCCAAGCGTCCCCACTTGTTTCGGCGTAAACGGCCGGAGGGAGATCGTCGCCGCCGGGGTAGTTTCCGCCAGCGGATATTCGAGCACCACACCGAGCGAAGCCTCTTTGCCGGAGACGATGTCGTAAGCGCGGCTGGCTTCGGCGATGGGAAGGCGATGGGTAACCAGAGGGGAGATGTTCACCGCACCGCTGGCGACCAAATCGAGAAAGGCCCCGAGGTTGCGTCCCAGCGTCCAGGGCACATAGGCGCGCGGGTAATCCGCGCCGCGCTCTTCATATTCGGGATCGTAGCGGCCCGGACCGTACGAGCGCGCGTAATAGACCCGCAGCTCCTTGGTGTAGCAGGCGCCGCGAGGAAAATCAGTGCGGACGTCGCCCACCACGATGACCACGGCCCGGTCGCGCGCCGCTTCGACCGCAAACTCCACCGGCTCGGCGCTCGAAGAAGCTGCGGTGATGAACACGCGATCAAACCCGCCGCGGATCCTCCAGGCACCCAGCGTGTCTTCAAGCGTCTCGCGGCGCGGCGCGGCGACGCGCTCAAATCCCAGTGAGCGGGCCAACTGCAAGCGGTCCGCGCGCGGATCGAATCCCGCCACGCGGCAGCCCGCCGCGCGCAGCACTTGCGCGAGCAATAGTCCGACCAGGCCCAGTCCGACGACGGCGACATCTTCGCCGAGGGCGGCCTCACCGAGCCGCGCGGCGTGCAGCGCGATGCCGCCCAAAGCGGCGAAGGCAGCTTCTTCGAATTTCACTCCCAGGGGGATCGCCACACAGAGATTGCGCGGCACGAAATTAATCTCCGCGTGCGTGGCGGCATCGGTCCCGGCGCAGGCCACACGGTCGCCTGGACGCAACGCGCTTTCGCGCGACTCGAGCACCACCCCCGCGCAGCTATAGCCCATCGCCCGGGTCACCTCCAGCCGCTGGCGCACTTTATGGACCGTGGGCCAGACACCCTCGCGCCGCAGGTTATCGAGTACCTTGCGCACCTGGTCGGGGCGGCGCAGGGCCTTGCCGAGCAGCGAAGACTTGCCCAGCTCGACAGCTGCGCGCTCGGTTCCCGGACTCAGCACGGAACAAGCCGTGGCCACCAGTACGCCGGGAGCGCGGAGAGAGGGCGGCGGCACCTCGGCCAATTCGATTACTCCGCTGCGCAAATTCTGAACGACTTGTTTCACGCGTGCCTCTCTTCCGTCAACGAAACATCATCCGGCAGGAACACGAACGACGCGCGAACTGTACCGGGGGCTTCGGCGCGGAAGCTGAGGATTTTCGCGGCGACTTTCTGTCCATAGCGCGGGGCCACAAAGCCATCTTCCTGCCCGGCCTGCAACCGCTCCGCAGGAAGCGAGGTCCACACGCCAAGAAGCAGAGGGCCGACCCGCCATGCGGAATGCCGCGAAAGAGCACCTTGCCCGTTTGCCCCTCCGACAGGTGCAGGTGGACCGGCCGCTTCATCAAGCGGCTGCGGCTCGATCCCCGGCGCGAAGTGGAAGATCCATTCCACAGGCGCGGCACCGTGCAACTCGATGGTGTCGCGCAACTCCAG
>JBGPJC010000159.1:0-6980 GCA_041485165.1 Terriglobia bacterium | reverse complement strand
GCTGATGGTCAACGAGGTGCCGACATTTCGCGTGGACACCATGCCGTACGGCGGCGTGAAGCAGTCCGGCATCGGCCGCGAAGGCCCGCGCTACGCCATCGAGGAAATGACCGAGCCGCGCTTGCTGATGCTCAACCTCGATACATAACCTGAGCGCGGAATTGCGGCCGGCCGGACAAGTGGAATGAAAAAAATCGTCGAGCGCGAACGCAATAAGGGCTACTACCGGCTTCTCCACGTCCCGGTGTGGATTTGGGTCTTCTTCATCCTGCCCGGCCACCTGACTTTTGCGATTTACGCGCACGGACCGGATGCGCGGCACGGATGGTGGCTCGCTGTGGTGACCCTGGTGTGCGCCTGGCGCGGACTGGCAGGCCGGCTGCCGGGCGCTGAATTGAAGCCGTACATCACGCATTGGGGTGTGCACCAGCCGAATCTTCCCTATCGCGTAGTGTGTTACACCGCCGCGTGGATGGACCTGCTGCTGCCGTTTGCGCTCAACGCCATCGGCCTGGCCGTTGCCGTAATCACCGGGGAGTGGCGCATCGCCGATCTTTATCGTTGGCTCTATTACCCGCTGGCGCTGGCCATCCTGGTGGCCACGGCGCTTAACTTCACCCCGCGCGCCAAGCGCTCGACCGCGTACGAGGGCGCCGAGCGCGCGTGGTTCTACGTGGCTCTCTGGACGGTGGTGCCATCGCAACTCATCGGCTGGGCCGCCTGGCGCCTGGGCGGCAGGATGGGCCTCGCCACAGTGGAGCTGGCCTGGTTTCGTTTTGCCGCGTTCTTTGGCACGGCCGCAATAATTTTCCTGCTGGGACTACTCCAGCGCCTGCCTCGCACCGACCGCTATCACGACGCGGCCCTCGCTGTGGCGCCTGAGTCTTCTCTCGACGCAGTGGGTTCCGAGCCGTAGCAGATTTCCTGGAGTGCGGCGGCTCGCCGCCGCGAAGTTTCCCCCGCACCGCAGCCTGTCCGACCTGCTGGACAAGATTGACCTCGCAAGGTACTGTTTTTTCCGCCATGCCTAGTCAAGTAATCACGCAACGCTCTCGCGGCTTCATCTGTGTCAATGCCCATCCGGAAGGCTGCGCGCGCAATGTGGAGACGCAGGTCGCCGCGGCGCGCCGCGCCGCGCCTGCCCCGTTGGGCGGGGTCAAGAACGCGCTCATCATCGGCAGTTCCACCGGCTACGGCCTCTCCTCGCGCATCGCCGTGGGATGGGGTTTCAGCGCGCGAACGCTGGGTATCTTTTTTGAGCGGCCACCCGAGGGCGACCGCACCGCAACGGCGGGCTGGTACAACACTGTGGCGTTCCATCGCCTCGCCGCGCGTGACCGCCTCTACGCCGCCAGCCTGAACGGCGACGCCTTCTCCGACGAGGTGAAGCGCAGCGCAGTGGACTTGATCCGCCGGGAGATGGGCCCGCTTGACCTGCTGATCTACAGCCTGGCCTCGCCGCGGCGCGTTCACCCGCGCACCGGCGCGGTGCACAACTCCGTGCTCAAACCCATCGGGGCAGCCTACTCGAGCAAGACCGTGGACCTCAGCTCGAACAAAGTGCAGGAAGTGACCATCCAGCCGGCCAATGGCACCGAGATCGCCGATACGATTGCGGTGATGGGCGGCGAGGACTGGGAATTCTGGGTGCGCCTGCTGCTCGATGAGGGCTTGCTGGCCCACGGCGCGCGCACGCTGGCCTATAACTACATCGGCCCGGCGGTCACCTGGCCGGTCTACCGCGACGGCACCATCGGCCGCGCAAAGATCGACCTGGAGCAGGCTGCCGGCCGGCTCGAGACGCTGCTCGCGGCGCGAGTCGGCGGGCACGCGTGGATCAGCGTCAACAAGGCGGTGGTGACCCAGGCCTCCGCGGCCATTCCCGTCGTGCCGCTGTACATGAGCCTGCTCTTCCGCGTGATGCGCGAGAAGCAAATCGACGAAGACACCGCCGCGCAGATGCGCAGGTTGTGTGTCGAGCATCTTGCCGGCGGGCGGCAGCCTACGTTCGACGACGCGCGGCGCATTCGCCTAGACGACCGCGAGATGCGCGAGGATGTGCAGCGCGAAGTTGCCAGGCTGTGGCCGCAGGTGACCTCGGAAAATCTGCTGCAGATTTCGGATTTCAGCGTCTTCGAGCGCGAGTTTAAGAATTTATTCGGCTTCGATGTGGAAGGCGTGGACTACACGCAACCGGTCGAGAGCGACGTGCGCTGGTAGGAAGACCGGCGGCTCAGGGCTTCGCGCTTGCGGCATGTTCACCGCGGAATTCTTCCAGAAAAGCGGCCAGGGCTTCGGCGGCCTCGAGCGGTACGGCGTTGTAAAGCGAGGCGCGGATGCCGCCCACCGAGCGGTGACCTTTCAGCTCGGTAAGCCCGCGAGACTCCGCTTCCTTCAAGAAAGTTTTCTCCATCTCCTCGCTCGGCAGGCGGAACGTCACGTTCATCTGTGAGCGGGATTCCGGTATGGCGTGCCCGCGGTAGAAGCCATCACTCGCATCCAGCGCCTGATAGATCAAACGCGCCTTGCGCTCGTTGATCTCCGCCATGCGCTCCAGGCCGCCCACCTGTTCGAGCAGCCAGCGGCTGACCAGCCACACCACGTAAACGCCGAAAACCGGCGGCGTGTTGTAGAGCGAACGCTCCTTGGCGAGCAGGCGGAAATCAAGCATGGCCGGCAACCCCTGCGGGACGCGCTCTAGATGGTCGTCGCGGATGATGACGATGGTCACTCCGGCCGGCCCGGCGTTTTTCTGCGCGCCGGCGTAAAGCAGCGCGTGGGCTTCGACATCGAGTGGCCGGGAAAGAAAGTCCGAGGAACAATCGCACACCAGCGGGAGGCCGCCGCCCGACGGCGTGCGGTTGAATTGCACGCCGTGGATGGTTTCGTTCGAGGTGTAGTGAACATAGGCGGCTGCGGGGTCGAGCGCCGGTTCGTGCGGCGAGGGCACTCGAACATAGCCCTCCGTCTTGCCGCTCCACGACGCGCGCGCCGCGCCCTGCTTCTGCGCTTCTTGCAGCGCCTTTTCGCTCCACGCCCCGGTAATGATGTAGTCGGCGCCGTGCCCCGTGCCGTGGAGGAAATTGAGCGGCACCATCGTGAATTGCAGGCTCGCGCCGCCTTGCAGGAACAGGATGCGGTAATTGTCCGGAACGCGGAGCAGCGTGCGCAGGTTGTACTCCGCCGCGGCCAGCACGCCTTCAAACCACTTGGAGCGGTGACTCACTTCCAGCACGGAGACGCCAATCTCGGGATGGACCACCAGGTCGCGCTGGATTTCTTCCAGCACGGGCAGCGGCAAGGCGGCGGGGCCGGCGGCAAAGTGGAACCTGCGTGTCATCGGACTTCCAGTGTAAACGAGCGGCGGCACCTGTCCCAATAAGATTGAACACAGAGAGCGCAGAGATCGCAGAGGGCACAGAGACCAAAACGAATGCGCGACTAATGCGAGGAATTGGCCGGACCGCACACTGGTGGGAGGCTGAGACCGGAGCTTCGTAGGGGCGGCTTTACGCCGCCAATTCATTCGAGATGTGGCGAGGTAAACTCGCCGCTACGGGCTGACCCGGCGCGAATCAATTGCACAAAGCTGAAAATCCAACCCTTCCCGCACTGCTCCCCCTGCTTGACACCTCCCTGCTTCCGATCAACGATCCGGATCGCTTGCTGTCTTCTCTCTGAGGCCGGACGAAGTGTCAAAAGCATCAGAAAAATTGGAGCCACCACCAGCGCAGAAACCCGGCTTGCCCGCGCCGGTTTTCCACGAGCGCGGCATCAAAATATTTCACGGCGATTGCCTCGAAATCCTTGCGGCGATTCCGGAAGAAACGATTGATGTGGTTTTCGCCGATCCGCCCTATTTCCTCTCCAACAACGGCATCACCTGCCATGCCGGACGCATGGTCAGCGTCAACAAGGGCGAATGGGACCGTTCGCGCGGCCCGGAAGCAAACCACGAATTCAACCGCGCCTGGCTGGCCGCCTGCCAGCGCGTCCTCAAGCCCAACGGCACCATCTGGGTCAGCGGGACCAGCCACATCATCCATTCCGTCGGCTTTGCCATGCAGCAGCTCGGGTTCAAGCTGCTGAACGACATTTCCTGGGTGAAGCCCAATCCGCCGCCCAATCTCTCCTGCCGTTACTTCACCCACGCCACTGAGACGATTATCTGGGCAGCACGGAGCACTAAAAGCAGACACAGGTTTAATTACGCCCTAATGAAGGAAATCAACGGCGGCAAGCAGATGAAAAGCGTGTGGGAGATCCATCCTCCCGGGCGCGAAGAAAAGCGCTTCGGAAAGCTCCCCACGCAGAAGCCGCTTGCTCTGCTTGATCGCATCCTCCGCGCCTCCTCAAACGAAGGCGACATCGTCCTTGACCCATTCCTCGGAGGCGGCACCACACTGCTCACTGCGTTTCGCCTCCGCCGGCAAGCTGTTGGCTGCGATTATGCCCTCGAATCCATCAATCTCTCTATCCGCCGCATTTGTTCCAATTTGGTACAGGTCGATCTTTCTGTCTCCTGTCTCGAGTTTTCTCTTGATCCGTTCCCCGATCCTATGGATCGATCCAATAGCGCGCTTTCTTCCGCAAGAATCCGCGCAGATGAAATGCCAGGTTATACCCAACTCGTACAGCAGGAGCGCCGTTTCTATTTCATCGGCCGCTCTAAGCGCGAAGTCATCTTCTCCGTACTCGCCGAATCTCTCGACGATGCCTGGAAAAAATTCCGCGCCTCCGGCCGCTCCGATTCTGACGCACTCTTCATCATCAAAACCGAAACCGAAATCTATTTGGCTTGAGTCGTATTGGAACCGTTCGCTCGCCGCAGGAAAGACAAAGCCTTAGCCGAGCCTTATGAGCGGCGTAGAGTAACCCCGAAAGAGGAGATCGACTCATCGTGTTTTATCGCGACGTTGTACAGTGACTCGAGCTGTACGTAGTCGCGGAAACGTAGACGCTCTCGGAATCTCCGATACCGATTCTGAATTATGAGTGTGTCGAAGATTTTCTGTTCATCCTTTCCTGGTGCGATTTCAAACAACTTGACCCCGTAGCGATCTGGGATTTCAACAAGCCGATCAATTCCGCTCCGCACTCTCGTCGTGTGCTCGACCTCGAACGCGTAAGCAGGGTACGTTCCGTCGTTGTCCTCGGTGAGCCAAATGGCATCGATCTGGCGAATCCTCGGGAGGCTGGATTTTCCGCAAAAGTGAGAGCAATCCGTAATCGTGGCCAAGTCACTCAGCGGATGGCCCTGAAAATTCCTTGACGTCCTGTCACTGGCTGGTGCAAAGGTTTCGTAACCATACAAACGCCCCAAAGCCAGGAGCATACCCTGCGCTCTCCCGTGGTCGTCTGCTTCTGTACCGGTCATTTTCTCGGCAGCAGCTTCGACCGACGGCTGCTCAATCAGCGCATAAATGCCACTCCGTTCCGGCGGCACGGGCTTGAAAATCGTGTACTGCCGGACAACTCGTCGGATTGTGTCCTTCCATGTCGGGTTAGTCCGCGTCTTGGGATGGTCTTTGACGGCAGTATTAATTTGATTGAGATGGGCCTTGCCCCCAAGAAGCACCAGGGCGTTCCGGACAACTTCCTTCCAAGTTTGGTCAGTTTGATTGAGCGCCATTTCGCTTAATCCCGACCGAATGATATCAGAGTCGGGAAGCAGCATCATCGGCCTATTCCGGCGGGATTCGGACCCATGCCGGAGCTGAAGACCGGCCGCGCGCTGTCGAGACAAGAATTTTCCCTAGATGATATTTGCAGGTTCGGAGAAAGTCTCTCTCAATTGGATCCAGGAAATCGCCATGTTCGCGACAAAATTCGCCAACAGCTTCAAGTCCTCCGCGATTTCGGCCTTCTCGAATTCCTCGGCCCCGGGTCCTATCGCATGACTTAACTGGTATCTTCTTGCTGCGGTTCCGCCAGCCGAGTGCACACCTTCATGGTAAACTTGACGCCAAGATGACCTTTTACAGTTATCCCATAACCGTCGAACGTGAGGGCAAGCGCTACTACGCCTACAGTGACGATTTCCCGGGCGTCTATGGCCTCGGGAAGTCCATCGAGCAGGCCAAGAGAAGCATCTTGGAGGCCATGCGGCTTTACATCCAACACTGCCGGAAGAAAGGCAGGCCGGTTCCTGCGACCCGCACCGTTTACGCCGAAACGGTCACACTCGCGCTGGACTGAATGGTTTCCGCTCGCGAACTCATTCGTTTTCTTCTTCGGCAGGGGTATCGCAAGGCCAGACAGACGGGTTCACATGTGGTTTTGGAACATGCCACTCGAAAGACGCTGGTGATTCCCGTTCACGCCGGAGATCTTCCGAAGGGGTTGTTTCTCAAGGTTTTGAAGGATGGGGGATTTACGCTCGAGGACTTTCGCCGGGATTAGATTGGAGGCCGCCCACGTTCGCGACAAAATCCGACAACAGCTTCAGGTCCTCCGTGACTTGGGCTTCATTGAGTTCCTCGACCGCGGCCACTACCGGATGCGGTAAGCACAAGCCCTCTGCGAGCAAACGCCGTTCAGCCTACTGCCCGTTGACCGTCTCGCGCTACAGCACTACCATGCCACCCAGCAGTAACGGAGGTGGCCATGATCTTCAATGGAAAGAAAGCCCTTATCACCGGGAGCTCGCGGGGCATTGGCCGAGGAATCGCCCTGAAGCTGGCGGAAGAGGGAGCTCATGTGGCGGTTCATTACTATCGCAATCGCGATGCGGCACAGGCGACGTTGGACAGAGTGCGCCAGCTCGGGTCGGACGGATTTCTCGTGCAAGCCGACATTTGCCAGACGGATGAGGTGAGCCGCATTTTCCAAGAGGTCCGTTCCGAGTTCGGCGCGCTCGATATTTTCGTCAGCAATGCGCGAACCGAGGCGCCGACTTTCTACCAAGCCCCCATGGAGATCACGCTGGATAAATGGGACACCGCGGTGGATTCGCAAGCGAAGGCATTTCTGGTCGGAGT
>JBGPJC010000158.1:0-6991 GCA_041485165.1 Terriglobia bacterium | reverse complement strand
CTCTGCGGAGGAGACCGGGAAATGGCGTATGTGATTGCCGAGCCGTGCATCGGCACCAAAGACACCGCGTGCGTGGACGTTTGCCCGGTGGATTGCATTCATCCGCGCAAGGATGAGCCTGAGTTTGCCAACGAAACGCAGCTCTACATCCACCCCACCGAATGCATTGACTGCGGCGCATGCGTCCCGGTCTGCCCGGTGACGGCGATTTTTGCTCTCGAGGATTTGCCGGAGAAGTGGGCCAGCTATACGCCGGTCAACGCTGACTGGTTCGCCAAGAAGGTTTAGCCCGCACCATTTCAGCTGCAATCTGCGGTTTTACAGCGATCAGGCATTCGGGCGGAGTCGTGGTGACTCCGCCCTTTTCTTTTGTGCGCTAAGTGGTCTGCGAAGGCGGTACCCGATCAAATCTCGTAGACGGTGAAGTCGTGCTTGCGCACCATGCCGGCCAAGGTCTGCTGGCGAAGATGGTCAAACGTGGTCCGAAACAAAATGCCATCGACAGCGGAGCCAACATCCTGCCAGAGCTGCTTCAGGCCGCAGGTTTGCATCTCCGGACAAAGATACCCCGCAGGCTGGCTGCCTTCGTTGCAGCCCGTGCCGGAGAAATTCCCGTCCACTACGCGAAGCACCTCTCCCACCGAGATGGCCTGCGGCTCCCGCGCCAAGCGATAACCGCCGCGCACGCCCCGCTGGCTTTGCAGGATGCCGGCTTTTTTCAGGGCCAGCAGGATATGCTCCAGGTATTTGACGGGGATGCTGTGGCGCTCGGCCACCTCGTGGATACAGACCAGAGACGGATGCTTTAAGCTGAGATAAAGAACGGCTTTGGCGGCGTATTCGCCTTTGGCGCTGACTTTCATCGGGGAATCTCTACCCCACAAGTCTACAATCAACTGCTCCGCACTGCTACCCCAAAGGGGACACTCCAGACTCTACGTTCTCATAATTGTGGGCCGGCACGAATCTCCGGGAAGCTCTGCGGGAACGCGCCTCCGCCAGACTCAATCGCCTCCAGCCACCGCTGCGCCGCCTGCCGCAACTCTTGCAGAGCGATGCCGCGGTAACCGGCGGGGAAACCTTCGAGCTTGGCGAGGCCGCGGCGAAGCAGCGAACGCGCGCCGGCTGGGTTTCCCCGGCGGTGATGATGAAACCCGGCTGACACCTGGATGATTCCCTGGAGAAATGTCTTGTCCGGCTCAGCCGCGGGCAGCCAAATCACCTCCCAGGATTCGTGCGCTTCCCAGAACTCTCCGGCATTGAACTGCGCGATGCCGCGGCGGAAGGCCGCGTCGTCCGTGGCGGAATTATGGGGCAGGCTGGTCACTGCGGTGAACCATGGTGTGACAGGTGCATCATAGCAAAGGTAACCTGCTTTGCCTGGAGCGAGGGGCGGATGGAGCTGAAAATTGAAATTGCTGGAATAAAGCTCGGCGTTGTTGAAGCCGACGTCGTGCGCGTCGAGCCCTGCGCGGGGGAATGCCTGCGCGAAGTGGAAGAAGTCTGCGCGCGGCTGCAGCGCGAGTTGACGCTGGATTCGCTGGCGCGGCTGGAGGCGGTGCGCCTGGTGCGGGAAATGTTCCGCGGCTGGGGCGTGGACCCGCTGCGCTATCGCCCTTCCTCGGAGGCGCTGCTGCGCCGCGTGGTGCAGGGAAAGGGACTCTACCGCATCTCCAACGTCGTGGACCTGAACAACCTGGGCTCCTGCGAGACGGCCTGGTCGTATGGCAGTTACGACCGCGGGCAGGTGCGTTCGCCGGTTGCTCTGCGCCTGGGACGCGCAGGCGAGACCTATGAGGCCATCGGCAAGCAGATTTGGAGTGTCGAGGGGCGGCCGGTCCTGACTGACGCCGCGGGACCCTTCGGCAGCCCGATCAGTGATTCGACGCGGACCATGGTGACTGCGGCCTGCACTGAAATCCTGACGGTGGTGTTCGCTCCCGCGAAGACCACCGAGGCGGAGTTGCGGCGGCATCTGGAGCGGCACGCGGAGAGACTGAGGAGGTTTGCGGGAGCCGGGGAGACGCGAACTTCGGTGATCGACGGCTGACAATCGCGAAGGGCTGAGACTTTCACACCGCGGCGGCGAGCCGCCGCACTCCAGGAAACCTTTATCCGGCCGCGCAGCTTGCCGCCGCCGCTGCATTGGGTTACTTTTAACTCTCGCGCCCTTGGAGCTCCGGCTTGCAAAAATTTCATCTCCTGCTGCTGATCCACTCGCACCAGCCGGTCGGCAATTTCGAAAACGTTTTCGAAGGCGCCTATCAAAAGGCCTACCTGCCATTTATTGAGGTGCTCGCCAAGCATCCCGCCGTGCGCGTCGGGCTGCACTACAGCGGCTCGCTGCTCGAATGGATGGAGGCCAAGCACCCGGAATTCTTTGAGCGCCTGCGCGGAATGGTCGCCGCGGGACAGGTGGAGATGGTTGGCGGCGGCTTCTACGAGCCCATTCTGGCGGTCATCCCCGCCGAAGACCGCCGCGAGCAAATCCGGCGGATGGCTGACTATCTGGAGAAGCACTTTGGCCGCCGGCCCGGCGGCCTGTGGCTCACCGAGCGCGTCTGGGAGCCGCACCTCCCGGAGTCGCTCGCCGCTGCCGGCGTTTCCTACACGCTGGTGGACGACATGCACTTCCTGAGTGCGGGTTTCGACCTCGCGCAACTCCACGGCTGCTACATCGCGGAAGAACAGGGCGCCACCGTCAAGCTGATCCCCGGGCTGAAGGCGCTGCGGTATCTCATCCCCTTCGGCGGCGTCGAGGAGACGCTCGAATTCCTGCGGCGTCTGTCGCGCGAAAGCCCGGGCGGTTTCGCGGCCCTGGGCGACGACTGCGAGAAATTCGGCGTCTGGCCGGAGACGCACAAGCATTGCTACGCCAACGGCTGGCTGGAACGCTTCTTCACCGCGTTGGAAGGTGCCGCGAGCTGGCTCACCTGCACGCTCCCCGGCGAGGCTGTCGAGACGCTCGATCCGCTGGGACGCGCCGCTCTGCCCACATCTTCCTACACGGAGATGGGTGAGTGGGCCCTGCCGACCCCGGCGCGGCAACGCTTCCATGCGCTGCTGGATGAATTTTCCTCTCGTCCGGACGTTCTCGCTTTCCTGCGCGGAAGCTACTGGCGCAGTTTCCTCTGCAAGTACCCGGAGTCAAACCTGCTGCATAAAAAAATGCTGCTCGTGTCCGCAAAGATCCGCCAGGTGGGATCGGCGGTGCGCCGCGGGCTGCCGCTGCGCCGCGCCCTCGACCAGGCCACTACCCACCTGCTCCGCTCGCAGTGCAATGACGCCTACTGGCACGGCATCTTCGGCGGGCTGTACTCCCCGCACCTGCGCGCCGCGGTGTGGAGCGAGCTGATCCACGCGGAGAATCTGGCCGACGCCGCCGGGCAGGGCACTCCGGTCTATGCGGAAACGCACCGCCTCGATTTCGATGCCGACGGCCGCGAGGAGCTCTACTTCATCTCCGACACTTACGCCGCTTTGGTGAAAACATCCGACGGCGGCACCATTGCATCGCTCGATTTCCGCCCCCCGGGCGTTGCGCTGATCAATTCCGTCGCCCGCCGCCCCGAGGCCTATCACCAGCGACTGCGCGAGAAAATCACGCCGGCGGCGGGCGAAGTTGCCTCCATCCACGGGCAGATGAAGGTGAAAGAAGAGGGCCTGGAACGCTTGCTGAAATACGACCGCTGGCCACGCCACTGCTTCCGCCTGCTGATCTTCCAGGCGTCGAAGACGTGTGAGGACTACGCGAATATCCGCCTGGAAGAAAGCCCCACGCTGGCCTCGTGGAACTATGCCGTGTCGTCGAGCGCGCCCGAGCGCGTCGAGTTGACCTGCGATGCTCCGCTGGTCCCGCCTACCGCGGGAGAAAAAGCCGAAGGGCCCGCGCTTCGCGTCTCCAAATCGTTTCTCTTTACGCGCACCGGAAAGGGGTTCGAGCTGGCCTGCCATCTGGGAATCACCAGCCGCAGCTCCGAGTCGCTGCGCCTGCTGGCAGGCCTCGAGTTGGTGGTCAACCTGCTCGCCCCGGAGGCGCCCGACCGGTATTTCGAGGTCGCCGGGGCCCACCAGCCGCTGTGCTGGGCCGGCACTGCGCCGGCTCCCGACCTGCGCATGGTGGACGAGTGGCAGGATGTTTCCGTGGGCATCACCGCGCCCGGCGCGCGCGAGTTCTGGATTGCGCCGATTGAAACCGTGACGGAATCCGAAGAAGGGTTTGAGCGCGTTTACCAGGGCTCACAGATTCTTCCTGTTTGGCTCCTCGAACTGGCCCCCGGCGGCTTGTGGACCGGCCACGTGACGCTCCGTGTCGGCCAGGCCAAGAGCATGCCGCGCGCGGGTTCGCGGGCGGTGTAGCCTGGCGCAGGGTGAGCAGACATCTCTTTTTCTCTCGTCCGGAAATGGCGCGGAATCCCTGACAGCAGGATGATTTCAAAATCAATCTTCATCGCGGGCGTCATCGTTACGGCGAGCAGTTTTGTATCGCCGCCGTTCGCGCTTGCTCTGGGCATCCTCTTCGGCCTGACTGTTGCGCATCCATTTCCGCGCGAGTCGAAGACGATGTCTACGTGGCTCCTCCAGGCCTCGGTGGTGGGCCTCGGCTTCCGCATGGACCTCGAGCAGGTGATCCGCGCCGGGCGCTCGGGTTTCATCTATACGCTGCTGGGAATCAGCTTCGCTCTGCTGCTGGGCACGGGTCTGGGCCGGCTCCTCAAGGTGCCAGGGAAATCGTCGCTGCTGATTTCCACCGGCACGGCCATCTGCGGCGGGAGCGCCATCGCTGCGCTGGGCCCGATCATCGAAGCCGGTGAAGAACAGATGGCGGTATCTCTGGCCACGGTCTTTGTGCTGAATTCCGTCGCGCTGTTCATCTTTCCCGGAATTGGCGCGGCTTTGCGCATGTCCCAGTCGCAATTTGGTCTGTGGGCGGCGCTGGCCATCCACGACACCAGCTCGGTGGTCGGCGCGGCGGCCAAGTACGGCCCCGAAGCGCTGGCCGTGGGCACCACCGTGAAGCTGGCGCGGGCGCTGTGGATTGTGCCGCTGTCGCTGGCGGCGGCTGCGTTACGCCGGAGCGCTGCTTCTTCGCCCGGTGCGCCGGCTGGCGCCGGGCCCTCTGCCGCTGCGAAGCCAAAGATTCGGTGGCCGTGGTTTATTGGATTGT
This sequence comes from Terriglobia bacterium, assembly GCA_041485165.1. Lineage (GTDB taxonomy): Bacteria > Acidobacteriota > Terriglobia > Acidiferrales > UBA7541 > JAAFGT01. Next base: position 1,824 of record JBGPJC010000158.1, on the reverse strand, counting down.
TCTGCCTGGCGGCGGTGGTGAATACGTATGTGCCTGCGGGGGCACGGGTGTACGCGGCGCTGTCTACGGCGGCGAAAATTGGGTTGACGGTGACCTTGTTCCTGATCGGCTCCGGGATTTCGCGCGGAAGCTTGCGGCAAGTTGGTGTGCGGCCGTTGCTGCAGGGTGTGCTGTTGTGGATTGTCGTTGGACTGGGGTCGTTGTGGTTGATTCGCGCGGGGTGGATCGGTTTGTAGAGGCCGCACCCGTAGTTGAAACTGCAGAAATTTGAATCCGCAGAAAAATCGCGGCGGCAAGCCGCCGCACTCCAGGAATGCCTTCTGCATCACAGGCAATTTGCCTCGGCTCGAAAATGTCTGTTAGAGTGTCCGCTTTGGAGGGCGCGCATGGCTGTAAGCAAAGAGCTGCTCGACATTCTGGTCTGCCCGCTTTGTAAGACTCCGGTGAAGCTCACCGCGGACGAAAAGGGGCTGAAGTGCGGCACGTGCCATCGCGTCTACCCTATCCGGGACGACATCCCGGTGATGCTCGTGGACGAAGCCCGCGTTGAAGCCAGCTAATCCCGCCGGCATCCTGCCCGGCCTGCCTTCCGGCTCGAGCGTTCTGATCCTGCGCCTGCGATCGCTGGGAGATGTGGTCATGCTCACTCCCGCGCTCGCTGCCCTGCACCAGTTTCGCCCGGACCTGCGCATCACCGTGGCCGTCGAGCCGCCCTTCGCCGCCGTGCTCGAGGGCAACCCGGCGATCAGCGACATCCTGCTGGTACACGGATCAGCCGAAACCCTCCGCGAGATCCGCGCGCGCAAATTTCCTTTGGTCTACAACCAGCACGGCGGGCCGACCAGCGCGTTCCTGGCGCGGTCTTCGGGCGCGCCGCTGCGCGTCTGCTGGGATCACTCCCAGTTCCACTTTTTCTATAACGTGCGCGTGCCGCCCCCGGAGATTTTTTTCGGCGCGCGCAAGGTGCATACCGTCGAGCACCGCATGTCGCAGTTCTATTGGACCGGTCTGCCGCGCGGACCCATTCCGCCGGCGCAAGTTTTCCCGCAACCCGATGCTCGAGCCAGCGTCGAGCACAAGCTCAGCGAGCGCGGGGTCGCCTCCGGACAGGCCTACGCCGTGTTGCATCCCGGAGCGGCCACCTTTACAAAGCGCTGGGCGCTCGAGCATTTTGCAGATCTGGCGCGATGGCTGCGCGGATCGCATGGCATCGTGCCGGTGGTGCGTCTGGGTCCGGGTGAGGCGGCGATTGCCGCTCGCGTCCGCGAGCAGTTTGCCCCGCACAGCGTGGTGTTCGATGCCGAAGCGCTCAATCTGCGCGAAGCAATTGCGCTAATTGCCGGAGCGAGGCTGTTCCTGGGCAACGACAGCGGCCCCGCGCACCTGGCCGCGGCCGCCGGGCGCCCCGCCGCGGTGATCTTCGGCTCGACCGACTCGGCCACCTGGCGGCCGTGGATGACCGAGCACCGCGTGGTGCAGAACGATTTTCCCTGCAACCCCTGCAAAGGCGACCGCTGCTACGCTTTTCCCGAGCCACGATGTATCCTTTCCGTCACCGTCGAGCAGGTGCGCGAGGCCTGCGCCGCGCTGCTCGCCGCGCCGCATGGCCCGCCGGTGATTCCGGCGGCGGGCATCGCGCCGGCCAGCGGTTCCTGAACGAAAGGGTTGCCCGGACCTCCGAATGAAGAGTGCGCACGGAAAACTGGTGCGGCTGGTGAAGGCGCTGCGCGGCAAACGCATCGGCGTGCTCGGCGACTTTATGCTCGACCGCTACGTCCTGGGGACAGCTTCGCGGCTCTCGCCCGAAGCCGCGGTGCCGGTGGT
>JBGPJC010000157.1:0-7075 GCA_041485165.1 Terriglobia bacterium | reverse complement strand
GCAAAATGAAGAGAACTTCATCCAGAGCGAGCTGCCGGGCGGCTTCCGCGGCCAGCAAGAAATGGGCGCAGGTCGGTGGATTGAAAGTGCCGCTGAGGACTCCCAGCGCGCCGTCCTGGGACTCGGCCGCGTGGGCGAGGAACAATCCCCCCGGAGCGCGCCGCAGCCAGCGCCACCCCGTCTGTTTTTCGCCTTCCCGGCTGTGCATACCTCTCGTCCGACCGGCGGCGGGGAACTCGCGCGGGCGCCACGCGCCAGGGATCACGATTCTAGATGCTCCCCTTGGCCGCGGCAACCGGCGCGCCATCGCCCGCAGGAATCCAGTTGCGCCCCGCCGCCAATCGTCCTAACATTCCGCCACTCTCCTTCCAGGAGGGGCTATGAACGTCAAAGACTTGATTGCTTCCCGGCGCGAAGTCTTTTCCATTCACGAGGAGACCACGGTCCATGACGCCGCGCGCTTCCTGCGCGAAAAACAGGTGCGTGCCGTGGGTGTGGTAAACGCCTCGGGCCGGCTGGTCGGGGCCGTCTCACAGAGTGACATTTCCGACAAAGTGGCGGCGGAGAACAAGTGTCCTGCGTGGATGCGCGTGTCCGAGATCATGACCCGCGAGCTGGTGACCGTTCCGCCGGATACGCCGCTCGAAGCCTGCATCCTGCTGATGGAGAAGAACGGGATCTTCCACTTGCTGGTGGTGGACGAAAATGGCGGCTTCCGCGGAATGATTTCGGTGCAGGACCTTTTGCGGGTCATCGCCCTGGACGAAAAGGCCCGCGCCGACCTGATGGAAGGTATGATTTTCCCCCAGCGCTGAGGAGCGCCCGCATTGCGCCGCGGCCGCGCAACACGCCGGAGAAAACCCGCAGGACTTGGATCAAGAAGACGGATTCTACGTCACAGATCCTGTTGCCAAAGGCGCGTACCGCGCGCTCGAGCTGCCGGGGTGAGACCCAGTCGCATTCCCTCCGCAACGCGGAGAGGATGATTACGCTCAACCGCCCTTGGCGGTGATGGCCAGGACAAAAAACAATATGGTCATGCCGGCCAGGACACTGCTCTTCAGCACCCAACCGACCTGCGCGTAAGTCTCCCAGGTTTCCCACAACCAGAAGAGACCGAACCCTCCGAAAACAATCTGGCGCGTCAGCTTTTTGCTCATAACCCTTCCCAAAGTGTAGCCCAGCCGGGCCTCCCGGTCGAGCCGGAAGCGTTGCGGTGAGCTTGGCCAGCGGATTGGTATACTGACTGGGGCAAGCTTCACTCTCCCGATCCATGGCGACGTTTTACATCCAGAACTTCGGCTGTCGCGCGACGCAAGCCGATGCCGCGGCCATCGAGGCGCAACTCCTGACCCGCGGCTATGCCCGCGCGAGCGAAGCAGCCTGCGCCGATGTGGTCGTGGTGAACACCTGTACCGTAACCGCCGCTGCCGATGCGCAAGCGCGAGAGTCCATCCGTCACCTCCACGCCGCACGTCCGGCGTCGCGCATTCTGGCCACCGGCTGCTACGCGCAGCGCGCGCCGGAAGACCTAGCGGCGATGCCCGGTGTCGCCTGGGTGGTGGGCAACTCGCACCAGGCGCATATCGCCGGTCTGCTCGATGCCGCCACAACTGCGGGGAACTTCTTTCCGCTCGCGACCCTCGAGAGCGGCGTGCCATCTCTGGCCAGCGCTCCGGCGAAAATCCTGACCGGAAATATTTTCGAGATTTCCGACGTGCTTGTGGCGCCTGTTCTTGGCGGCGAGGGCGGGCGCACGCGGCCGGTGCTGAAAATCCAGGACGGCTGCAACAACCGCTGCGCTTACTGCGTGATTCCACTGGTTCGCGGGCGCAGCCGCAGCTTGCCGCCGGCGCGCGTGGTCGAGGAGATCTCCCGGCTGGCCGCTGCCGGCGCGAAGGAAGTGGTCCTGAGCGGCATCAATCTGGGGAGCTACGGGCGCGACCTATCACCACGCGCGGAATTCGGCGACTTGATCCGGCGCATCCTCGGCGAGACGCGCCTCGACCGCCTGCGGCTCAGCTCGATTGAGCCCATGGACGTGACCCGAGACCTGGTCGAGCTGGTCGCTGGGACCGGCCGCCTCGCGCCGCACTTCCACATCCCTCTGCAGTCGGCTTCCGACCGCATCCTGGCGGCGATGCATCGCTGGTATCGCGCCGAGCACTATGCGCGCCGGGTGGAATGGATTGCCGAACGCCTACCGGACGCCGCTATCGGCGCGGACGTGATTGCCGGCTTCCCCGGCGAGACCGAAGAGGACCATCGGCTCACGCTCGAGTTCACCGAGCGGCTGCCCTTCACCTATCTTCATCCCTTCTCGTTTTCTAAGCGCCCTGGCACGGAAGCCGCGCGGCTGGGCGAGGATTTGCCTGCGGTGGTCATTCAGCGCCGGAGCCGCGAGCTGCGTGCTCTCGGAGCACAGAAGAGTGCGGCGTTTCGCGCCGCTCAGGCGGGGAAGATGCTGCGCGTCCTGACGCTGCATCGTTCTGGGAGTGAGGAGGGCGCAAAATGGACGGAGGCACTCAGCGGGAATTACTTGCGCGTGCGCGTTGCGGGCAATTGGCCGGCCAACACCTGGCTGGACGTGCGGCTCAGCCCGGCGGGACTCTCCGCGCCCGTGTAGGGAGTTCCAAAAACTTCCGAATCAACACAGAGGACACAGAGATCACAGAATATCCGCTGGATAGTCTCTCTTATTTGTCTTCTCCGTGTTCTCCGTGTCTCTGTTTCCTCCGTGTTAATCTCTTCGTCGTTCAATCCTCGAAGATCACCTGCGCCAAGGCGGTATTCCCCGAATGCGTTAAGGTCATCGAGATGTTCTTGACCCCGAGTTCTTTCGCAAACTCGGCTGCGCGCCCTGCCAGGCGAAGAGTTGGCTTGCCTTCCGGCGCGCGCACCACTTCGATGTCCAGCCAGCGGACTCCCTTCCGCCAGCCGGTGCCCAGCGCCTTCATGGCCGCTTCCTTTGCCGCAAAGCGCGCGGCATAGCGCTCTGCGCGGTTGCGGTGCCCGTCGCAATAGGCCATCTCTTGCGCGGTGAAAATGCGCCGCAGGAAATTGTCGCCGTGCCGCCCGATAGCTTTCTCGATGCGGTCAATCTCCGCGATGTCCGTTCCCAGGCCAACGATCAATTGGATGTCTCCGGCGGGGCGTGTGAGTAGAGGCCTGCCGGGGGAGGCAGACCAGCCAATCGTTTACGCCGCAGACGGATTATACTGTCGTTTTGCGCATGATGAAGTCGCCGGCACAAAAACTCCGCCGCAACACGCCGCCGCGCCGCTCGCCGGCACCGCGGCGTAAGGCTGCGCCTGCCGTTTGGAGCAAGCGCCGCGCACTGGGTATCGTCCTCTTGCAGGCTGGCGAGTTCGCGCGGTTTGATGGCCTGGTTCACGGCTTCAGCACACGAAAAGGTGGCCACAGCGCTCTGGACGGCAAGTCTGTGTTCAACCTCGGCTCGACGGAGTGGGATTCCAGCGAAGCGCTGCAGGCCAACCGCGCGCGGCTGCTGGCCGCTCTGGGTGCGCCCGCGATGTCCCTGGTCACACTGCGCCAGCGGCACACCGACATCATCCACGTGGTGCGAAAAAGTTCCGCCGGCAGCCTGCGCGGCGATGCGCTCATCACCCGCCAGCCTGGCCTGCTTCTGGCCGTACAGACCGCGGACTGCGTGCCCATTCTGCTGGCCGACGTCCGGCAGCGCGTGGTGGCCGCGGTCCATGCCGGCTGGCGCGGCACGCTGCGGCGCATCGTCCAGAAAACGGTGGGGCGAATGAGAATGGAGATGGGCACGCGCCCGGGCGACATCGTCGCCGCGCTCGGCCCGGCCATTGGACGGTGCTGCTACGAGGTGGGGCCGGAGGTGGTCACCGCCTTTGCCGCGCAGTTTGCCGCGGCGCGCGATTGGTTCGATGGACCTTTCGAGCCGCTGGCTCGCGGCGAAGAAGCCACGCCATTGCCCTGGCTCTCTCAGTCCCCGCCCGGCCACCCACCCTCCCCGCCGCGCGCTCAGCTCGACCTGCACGCCGCCAATCGCTGGCAGTTGCTTGACGCCGGCGTTCCCGCCGGCGCGATTGTCGCCAGCGACCTTTGCACTGCGTGTCGCACCGATCTTCTGTTCAGCCACCGCCGCGAACGCGGCCGCACCGGCCGGATGATGGCGGTCATCGGCATTCGTCCCAAGAACTCGCCTGCTCGCTGAACATTCTCCTATTTGCATCTGTTAACGCCGGCCCTTTAGCGCCTCTCAATTTGCAATCAGGCCACCCTCGGCTTACGCTTTGCCCGGACGCTCCTGTGTCCAGCACGTCCAGGGGGAGACCGGAATGCCTGAAGGAAAATTCCAGTCGGCCGAGCGCGCCCAGTTGAGTTTCCTCGCCGGGATCGAGAAGAAATGCCTGCTGTGGATTGCCGCGCGGTTGCCGCGGTGGGTGACTTCCGATCAACTGACCACGCTCAGCCTGCTGGCCATGCTGGGCGCCGGTCTTTCTTACTGGATGGCGCGAACCGACCGCCGCGGATTGCTGCTGGTGATCTTCTGGCTAGCGGTGAATTGGTTTGGTGACAGCCTGGACGGCACGCTGGCGCGTGTCCGCAACCAGCAGCGCCCGCGCTACGGCTTCTACGTGGACCACATCGTGGACAGTTTTGGCGCGCTGTTTCTACTCTCCGGGCTGGCGCTATCGGGGTACATGAGCCCGCGTGTGGTCGCCGGCCTACTGATCGTCTACTACCTGCTGTCCATCGAGGTTTACCTGGCCACCTATACCGTGGGGACGTTTCACATGTCCTTCGGAGGATTTGGCCCCACGGAGTTGCGCATCCTGCTCGCGGTCGGAAACCTGGCCCTGTATTTCTATACCGGCGTGCCGATGGTGCGCGTTGGTGAGGACAGCTATCGGCTGTTTGATGTCGGCGGCGTCATCGGCGGCGCAGGGATGTTGTTGATGACTCTCGCCGCCACCGCGAAACATACCCTGATGCTCTACCGCGCCGAACCGCTTAGGTGAGGGGCACGGCGCCAGATGATTCGATGACCGCCAGCTGGCCGCAGGCGGCGAAGACGTCCTGGCCGCGCGAGTAGCGCACGAAGGCGGGGAGATCTTTTTCGGCGAGGATGCGGCGGAACTCCTCGAGGCGTTCAGCCGCGGGCGGCGAGAAGGGCAGCTCGCCGGGATTCCACGGGATGAGGTTTACCTTGGCACGAAGGCCGGAGAGCAGCCGCACCACCTGCCGGGCGTCGTCCGTGGAATCGTTCACACCGCCCAGCAGCACATACTCAAAGGTCAGCCGTTCCCAGGGCCGCAACGGATAGCGGCGGCATGCGCCCAATAGTGTCGCCAGCGGGTACTTGCGGTTGATGGGCATGATGCGCTCGCGCTGCTCGTCGTTCGAAGCATTCAGAGAAATTGCCAGCTTGGGCCGCTGCGGCGCCGGCTCCTGCGCCAGGCGCTCGATGCCGGGCACAATCCCGCTGGTCGAAAGCGTGACGTGCTTGGGAGAGAGCCCCACCCCATTCGGATCCTGCACAATGCGCACCGCAGCCATCACCGCGTCGTAGTTCAGCAGCGGCTCGCCCTGTCCCATCAGCACCACATTCGTGCGCGGCAGGAGTTTTTCTTTGTTCTCCTCAAGCGCCACCAGCACCTGGCCGATAATCTCTCCGGGCGTGAGGTTGCGCACCAGGCCGAGCGTGGCGGTGAGACAGAAGTGGCAGTCCACGGCGCAGCCGGCTTGGGTCGAAATACAGATCGTCTGGCGGCTCTCCGCAGGCATAAAGACCGCTTCCACGGTTGCCGGCCGCTGCTCCCCGGAAGTCTCCAGGGGAAAAACGTAGCGCACCGAGCCGTCCGTAGACTGGTAGCGGCGGGAAATGCGCGGCGGCGTGATGCGCGCTTCGGTTGCCAGACGCGCGCGTAGGGCCTCCGGCAACGTGGTCATCGAGGCGAAGTCGCCCCGCCGCTCGGCGTACAGCGCGTGATAGAGCTGGGCGCCGCGATAGGCGGGCACGCCTGCTGCGACCATCCAGTCCCGCAGTTCCCTGTATGATTTTCCGAGCAGTTCGACCGGCACAGCCGCCACTCCAAGTGGAAAAGATTCAGTTTAGCATGGGCAACGGGCCACAATTTACGCGCCCGGCTGCCGCCTTTGCGGCTATACTTTCTTGAAATCGGCCAGCAGGAGGTCGCCATGGAAAAACTGGAAATCAGCGAGTGGGTCAAAGGGCTGTCCGCGCTGGCGAAGCCGCAATTCACCCTGGAATATGTTTTCGGATATCTGATGGACCGCGGCATTGAACCCAGAACGCTGACGCGTTATCTGAACTGGTCGCTGGGAAGTTACACGCGCAACCTGATCCACAAGTGCGAGCTGTTCGAAGTCCTGGCCATCTGCTGGGAGTCGGGCCAGTTCAGCCAGATCCACAATCACCGCGACCAGAATTGCTGGATGGCCGTGCCCGTCGGGCGGCTGCAGGTGCAGAATTTCCGCGTCGAGCAGCGCGACACCAGCACTGGCCGCTGCCGTTTGGCGCACACCGACACGTATGAGATGAATGACACGCATCCCGCCGCGGTGGCGCCCCACGCCCCGGTCCACCAGGTGCTGAACCTGCCTGAGTTCGAGCAGCGGGCGGTTTCCGTGCACGTCTATTCACACCCGTACGACACTTGCGAGGTCTACGAACCCGAGAAAGGCACTTACTACGATGTTCCCCTGCACTACACCAGCGAATTCGGCCGCAGGAACCCGGAAGAGGGCCACGCCTGACCGCACCTTGCTGTTTTTTCGCCGGTTACCTACCCGCCACGGAGCAGTTGCGTCCCCGCCGTTTTCGGCGTCTAATAGAGAGGTAGTATCTCCAGAAGCAAGCGCTGCCAGAAGCTGGGTTTCAGTGGCTTAGCTCCTTCCATTTTGGTTTCTTAGTCTGATCGGTAACAAGTGAATCAGGATGAATGAACCGCGCCACATTCAGCGGGAGGTATTGCCCAACGGCCTGGTGGTGATCACCGAGGCCATGGAACACGTGCGCTCGGCCAGCATCGGCATGTGGATCCGCACCGGCTCGCGGCAGGAG